>JAAZKF010000276.1 GCA_012799975.1 Burkholderiales bacterium
AGCCCCGGTTCAGGGCCCAGACTGGCTCCTACAGTATGAACCGCGAGAGGTTCTGGTCCTGCAGGACGTCCTGCAACTGAGTCTGGATATAAGCCCGATCGACGGTCAGGGCACTGCCGGGGCGCTCGGGGGCGTCGAATGAGATATCCTCCAGGACCCTCTCGAGGATAGTGTGCAGCCGCCGAGCCCCGATATTCTCGGTCTGCTGGTTCACGGCCTGGGCTACCCTGGCCAGCTCGTCCAGACCATCCTCGCTGAACTCCACCGTCACCTCTTCGGTGGCCAGCAGGGCCTGGTACTGGCGGATCAACGAGTTCTCTGGCTCGATCAGGATTCTCCGGAAGTCCTCTTCGCCCAGCGGGTCCAACTCGACCCGGATCGGGAAGCGCCCCTGCAGTTCGGGGATCAGGTCCGAGGGCTTGGAGATATGGAAGGCGCCCGCCGCAATAAAGAGGATGTGGTCGGTTCGAACCGGACCGTGTTTGGTGGCCACGGTCGAACCCTCCACGATGGGAAGGATGTCCCGCTGGACCCCTTCGCGCGAGACGTCCGGCCCCGACCCCTTCTCCCGGCCCGCGATCTTGTCGAGCTCGTCCAGGAACAGGATGCCCCGGCGCTCGACCCGGGCCACGGCCTCCCTCTTGACCTCGTCGGAGTCCACCAGCTTGCGGGCTTCCTCCAGTGCCAGGATCCGGCGGGCCTCTGAGAGGGGCAGGCGTCGCGCCTTCTTGCGCTTGGGAAGAAGGCCCCCCAGGAGATCCTGGAAGTTCACTCCCATCTCCTCCATGCCCATGGCAGAGAAGATCTGGATTTCGGAAGGCAGGCCCTCCTCCACCTCGATCTCCACCGGGACGTCGTCCAACTCTCCCTCCCGGATCCGCCGGCGCAACTCCACGCGCTCCTCTTCCAGGTCAGCCGTCTCGGAGGGCGAGGGAGTAGCCGCAGGGGCCTGTCCGGCCGCTCCGCTGAACAAAAGCTGCAGGGGGTTGACCATCGGAGCCGCTTCGCGGGGACGTGGCTTGAGCAGGTCCACCAGGCGCTCCAAGGCGCGCTCGCGTGCCTGCTCGCGCACTCCTTCGAAGCGCTCCAGCTCGACCATCCGCACCGAGATCTCGGTAAGCTCGCGGATCATCGACTCGACATCGCGCCCGACATAGCCCACCTCGGTGTATTTGGTGGCCTCGACCTTCAGGAAGGGGGCATTGGCCAAGCGCGCCAGCCTCCGCGCGATCTCGGTCTTTCCCACGCCGGTCGGGCCGATCATCAGGATATTCTTGGGAACCACTTCGTCGCGCAGGTCTTCCGGAAGGCACTCGCGGCGGTAGCGATTGCGCAAGGCCACGGCTACGGCCCGCTTGGCCTTGTCCTGACCGATGATGAAGCGGTCCAGTTCCTCGACGATCTGCCGGGGCGTCCTCTCCACCAAGGGCGGGCAGGTGACCTGTGGGGACTTGGGTTCGGACATGGAATCCTCCAGGGGAACTGCCGGGGAGCACAAATCCCGGCTCAGGGCTGTTCTTCGATCTCGATTCTGGAGATCTGGCGCTTGGCGATGGAGCGGACACCTGACGGCAACTCGATCTGCAGTTTGTCATCCATCCAGATCCCCGCCAGGTTCTGCCCGTCCCGGGTCTCCAGGCGGTCCAGATCCAGCGAGGAAGCGCCGACCTGGATCCAACGGATCGACTCGCGGGTAAGCTTCAGGCTATCGCTGGAAGTCTCGAAGCGGAATTCGCGGTTCAGGATCCGCCCCGTCAGCAGGCCTTCCCCCTTGGTTTCTACCCGGTCCGACATTTTCGGATCCGTCTGGGGCGGGGATGCTTGGGAGCCCCTGTCTCCGGCGGGGGGGTGATGCTGGGCCGCCGGCAAGGGATCGGCCAGGACCAGGGCCTCCTCCGCGGGGATTGTGATGGCCGGACTTCCCTCAACCCAGGGGGCTTCAGGACCCGGAGGCACCCCCAGGCGTCCTTCTCCGCCCGAGCCGGGTACCGGGAAGCCGGCCGAGAATTCCATCAGGTTGGACTGGAAGCGCTCGCCGGACAAGGGCTTGACCCACAGCAGCGGTTTGAAGACCACCAGGCCGCGTCCGTCCCGGCGCAGGGCGGCCAAAGCCGGAGAATCCGACATGAATTGAAGCAAGGGGACGGTGTCCCCCTCCACGGCCACGGCACCGTAGGTCCCGGGTTCGAGTTCGGGCAACCAGATGGTGGCCTGTCCGACTCCGGCCAGGACCTCATGTGACCCCGTGGCCAGGACAACCGTGGCCATGCCGGGGTGTACCTTGTCTCCCAACTGTCCATTCTCGGGACGACCCCGGAACTGTTCGGGTTTGAGCATGAATGGCCGCATGCCGAAATACGGAGCCAGACGCGCGTCGTAGAACCAGATCGAGTGGCCCGTGCGCACCCAGTCCAAGATCTTCCGGGCTTGGGCAGCATCGATCTTCTCGGGCGAGGCCTGCAGCACCAGGACGCGGGTCTGCCCGGAGCGCAGGATCGCGTCCAGATTCGCGTAGTTGGAGTCGGTCAGGATGGTGATGCCCAACTCGGACCAGGGATGGAACTCACGGCGCAGCGACTCGGCCATGTCGGCCCGGGCCGGCAGCATGAGCGCCAGGCCCAGCAGGCCCATAAGGAGGGAAGTTCGACGCATGTTCGGATACCTCGCGCGCGTTTGCCGGCACCCTGGCCGGGACTTGAGGAACCGATTTTCCGCGGGTGGTTGCGAACTCCTGCGTCAGGAGCCGGCGCTGGGCTCGACCTCCAGCAAGGTCCCCACGAATCCCCACATGAAGGCCTGGTCCAGACGGACCCGGGCCAGGCGTCCCGAGAAGTCCTCTTCGGAGTCGAAGTGGACCAGCCAGTTCTGGCGGGTCCTTCCGGTCAGACGGGAGGAGGTCTTCTTGCTCCGGCCCTCCACCAGGACCTCGACCTCCCTGCCCATCCGTTGGCGGTGTTTCTCTTCGGAGATCCCGTTCTGCAGGTGGATCAGTCGGTATAACCGCTCCATCCGCTCGGATTCGGGTACCTGGTCGGTGAAGAGGCTGCCCGGAGTCCCGGGTCGGGGTGAATAGGC
Organism: Burkholderiales bacterium; assembly: GCA_012799975.1. Classification (GTDB taxonomy): domain Bacteria; phylum Vulcanimicrobiota; class Xenobia; order Xenobiales; family Xenobiaceae; genus Xenobium. The sequence goes on from JAAZKF010000276.1 coordinate 3,076, forward strand.
GAACATGAAGGCCGAATCGAAGCGCGCCTGTTGAACCACCTCCAGGGTCCTTTGGAACTGGGCCTCGGTCTCGCCGGGGAAGCCTACGATGATGTCGGTGGTGATACCTAGGTCGGGAATTGCCTGGCGCAGCCTGGCGACCAGGTCGAGGAATTGCTGGCCGGTATAGCCGCGCTTCATGCGGGCCAGGACCTGGTCGTCGCCGGCCTGCAGGGGCAGATGGATGTGCTCGCAGACCGACGGGTTGGCCGCCATGACCTGGATCACCCGCGGGGTGAACCCCGCCGGATGCGGCGAGGTGAAGCGAAGCCGGTCCGGGGCATCGAGTCCCCCCAATGCCTCCAGCAGGTCTGCGAACTCGACCTGGGGCTGGAGATCCCGCCCGTAGTCGTTGACGTTCTGACCCAGGAGCATGATCTCGCGGTAACCCAGGCCCACCAGGCGGCGGACCTCGGCCAGGACCTGGACCACCGGGCGGCTGTGCAACTGGCCCCGAACGTAGGGCACGATACAGTAGGTGCACCATTGGTCGCAACCCATCGAGATGGGGACCATGGCGCTGGAGGCCCCGCGCGGACTGGCCGGCAAGTCGAGATGGTGGCCCTGCCGACCCACCTGGACGATGCGCCCCTCGCCCGCCTGCACGCGCTGGACCAGCTCAGGTAGAGCCTGCACATCGTGAGTCCCCAACACGATGTCGACCTGGGGGAAGCGCTCGAGGAAGGCCTCGCCATCCTTCTGGGCCAGACATCCCGCTACCACCAGGATCTGACCAGGTCTTTCCGCTTTGATGAATTTGAAGTCGCCCAGGCGCCCGTAGACCTTCTGGTCGGCATTGTCCCGTACACAGCAGGTGTTGAAGACCAGCACGTCGGCCTGCTCAGGCGCTGTGGCCGGCTGGTAGTTCTGCGCCTCCAGCAGCGAGGCCAGGATCTCCGAGTCATAGACGTTCATCTGGCAGCCATAGGTCTGCAGGAAGTAGGTCTTGAGGCGGGAGATCGCGGAATCCATCGAGGTCGACCTTTCTGTCCCGGTGGCGGGCCTGGAAAGCCCTTTTGCAGTTCTACGGGCGCCGTGGCCCGCGGGAAGCCAACCCCCTTCCGCGTCGGGACGGGACTCCCTGTCGGGTAGGAAGGTGGGGGCTCGGGGCTCGCCGGTGAGGAACAGCTTCATCGAGCGTCTGGGGTCAAGACGACGAGAGAAGCCGGCAACGACCGCCACCCACGCCTCACCGGCTTCGTTTCACCCGTTGGGTGAACGAATCGAGGCCACAGTCCAAAGCCCAGAGCCCAGTGCGCAGAGGATTCGAGCTCGCCTCAGACTATTTTGACGGCGGATTGGGCTCAGCGGCGGTTGACGCCGGTCAGCCGCCGCTGTTATAGTTTACCTTCAGCGCCCAGGAGGGCGTATCCCACAGCGGCTTTCTTTCCGCCCGGGTGCCCATGGGGGTCGGCGCGGAGCGAGAGGCCGTGAGGCGGCCCCCGGAAGGGGACCGGAAAACCCGGCAGGAGGAAGAGTCCATGGCCTTGATCAGCATGAAACAGCTCCTGGAGGCCGGTGTCCACTTCGGGCACCAGACCCGGCGCTGGAATCCCAAGATGTCGCGCTATATTTTCACCGAGCGCAACGGCATCTATATCATCGACCTTCAGAAGACGGTAATCCGGCTGAAGGAAGCCTATAACTTCGTCAAGGCGGTCGTGAAGGGGCAATACGACTTCGAGAACCGCCGCATCTGCGAGGCCCAGGTGGACAACCCGCGGCCGATTCTTTTTGTGGGCACCAAGAAGCAGGCCCAGGACACCATCGCCGAGGACGCCCGTCGCTGTGGCGAGTTTTTCGTGACCCAGCGCTGGTTGGGCGGGATGTTGACCAACTGGAAGACCATCCAGACCCGCATCCAGCGCCTGAAGGACCTCGAGGAGATGAAGGAGACCGGCGTTTTCGAGCGTCTCCCCAAGAAGGAGGTTCTGCGCCTGGAAGACCAGCGGATGAAGCTCGAGAAGTTCCTGGGCGGCATCAAGGATATGAAGACGTTGCCGGGAGCCATCTACGTGGTGGACCCGCGCAAGGAATACATCGCCGTGACCGAAGCCCGCAAAATCGGCATCCCCGTGGTGGCCATCGTGGACACCAACTGCGATCCCGACGAGATCGACTTCCCGATCCCGGGCAACGACGACGCCATCCGCGCCGTGCGCCTGATTACCGGTAAGATCGCAGACGCCATCATCGAGGCCAAGGCCGAGATGGAGGCCGAGATCTCCGAGCAGGCCGCCGAGGTCGCTGAAGAGCCCGAGGTCGAGGAGGCCGCCCTGGAGGTGGAGACCGAGACCTTCACCTATACGACCGAAGAGGGTGCCCTGGAAGAGGTCACTGTCGGGGTCTGGCGCGCCGACGAATAGTCCGCTACCCAATCGATTGCAGTATCCCGGCCACATGGCCGGTCTGTCCGGCTCGTCTCCGGGCCAGCTTTTCAAGAGGTGAACATTTCCATGACCACTATCACCATCTCAGCGACGCAGGTTAAAGAACTCCGCGAAGTCACAGGCGCCGGGATCATGGATTGCCGAGAGGCTCTCCAGACCACCGGAGGGGATCTCCAGAAGGCGATGGACTGGCTGCGCCAGAAAGGCATGGCCAGGGCCGAGAAGAAGGCCAGCCGGGCCACCAGCGAAGGCCGCGTGGGTTCCTATATCCACGGGGCAGGCCGCCTGGGCGTCCTGGTCGAGCTGAACTGCGAGACCGATTTCGTCGCCAAGAATGAGGCCTTCCAGAAGCTTCTGACCGAACTGTGCATGCAGGTTGCCGCGATGGCTCCGAAGTACATCTCGAAGGATGAGGTCCCGGCCGATTTTATCGAGAAGGAGAAGGCCGGCTACCGCCAGGCCGCCATCGAGGATGGCAAGCCCGAGCAGATGGCCGACCGGATCGCCTCCGGTAAGGTCGACAAGTACATCGATAGCATCTGCCTGCTCGAACAGGCCTATATCCGCGATGCTTCGATGAAGGTCCAGGACCTGATCAAGCAGACCATCAGCGTGGTGGGCGAGAATATCCAGGTCAAGCGCTTTGCGCGCTTCGCCCTGGGCGAGTAGTCTTCCCATAGGGTCTTCTGCGAGGCCGGCAGCCCTTTCGCTCGCCGGCCTCGTCGTGTGTACGCCTGGCACCGGCAGGGACCCGAGGCAAAAATATTCTGTGGGGATCGAGCCTGCCGTCAGCCCCTGGCAGCGATGTTCGCAGCGAGGCCCGGGCAGGAATGGATCCCCCCAGGCAGAATAGGTGCCAGACCCTTGGCCCCGGACCTACGGTGGCCTGTGTCCGGAGGAACAGGTGATCCCCCAGGTCAACCAGGCTGCAGCCGATTCTACCCCTTCCAGGACAGGAATGGTCTTCAAGAGAATCCTTCTCAAACTCTCCGGCGAAGTCTTTGCGGGAGGGGAGGGCTTCGGAATCCATCCCGATACCATCGCCCGGTACGCCGAGGAAATCCGGGAGATCCGGCAGATGGGGATGGAGGTCGCCGTCGTGGTGGGTGGGGGAAATATCTGGCGGGGCCGGATGGCTCCGGAGATGGACCGGGCAGCCGCGGACCACATGGGCATGTTGGCGACGGTGCTCAATGCCTTGGCCCTTCAGGATGCCCTGGAGAAGGTTGGGGTAGATACCCGGGTCCAGACGGCCCTGCAGATGGCCGAGGTGGCCGAACGCTTCATCCGGCGTCGGGCCATACGCCATCTCGAGAAGGGGCGCGTGGTCATCTTCGCCGGTGGGACCGGGAATCCTTATTTCACCACGGATACTACGGCAGCCCTTCGGGCCCTGGAAATCGGGGCCGACGTTATTTTGAAGGGGACCAAGGTCGACGGAGTCTATGATTCGGACCCGGTCCACAACGCCGACGCGCGTATGTTCCGGACCCTGGACTATCTAGATGTTCTCAAACGCGGCCTGAAGGTCATGGATGCCACGGCCATCTCGCTGTGCATGGACAACAAACTTCCGATCCTGGTATTCAATATTGCCGCTCCCGGTAACATCAAGAGAATCATGTCGGGAGAAGAGATCGGGACTCTCGTGAAGGAGTGATGACCGTGATCGACGCCAGCCTGCTCCCCCAGACCGAAGAGCGGATGAAGAAGACCCAGGAATCCTTGGCCCGCGACTTCTCGACCATCCGCACCGGACGGGCCACCCCGGCCCTGCTCGACCGGATCGTGGTCGAAGCCTATGGTTCGGAGATGCCGCTGAACCAGGTCGCCAGCATCGCGGTTCCCGAACCCCGTATGCTGACCATCCAGCCCTTTGACCGGCACAACCTGCATGCCATCGAGCGTGCCATCCAGAAGTCCGATCTGGGTATCAACCCCACCAACGACGGGGCCCAGATCCGCCTGGTATTCCCCCCCCTGACCGAGGAGCGTCGCAAGGAACTGGTCAGGCTGGCCCGCAAGATGACCGAAGAGGCCCGTGTGGCCTTGCGCAATATCCGACGCGACTCGCTGGACGCCCTCAAGCGCCTGGACGGCGCCCCGGAGGACGAGGTCAAGCGCACCCAGGACCAGATCCAGAAGCTGACCGACCGCATCATCGAGGAACTGGGCAAGGTCCTGGCTGCCAAGGAAAAGGAGATCATGGAGGTTTGAGCGGAGACCCGCTCGGTCGCTTCTTCCTGTCAGCCCTTGCGGCCAGCCGCCAGGCAGGGGAGGGACCAGCGTGCGTCCGGGTGGTGGGCCCACCTCGCCCCTGTGCGGGAGAGGGTTGCCTGCGGGTGGTCGCGCTCCGGGAAGGACCGGGGGGGGCGGAGTGGATCCTGGCCTATCCAGCCTACCGTCGGCTTGCGCCAAGAGCATGACGCTTACTACATCTCCTCTCCTGGACCAGCTCGACGAAGGAGAACTGCAAGCGCGCTTGGATCCGACCCGCCTGCCTCGGCATGTGGCGGTGATAATGGATGGCAATCGCCGCTGGGCCAAACAGCGCCGTCTCCCGGTCCTGATGGGTCATCGGGCTGGAGTCAAGGCCTTCCGTCGCGTGATGGAGGCCTGTCGAGAGTTGGAAATACAGGTCTTGACGGCCTACGCCTTCTCGGCCGAGAACTGGAGGCGCTCGCCGGCGGAGGTGCAGGTGTTGATGCAGCTCTTCGAGCATTACACCCGCAGCGAGCGCCAGAAGTTGCAACGGACCGGAATCCGCTTTCGGGCGGTAGGCCGGATCGATGCGCTTCCCGAGGGGGTCCGCCGGGAGTTGCAGGCCACCGAGGAGGCGACCCGGAACAACTCTGAGATGGTCTTGAATCTGGCACTGAACTACGGCGGGCGCGAGGAATTGACCGAGGCCTGTCGCAAGCTGGCCCGCGAGGTGCAGGCCGGTCGCCTGTCCCCGGAGGCCATTGCCGAGGACACCTTGTCCGGGGCCTTGTGGACGGGGGGACAACCGGATCCGGATCTGCTGATTCGCACCAGTGGCGAGCTGCGGGTCTCGAATTTCCTGCTCTGGCAGATCGCCTATACCGAATTCTGGTTCACCGACTTGTTCTGGCCCGATATCACCCGCAAGGTCCTCCTGCAGGCCCTGGTGGATTACCAACAGCGGGATCGGAGATATGGAGGGTCCACTCCGGACCCGCAGGGAGCTTGAAGTTGACGCAGACACCCCAGCCCATGGATGAATACGTGGATGAAGGTCCGGACCGCTCTGCCGAGGCCAGGCTCCGTCGCCTGACCCAGCGGGTGGCCACGGGACTCCCCTTGGCCCTGGCTGCCGCCGCCCTGATCTGGGCCGGTCCCTTCCCCTTCGCCCTTCTGGTTCTTCTTTTCGCGCTCTTCGGAGTTTCGGAGGTCTATGACCTGACCGAATTCAAGGGTTTCCGGCCGGCTCGACGCACCGGCGCGGCGGCCACCATCCTGATCGTCCTGGGGGCCTACTTCCTGGACGATGGCTGCCTGGCCCATGTGGTGCTGCTGTGCGTGGTTGCCTCTCTGGTCCTTTTCGTCTTCCGCAGTCCTCAGAGGGTTTCGGCCCTGGTCGACGGTTCCACGACGATCATGGGATTCCTGTACTGCGGTTGGCTGCCCGCTCACTTCATCCTGTTGCGCAAATTGGAGAGCCTGCCGGCGGGCACCGAGGCCTCGCTGGTCACGGGGGCCGGGCTGGTGACCTGGTTGGTAACCCTGTGCGCTGCCACGGACGTGGGGGCCTATTTTGTCGGCAAAGCCCTGGGTCGGACGAAGCTCTGCCCCCAGGTCAGCCCTGGCAAGACCGTGGAAGGGGCCTTGGGTGGGTTGATCCTGGCCACGCTGATCGGGTGGTATCTGGGCCGTTGGTTCGGCATCGCCCCGGCCCACTGCCTGACCTTGGCCATTCTGGGCAGCCTGACGGCCCAGGTCGGGGACCTCTGGGAGTCGGCCCTGAAGCGCGATGTGGGCGTGAAGGACTCCGGCAACCTGATCGAGGGGCATGGAGGCGTGCTGGACCGGTTTGATTCCTACTTCCTGGCCGCCCCCGTATTCTACTTATACGTGACCTGGTTCATGTAGCCCGACTTCGCCTCCGAGGTCCCGAAGATGAAGACTGTCTCTCTGCTCGGCTCCACCGGGTCAATCGGCACCCAGACCCTGGAAGTGGTGGAGGCCTTTCCAGATCGCTTCCGGATCGGGGTCCTGGCCGCCAATCGCTCTTGGGAGGCGCTGGCCCGACAGGCCCTGAAGTTCCGTCCCGACGTGGTGGCCCTGGGAAACCCGCAATTCCTCCCGGACCTGCGTCAAGCGCTGAGCGGATCGGGGATTCCCATCGAGGCGGGCGAGGAGGGTGTCCTGGCTGTAGCCTCGCGGCCCGATCCCGACGTCGTGGTCTCGGCCCTGGTCGGTGTGGCGGGCCTGAGGCCTACCCTGGCGGCCCTTCAGGCCGGCAAGCCGATCGCGCTGGCCAACAAGGAGACCCTGGTGGTGGGAGGCGAGCTGGTTACCAGTCTGGCCCGCCGAAATAACTGTCCGCTCCTGCCGGTGGATTCGGAGCATTCGGCGATCTTCCAGTGCTTGCAGGGGCAGCCCGCCGGTTCGCTGCAGCGGATCCTCCTTACCGCCTCGGGGGGGCCTTTCCGCCTTCTGCCCCGAGAGGAGCTGGGCGCCGTCACCGCCGAGCAGGCCCTTCGTCATCCGACCTGGAGCATGGGGGCCAAGATCACCATCGACTCGGCCACTTTGATGAATAAAGGTTTCGAGGTGCTGGAAGCGGTCCATCTCTTCGACCTCCCAGCCGACCGGATCGAGGTTTGGGTCCATCCCCAGAGCGTGATCCACTCCATGGTCGAGTTCGTGGACGGCTCGGTCCTGGCCCAGATGGGCCCACCGGATATGCGCACCCCGATTCAGTATGCCCTGGCTTGGCCGGAGCGGCTTCCCAGGACCTGGTCTGCCCTGGGCCTGGAGGCCTGCCGTCATCTGAACTTTGAAGAGCCCAGGACGGCTGATTTTCCTTGTCTTTCCTACGCCTTTGAGGCGGGCCGGATTCAGGGAACCATGCCCGCGGTCCTCAACGCGGCCAACGAAGTCGCGGTGGCCCGCTTCCTGCGCCACGAGATCGGGTTCTTGGATATCCCCGCCACCATCCGGGCATGTATGGACGCTCATCGACCCGTTGGCAATCCCTCCCTGGAGGACCTGGAGGGGGCGGATCAGGAGGCTCGGCAGCGAGCAGAAAGCCTGCCTGCCGGAATCGGGGGGTGCTGAAGTCAGCAACCGGGCCGTAGGACCTGGGAACCCGGCCGGACCCCCGCTTCTCACGACAGGCAACGGATTCATGGTCCTGGGTCTCTGACTGGTCTTGGCAAGGCCCTCCCAGCGGGGTAGAATCTAGGAACCCAGCCGGAAACCCCTCGGTTGCCTCGCTCGGTCACGGTTCCCGACCGGGCCCCCAGGCTGGGATTCCGCAGTGGCCCATGGGTACGGGAGCCCCTTCGGGAGGTCTGAATTGTTCGTTTTGGAATGGGCGCTCGGCAACCTGCCGGGCTTCATCGCTGTACTGCTGGCTTTCGGCTTCATCATCTTCATCCACGAGTCGGGCCACTTACTGATAGCCCGCAAGGTGGGCATCCGCTGCCCCCGCTTCTCGTTGGGCTTCGGGCCGCGCCTCTTCTCCTTCGATTTTCGGGGGACCGAGTTCAGCGTGTGCGCCTTGCCCTTCGGGGGGTTCGTACAGATGCTGGGGGAAGACCCCGCCGCTGACGAGAGCCAGTCGGAATTCAAGACTGTTGCGCAGTACCTTCCGGAGGGGGCCCTGCCGGGAACCCGCGACGAGGTCCTGGCGGCCCTGCAGGGTCAGGCCAGCCAGGTTCCCGAAGGCGAAATCCACGATTTCCAGGCGGTCTGCAATCATGTCCGCTACCTGCCCGACCGGCGCTATGAGACCATCAAGGAGTTGGAGGGGAACTTCAACGACAAGACCATCCTGCAGCGCATGCTGGTAGTGGTGGGCGGAGTCACCATGAACTTCGCCTCGGCCCTGCTTCTGTTCTGGTTCGTCGGGGCTCTGTACGGCCTGGTGGATCTCACCCCCAACAGCCTGCCCCAGGTGATGAAGGTTTATGAGGACTCTCCGGCAGCCACTGCCGGCCTGAAGTATGGGGACCGGATTGAGGCCGTGAACGGGATCTCTGTGGTCTCGGGTAGCGAGATGGTCGATGCCATCGAAAAATATCCCGGTGAGACGATCCAGTTGACCGTCGCCCGGGGAGACCAGAAACTCAACCTCGCGGTGGTTCCCAATATCCAGGTAGGAGGGTTGACCTTTCACCCCGATAATGTCCAGAACGGGCTTCCCCAGCTGGTGGCCGTCGGGGCCTACGGTAGGGAGGTGGTCGCCGGGGGTCTGGCTGCCGGCGACGTGATCACCGCTGTGGACAGTCAGCCCGTCCACTCGGTTCCTGAACTCCTCGAAGCCTTCCAGAAGATCAGTCGGGCCCATTCCGGGGGGGTGGAGGAGATCCAGGTCTCTCTGACCCGGCAGGGGAATCCCCAGCCTGCCCAGGTCTCGATGCTGGCCCTGGATGCCTGGCCGGTCGGCAAGATCGGTATCATGCCGGCGCAGGTCACCGAATTCCAGTTCATCGACCAGACCACCAGCGTGGTATCCGGAGTCGTGCCCGGCAGCCCGGCCCAACAGGCTGGATTCTTGCCGCAGGATATCCTGTACCTGGTCAATGGGCGTTCCATCGCCGATGTCAATGCCCTTGATGAAGTGCTGGGGGAACTCTCCACGGGAGTCGCCTCGGCCGATCCGCTGCGCTTCGACGTGGCCCGCGCTGGCGAGCACGTGCGCCTGGAACTCGACTCACGCCCCGCCAACACGGGGGAACTCGGCCTGCAACTCCAGCCGGTGACTTTCGGTCTGGTGGTCCAACACTCGTTCTGGCTGATCGGTAAGCTGATCGTTGCGCCGGTGATCATCGTCCAGCAACTGGCTGCCAAGGTCCTCAACCCGGACCTGGTCAAGGCCTCCATGTCCGGACCGATCGGGATCATGCAGATGATCTTCGAACTCTCCGACCAGGGGTTGGGCAAGTTCCTCTACATCGTAGCCCTGATCAACGCGGCAGTCGGCGCCTTCAACATCATCCCCTTTCCTGCGCTGGACGGGGCCCGCCTGCTGGTCCTGGCCATCGGCGGCTTGCGGGGACGAGAGCTGGACTACAAGAAGGAAGCGCTGGTCCACCAGGTGGGGCTCTTCGTCCTGCTGGCCGTGGTCCTGTTGGTCACCTTCCTGGACGTGCAGCGCCTTATCGCCGGTGTTCCCCTGACCCAATAGCCTCGGCAGGTTTGTCGGTCCGGGTAGCCGAAAATATCCAGAACGTCCCACAGCTTTGGGGTTTGGAGTCGCTTTGAATAGAATCAGCCTTGTTGCACCCCAGATCCGGTTCTTGATCGTCACCGGTTTCACTGGGCTCAACCTGCTGTTGGGCCTCATGGCCTTGTTATATGCTTCCCAGGATCTCTTCCCCCTGGCGGCCATGTGCCTGCTAGCCTGTGTGATCCTGGACGCCTGCGATGGGAGCCTGGCCCGCAAGTGGGAGGTCAGCAGTCCCTTCGGCGCGCAGTTGGATTCGCTGGCCGACTTCACCAGCTTCTGCATCGGCAGCGCAGCCCTGGCCTACTACTGGTTTTCGCCCGAGGCCCCCTTCTATCTGATCGCGGGGGCCAGTTCTTTCTACGTCTTCACCGGGGCAGTTCGCCTGGCCCGCTTCAACGTGACGGCCGACCCGTTGTCCCCGCCCCAGTATTTTCAGGGCATGCCTACCACCTCGGTTGCCGCGGTGGTGGCCATCGTCTATCTCACCTGCCCGCACCTCTCCTCTACCTGGGGAGCGCTCATGGTCATCCTGTTGGGCCTGTTGATGGTCAGCGTCTTCCCCTATCCCAAGGTGGGCCGGCTGCTTCGGATCCCCGTATGGTTCTGGGGTTTGGTAGCCCTGGCAGCGGCGGTGAACCTGCCTTGGACAGCCTGGACCCTGGCAGCGGCCTACATACTCAGCGGCCCTATCATCTGGCTGAAGAACCGGTATAGCGAGCCAGAGGTGTGATGCCTGCTACCACCTTCTGACCCGGGTGGACCAGGGGCTCATAGACGTCGGGGGGCAGATAGACGTCGGTCCGGGAACCCATGCGGATCAGGCCATAGCGTTCGCCTTGGGCGGCCAATTCGCCCAGACCCATCCAGTTGACGATGCGTCGGGCGATGATGCCTACGCGTTGGACGCTGACCACCCGGCCCTGAGGAGTGTCCAGGACCAGGTAGCAGGCGTAGTTGTTTTCGGCCTTCTTCTGGAATGCCGGTGCGGCGCCGCCGTCGACCTCGAAGCGATCCACGATGCGCCCTGAGACCGGGATCCGATTGATGTGCACGTCGAACAACGAGAGAAAAGCGGAGATCCGCAGCCATTCTTCCTCTCCCAGGTGAGGGTCCTTCACCCTTTCGATGGCCATTATCCGGCCGTCGCAGGCCGAGAGGGCCAGGTCCGGATCGGGATTCACCTTCCGGTGAGGGTCGCGCAGGAAGGTGGCGATGCCGGCCGTCAGCAGGAGGGGGAGAGACCAGACCAGCGTCCCGGCCCGGCGCAGCGTCCAGGCCAGGCCTCCCAGGCCCACGACAAACTTCAGGGTATCGGAAGCTACCCGGATCGGCCCCATGACCAGGGTCTTGCGGCCTTCGATCGGGCGCAGCATCTCGACATCCCGGGTTTGAGGGGGGGTGAAGCGGAAGTGACGGACCCACCCTGGAGGCAGGTTGGCCCAGACGGTTTCGCGGTAGACCTGGTATTTTCCGATGAAGTCTTCCAGAATCCGGTGGGCCTCGCGCCAGGGGCGCCCGGAAAGCCCGGGAGTGAAGAAGAGTCTCAGCCAGCGCAGCCATATCAGTTCGATGTAGCTGAGGGTGCCGCCCGGGGCCAGCAACTGGCGATAGTGCTCGAGGATCTGGCGGACCAGGCCCGGGGGCAAGGTATTGAGGGGAATCGAGGAGAGGATGCAGTCATAGGTCCCTGTCCCTGGAAGGTCCAGGACGCTCCCCGAGAAGATCTCGACCTGGTCTCGAACCCGGGCAAAATCGGGGTCCACCTCGAAACGGTGACGCAGGTAATCGACGTAGTCGGGGTTGATTTCACACAATACCAAGCGGTCCCCCGGCTCCAGGCAGGAAACCAGGACGGAGGTGACTGCGCCTGTGCCCGAGCCCACTTCCAGGATACGGCGGGGCGCCTTGCGGCGTCGGCACTCTCGCAGCAGGGCGAGGGAACCCCAACGCGAGGTGGGCAGAAGCGTCCCCGTCCTGGCAAAGTCGTGCACGCCTAAAACGAAACGGAGAACCTCGCGGAATTTCATGGGCCCGCGCGTTCGCCGGAAGGTGGCTGGGAGCCTTCTTCATGGAGGCCTCACCGGAGGGGAGCCAGACGGTCCGGGCCCTGGGGGGAGGCCTACTCCAGGAGTCCGGAAGCCTAGGCTCGGGCCCGCCGGATCTGCTCGGGGTCCTCGGTGTGGTCCGGGTTCAGGACCAGGAGGCCTGCCTGGCGGGTCAGGCCGGGGTTTCCAGGCGGGGAACGAAAGGCAGCTCGATGACGGCTCGGGTTCCGCCATCGGGACGGGGTTCCAGCCGGATGGTCCCACCGTGGCGGTGTACGATGGCCTGGCACAAGGAAAGTCCCATCCCACTGCCTTGGGGTCGGGTTGAGTAGAAGGGCTCGAAGGCTTGGCGGAGCACCTCGAGGGGCATTCCCGGTCCGTCGTCCTCGATGGTCAGGAGGGCCTTCCCACCCGACTGACTGGTTGAGACGGTGATCAGGTTTCCGCGTCCCGAGTCTAGGATGGCTTCGCGAGCATTGGCCAGAAGGCTCGAGACCATCGAACGGATCTGTCGCGGGTCGGCCTGCAGTGCCGGCAGCGAAGGCGTCAGGTCCAGGCGCAGCTCCAGCCGGTCATCTCTCCACTCTGAGGCGTGGAAGCGAGCCGTGGTCTCGGTGATCTCGTTGAGGTCCAGGCTGGTCCTTCGGGGGGTGGACTCGGGTCCGAAGGCCAACATCTCCTCGGTGATGGTCAGGCAATGGTCGGCTGCTCGCGCGATGCCTTCGACGTACGAGCGCGCGTCTTCGTCCAGGTCTCGGGTCCCGAGCAGCTCGGCCAACTGGACCATTGAACGGATCGGGGTGGCCAGCTCCGCGACCACGCCGCTGGCCAATTCACCTGTGATCGACACTTTTTCGGCGCGTATGAGGGCTTCGGTCCGTTCCTGGACCATCTTCTCCAGGTTGGCGGTGTACTCGGCCACCTGGGCCCGGGACTCGTCCAGCTCGCGGTTGGTTCGGGCCAGCTCTTCGTTGGTGCGCGAGAGGTCCTCGACCATGGAAAGCAGGAGTTCTACGATCTGGGCCTTGTCCGCCGTCATGTCCAGCTTGTGGCCGGTCAGGGCTGCGTGCAGCGGGCTGTCGGGCTCTTCCAGGCTGGAACCGCCTTCCAGGTTGGACAGGATGCGGCGTACCCGAGAGAGGAGATAGTCCTCGTCGTAGGGCTTGCGGATGAAGTTGTCAGCCCCTGCTTCCAGGCCGCGCAGGAGGTCTTGAGCGCTGTCCAGGGCCGTCAGCAGGACTACCGGGATCGAAGCAGTCCGGGTCTGCGCCTTCAGGTGGCGGCAGAGTTCAAAGCCGCTCATGCGAGGCATCACGACGTCCGAAATCACCAGGTCGGGCAGGAATTTCTCGACCTTGTCCCGAGCATCCTCGCCGTCGGTGGCGACTTCAACCTCGTACCCTTCGCTCTCGAGAAGCATCTGGAGGTAGGCGGCCTGGGTGCGACTGTCTTCGGCTACTAGAATCCGCTGGGTCAGGGCGATCCCTCCTCGTCTGGGGCGTTCGGTACCGCCAGTTTCTGCAGTGCTTCTGCCAGTTTCGTCAGGGACATTGAACTCTGGACGGCCCCTCGGCGGACTGCCTCACGAGGCATTCCGTAGATAGCACAACTTTGTTCGTCCTGGGCGTAGGTCAAACCTCCCCGTCGGCGGAGTTCCAGCAGGCCCTCGGCACCGTCGTCTCCCATCCCCGTCAGCACGATGCCGACGGCCCTGGACCCCAGGGTGCGAGCCAGGCTCTCCAGCATGATGTTGGCCGAGGGACGGTGGCCTTGGACCGGTTCGCCGTCTTCCAGGCCCAGGACGGGGCCGGAGCGGACTACCACATGCTTCTGGCCGGCTGCCACGTACAGGGCCCCCGGTTGTGGGACCACGCCGTCCTCGGCGGGTTCTATTTGCAGGGGAGTGGTGCGGCGGAGCCATTCGACCAGGGTGGAGGAGAATCCGTCGCTCATGTGCTGAACCAGCAGGAGGGGGACGGGGAAAGTCTTGGGGAGCAGTTGTAGCAGGAACTGGACAGCTGCCGGCCCACCGGTCGAGGCAGCCAGTCCGATCAGGAGGGGAGGTCCCGTTTGAGCGGGGCGGGGGAGCCACAGGTGGGGCCGGAGTGTCTTGCGTTTGACCACCGGGATCTCGTGCATCAGGCGCAGGGTCTTGACCAGGGCCGCCACCTTGGGCAGATGGCCGGGAGCCTCCGGAGCGGGCGGGGTCTCGATGATGGCGGTGGCTCCGCAGCGGGCGGATTCGCGGGCCTCGGGACCCACCAGGTCCGGAGCGTCGACCAGCAGCACCACGGGGACGGGATGGTTCTCCATGATCTGCCGGGTGGTCTCCGCTCCCGAGATGTCGGGGAGGCGCAGATGGATCAGGGCCACCTGGGGTTGGCATTGACCCGCCTGGGTAAGGGCTTCTTCGCCGGAGGTAGCCCGACCGACGATCCGGAAGTCGCTGGCTTCCAGCAGCGCTCCCAGCCAGGCTGACCGGGTTTCATCCGGATCGACGTACAGAAGGTGGATCATCGCGTGGACACCGCGTCTGCGCTGCCCACCAGCTTTTCGACCGTGTTCATGAGGATGCCCTCATCAAAGCGACTCTTCAATATGTAGGCGTTGGCGCCCAACTCCAAACCTCGTTGGCGGTCTTCGGGACGCTCCTGCCCGGTCACCAGGATGACCGGAAGCCGTCCCAGGCGTGGATGGTTGCGGATCCGAGTGGTCAGGTCGAAGCCCGTCATACCCGGCATGTCCACGTCTGAGACCACCAGGTCGAAGTCTTCGTGTTGTAGCAGTTCCCATGCCTGCATACCGTCGGCTGCTGCTCGGACTCGATAGCCGCCGGCTTCCAAGAGGCCCCGCATCAGCGTCCGGGTGGTTATCGAGTCGTCCACGGCCAGCAGGTTGGGGATTCGGGCTGTCGTAGTGGTGGGGCCGGCTCGGGCCCCGCCGCGGACGAAGGTCAGCAGGTCGGTCACGTTGAGGACCGGGACCACCTGGCGATAGCCGATCATGCAGGCCCCGCTGGTATAGCGGACGCGACGCAATTGGGGGCCCAGATCGCGCGAGAGCACCTCCTGCGAGCCGAAGATCTCGTCTACCAGGAAGCAGGCCTTGCGGCCACCCGCTGAGACTACCACGGCCGGGGTCGGGTCGGGTTGAGTCTCACCGGGGACCACCGGGATCTCCAGCACCTGTCCCAACCGCGAGATCGGAGCCAGAACCCCGCGGAACAAAATCACCTGACTCCCTTCAACCGAGCGGATTTCCCGGGCGTAGACGCGGGCCACGGCTTCGACACCGGCCAGGGGGAAGACCAGGAAGCGCCCTCGCTCGCGGACCAGAAGCCCATCGAAGGTGGCCAGGCTGGTGGGCATCGACAGTATGAAGGTGGTTCCTTCGCCGATCTGGGTCTGGACCCGGACGGTCCCCTTGATCAATTCGACTCTTTCGCGGACGATGGCCATGCCCAGCCCCCGTCCCGAGAGGTCGGAGACCTCCGAGCGGGTGGAAAGGCCCGACGAGAAGATCAGGTCCAGCGAATCCATGTCGACGCCCTCGGCGATCAGCCCTTGCTGCCGGGCGGCTTCGAGCACCTCAACTGTCTGGATGCCGCGCCCGTCGTCGGCGACACGAAACTCCATGACGCCGGTGCCTCGCGAGGTGACCCCTAGTTGCAGGCGCCCCTCTTCGGGTTTGTTGGCAGCCCGCCGTTCATCCGAGCGTTCCAGGCCGTGGTCCAGGGCGTTGCGGACCAGGTGGATCAGGGGATCCTTCAAGACCTCCATGATGTTGCGGTCCAGCTCGAGTTCGCCTCCGTGAGTCGAGATGCGGACCTTCTTGCCCAGTTGACGCGCGATTCGACGGGCCGCCATCTCCAATTCCTCCAGGAGCGGGCGAACCGGGGCCAGGCGTGCGCTCTTGACTTCATCCAACAGGACTCCGAGCTGGGCATCCAGTTCGTGGTGGTCGGCGGCCAGGTTGCGCACGTGGCGCTGCAGGCCTGCCATGATCCGCCGGAGCTCTTCACGGTCGGCATCGGGCCGGGGGGCCGGGCTGGGCTCATGGTCATCCCAGTGCCGGCGGAACTGCTCGAGCTGGTTCTCCATCTCGCGAGCTTCGTTCCATCTCTGGAGGCTGTTCAGGCGGGCCAGGACCAGTTGCTCCCCGCGGCGTAGCAGCGAGTCCAGCTTCTCGGAGGCGATGCGCAGGGTCTCGCCGCTCCCTCGCGGAGTCATCAGGGGGGGCGGGGCGGCCTCGCGCAGGAACTCCTCGCGCTCAGAGGCCGGCTTGTCTGGGATGGCTAGGGGTGG
>JAAZKF010000277.1 GCA_012799975.1 Burkholderiales bacterium
CACCAGGAAGCTGGTCACTACCCGTCCGTCGTCCGGCTGCATCCTGGGACCGTACGTGTTGAATATGCGCACGATCCCGACGGGGAGTTTGTGCACCCGTCCGAAGTTGATGGTCAGGGCCTCCGCGAAGCGCTTGGCTTCGTTGTACATGGATCGGGGACCCACGGGGCTGACACTGCCCCGATAATCCTCTGTCTGGGGGTGGACTTCCGCGTCGCCGTAGACCTCCGAGGTGGAAGCCAGGATGAACCGGGCTCCGTGGGTCCGAGCCAACTCCAGGGCGTGGTCGGTCCCCTTGGAGTTGACCTCCAGGGTCTGCAGGGGGCGGGCCTGGTAGGCCGGGGGCGAAGCTGGACTGGCCAGGTGGACTACCGCATCGAAAGGACCGTGCAGCTCAAGCGGGTGGCACATGTCGTGCTCGAGAATGTCCAGGGGCAGATCCGCCAGATTCTCTCGACGGCCCGTGCTGAAATCATCCACCACGACGACCTGGTCCCCTCGATCCAGGAAGGCGCGACACAGGTGGGAGCCGATGAAACCCGCTCCTCCGGTGACCAGAATGCGCATCGCGCCACATTCCAGCCGGCGCCCGCTGTCCCTGCCTTGACTTTCAGAGCTTCACCCAGATGCCTTCTGGAAGGCGGCGGACCCGGCCCTCCACTTCCAGGCGGACCAGCGTCGCCGCGACCAGACCGGGAGCCAGTCTCGTCCGGTCTACCAACGTGTCCACCCGGGCTCCCTCGCACCCCAGGGCGGCGAGCACTTCCCCGGAGGTTCCGTCCGGTGGATCAATTCGCTTCGGAGCAAGGGAGAGATGGATCCCCAGGGCGTCCAGGACATCCTCCGCCGAGCGGGCCACGGCCGCGCCATCCGCCAGAAGCTGCAGGCAGCCTTCACTCTCGGCCCAACCGACGGGCCCGGGGACAGCCATGACGTCGCGCCCGATTTCGCTGGCCAGGTCTGCCGTGATCAGGGCTCCACTCCGGCAGGCTGCCTGTACGACCACGACGACGTCGGCCAGGGCTGCCAGGATCCGGTTCCGAGCCGGGAATCTCCAGGGGTCGGGGCCGGTGTGTTCAGGGTACTCGGAGACGACGGCTCCGCAGGCCTCGATCTCCTGGCGTAGACGGCGATGTTCACGGGGGTAGTGGACCCCCAGGCCGCAACCCAGGATGGCCAGGGTGGGGCCACCGCCTCGGAGGCTTCCGCGGTGGGCCGCGGCATCGATGCCTCGAGCCAGGCCGCTGACCACGCGAATCCCCTGCCTGGAGAGGTCCCGGGCCAGACTTTCGGCAAAGGACATGCCATAGGGGGTGGCCCGCCGCGATCCCACGATGGCCACGGTCTTGCGATCCGGTGGCGGCTCGCGGAGGGGAGATTCTCCCCGGACGTGAAGCGCCAGGGGAGGGTCGTGCAGGTCCAGCAGACGGTCGGGGTACTCGGGGTCCACCGGGGTGATGATTCGGATACTTCTGTGTTGGCTATGTTCCAGCAACTTTTGGGGGCTCTGGGAGGGGTGTTGGCTTCTGCGGTCCGCAAGAGATTGCAATTCCCTCCAGGCCGCCAGCGCGGAGCCGGATTCCCGGATCTTTTTCCAGCAGCCCCTGAGGCCCAGACCTGGAGTCTGGGAAAGTGCCAGCCAGCAAGCCCGCTCCCGGTCATGGTCTGGAGATTCCATCGTGGAGACAAGAGGGACCTGTGTCATCGGAGTGCCTTTCCTGGGGGGGGCTGGCCAGGGCGGGCGACGTCGGTCCGCCCGCCCGGCGCTCAGGCTTCCTGGAAGGCCTGGACCACGCTCTGGCAGAGACGAGCGGCCAGGTCCGGGTTCTGCAGCTCGTACACCAGTTGCCACATTCCGTTCACCTTCCGCCCTGCCGAGGTCAGGTGGAACTCGCCGTCGCGTTCCTCCAGTTTCAGGCCCCGGAAGAGAATCCCCCCGTACTCGACCTCGGCCACGGCCCGAATGTGGCTTGAGCTCTTGATCCTCTGAAGACTCCTGATGCGGATCTCCATGATTCCGGCTCCCTTCGCTTTTTCGCGTGCAGCCCCGCCCCTTGATTGTGAAGCGGTCACCCTGAAAGGGTGTTTCCGGGGGATGGACAGGGGGTTTCCGGGATGTTTCCAGAAGATGAACCCCGAAGTCGGTCGGGGTTCATGCGGTTAGCAGCCCCTTCCCACAGAGACGCAGGAGGACCCGGGGTTGATGAAGGCGACGACGATATTGTGTGTGAAACGCGCAGGCCAGGTGGCCATGGCGGGAGATGGCCAGGTGACCTTGGGCCGTACGGTCTTGAAGCACTCCGCCCGGAAGGTGCGTCGCATGCGCAACGGCAAGGTCCTGGGTGGTTTCGCGGGGTCTGCGGCAGATGGGCTGACCCTTTTCGAGAAGTTCGAAGAACGTCTGGATGAGTTCTCCGGCAACCTGGTCCGCTCGGCCGTCGAGCTTGCTCGGGACTGGCGTACCGACCGCGTACTGCGCAAGCTGAATGCCATGATGATCGTCGCCGACTCGCAGTCGATGCTCTTGATCTCCGGGACCGGCGAGATCCTCGAGCCGGACCACGATGTGGCTGCCATCGGTTCGGGGGGAGGCTACGCCCTGGCCGCCGCCCGGGCTTTGATGGAGCATACCGACCTGCCTGCCGCCGAAGTAGCCGTCCGAGCCCTGGAGATCGCCGGGGAGATTTGCATCTACACCAACCGTGAGATCGTCCTCGAGACCCTATAAGCCCAGCTCACCGGACGTTCCGCGTCGGAGTACCTCCATCGCCCAGAGGATTCGGGCCTCTTTGGTCCTCTTGACATTGGTGCCTCTGGTCCTGATGGGTGGTATGGGGCTCTTCCTGGGATGGAATGCCCTATCCCGGTCCCTCTCCTTCCTCTTCGAAGAGGTCGACGCTCTATCGCGGATCTCTTCAGGAATCTCCGGTTACCTGCAGAATCGGGAACTGGCCTTGCAGGGAGTGGCAGACCTCTCCCCTCTTCCGGCCTTGGACGCCGCGCAGAGACACCGGATGCTGGAGGGCCTGCTGGAACAGTCCCCAGGCCTGGTCAGGGTGGTCTATCACCCGTTACAAGGCGAGGAAACGGTGGCGGTTCTCGACTCGCGCTGGAGGTTGCCCGGGGTGGATCTCGAGCCTCAGTCCCAGGCCACGCTGGCGTTCGCGCTGCAAGGGCGGCGTTCGCGCAGCCGGGTCCTGGTCCAGACCCCACCGGGCTTGACCCTGCTGCTGGGACAACCCGTGACTCGCCAGGGGGTGGTCCAGGGCGCCCTTCTGGCCTGGGTGGACCTGGAACCGGCACTGGACCTGCTGCGCCTCCGGAGTGAACCGAGCCACCTGGCTGTCTGGCTGGTGGATGGTCCGACGGTCCTGGCCACCTCTGGGGTGACTGCTTCCGGGCAGCCCCCCTTCGAAGGGGCAACTCCCACCTTGCGATTGGCCCACACCGAACAGGGACCTCGTCTGGAGGGGGCCATCCCCGTCTCTCCCGTAGACTGGCACCTCAAATGGCGCTACGACCTGCCCGAAGTCTCCCATCTCTTCCAGAAGATGGCCCTGCACGTCGGCGTGACGGTGGTCCTGGTGGGCTTGCTGGCCTGGTTCCTGGGAGGCCTGGTTGCCCGTCG
>JAAZKF010000278.1 GCA_012799975.1 Burkholderiales bacterium
CCATCGCTCCAGCCCGGTTCCAGACGGAGACGCTCGGACGGTGTCACCACCTCCCACTCATCGGCCTGGACCTGCAGAGGTGTGCGCAGGCGTACCCGGACCCGCCCGTCGGCCAGGACGTTGCAATACAGCGGTCCGGTCCCGTGACGCAGCGCCGCCGTGGGGTTCCCCTGGCCTGCTTCACCGACCCGAAGCAGAGAGTTGACCCCTCCAAAATTGTCGTCGACCTGCTCGGAAGCTGCTGGATCCGGGTACCAGACCCGTCCGTCCACCAGGAACTTGTAGGTGTACAGGCCCGGTTCAAGCTCCACCCGGGCCTCCCATGTCCCATCCCCGTCGGGATCGGACATGGGGTTGGCCTCCGGATTCCAGCCGTTGAAGGAGCCCACCACCGCAACCGTCTGCGGACTGCCGGAGGGGGTGAAGCGGAATCGGACTTCCAGAAGCCCCTCGCACCAGGAAGCCCCGGACAGGAACAGGGAAAGGAAAAGGACCAGCACAAGGGTCCGCAACAAACGTAACATGCCAATGGCCTTCGCCATTCCCGTCTGAGTTCCCCACCCGTCATCTGGAAGTGTCAGGGACTGATCCTGAAAACAACCATCTCATATTCGAACGGACCGACCTCCCAGGGCGCATGATTCGAACCCAGACGTTCGAAGGTCAACTCGGTGTAGAACTCGACGGGAGGTCCGAAGTGCTTGCTGAGTTCTTTGAGGACCATTTCGTATCGTTCCCGTCCCCCCAAGGAACTGTAGCGGTAGTAGCCACGCTCGTGCACGATCAGCAGGCGCAACCCGTATTTATGGATGATCCACTCGAGATCTCTGGTACTGAACTCCGAGGGGGCCTCGGGGTGGACGTTGAGGCTCTCGAGGTAGCGAAAGAACGAATTTTCGGGGAGCCCGATAAAAGCCCGGGCCAATCGGGTGACCTCCCCCTCGGGGAATCCCGGAGGGGTGGTCACGCCGGACCAGCCCCCCAGTAGCCTCTTCGCGTGGACCGTCTGATAGTTCTGGATATAGTCGCCCGTACGGAACGGCAATTCGGCTATCGCGCAGAACGGTTCCTTGGCCAGATGGTAGTAGAATTCCGGAATCAGGATCTGCGTCTCGGGAAGGGGAACGGCGCGGGACAACTTCATGCCGTGGACTACCAGCATGGCTATCAGCATGATGGAAGCCACGCGCAGGAAGCGAGGCATGGAGAGGCGGGCGACCAGCAACAGGAAGGCGGCGCCGGCCAGCACCCCCACACTGACCACCAGCATCCCTGACATGCGGATCGGCGAGAAAAGCCTCGAGAACGCGGGAAGGTACTTGAAGAACCACACATAGGGCGTGGCCACACCCCCCGATTCCAAGGCCACGTATCGGCATTCGGCGCCGCTCATGAGATACGGGCCCAGCGTCAACATGTAAAAGAAGAGGGCTCCCCCCAACCAGGGGAGGAGATCCCGGGCGCGGGGGATCACATAGTCTCCCTGGTGGCACGAACCACCGCGCCAGCAAGCCAGAGGGATGGCCAACAGTGCCATGATCGAGAAGACCCAGGGAAGCCCTCGGGGAAAGCGCGGCATGAACGGGTATTGCCAGGGCAGGGAGTCGCTGCGGAAGCGCTGCATGGAGTTCAGGAGCTGGTCGTTCTGCTTGAGTATGACCTGGACGTCGGGCGAGACCAATTGGTTCAAGGGGGGAAAGTCGCGTTGCCAGGACAATTCGAAGAGGCCATGACCGCTGAAGAAGTGGTCCACATAGGCCCAGGCGAAGGGCAAGGCCGTCAGGAAGGCCACCAGCAGGGTCAGCAGGCCTGCACCGAAATGGGCAATCCTCAGCCGGGGGCCAGAACGCCCCAGCACGGCCAGGATGATGAAGATGACCGTAAACAGGGCCACCCCCATCCCGTAGTAGAGATAGACGGCCGAACACAGCCCGGCCAAAACCCCGGTGTATACGGCCTGGACCGCTCCGGGCTCGCGCCACAACCGCACCAGGTGCAGCGCATATATGGCCAGCGGGAACAGGATCGCCTGGCGAACCCGGCCATTGGCGATCTCGTGTAAGGCGTAAGGGCTCAGGAGCAGGACCAATCCGCAGACCACCGCGGCACTTCGGGACTTGAGGACCTCCCGGCCCAGATGATAACCGGCGAGCCCGTTGAGGGCCAGGACCAAGGCGCACTTGGCATTGTAGTAGAGCGGTGCTCCCAACAAGGCTTCCAGGGGCCAGGACATGAGCTGCAGGTCCAGGACGTTGCCGGTCTCGGGGTAGGCTCCAGCCACCAGGGAGACCCAGACCGCGAGGTCCAGACCGACGCCAGGAGTCGTCCAGACCTCGGTCATGAGCAACTTGAGCCACCAATAACGCCAGAGCCAGCCTTCCAACTCG
Source organism: Burkholderiales bacterium (assembly GCA_012799975.1). Taxonomy (GTDB): domain Bacteria; phylum Vulcanimicrobiota; class Xenobia; order Xenobiales; family Xenobiaceae; genus Xenobium. Next base: position 2,388 of record JAAZKF010000278.1, read on the forward strand.
CCGGATCCCAGATAATGGCTGGCCCAGCGACCCTGCCAGGCAGAGGTCTGCCACAGTGCCAACAGCACACAGACCATCCCCCAGCCCAACCACTCCAACCAAGCGGTGCGGCGACAGGTCTTCACAGGTCCACCCGAGCTCCCAGACGGCCCGGTCTATAACTCGGGCCGAGAAGAGCCTCCAGGGCACAGTGGGCTAGCAGGCTGGTGTCGCCGTTGGGTATCAGGATCAGGTCGGGAAACTCGTGATGAATCGCCTGGATCTCGTCCTGAAGGTCGGAGGTATCGACTGCCGTCACGTAGCCGGTGGATCCCACATAGGTGGAGATCCGACGGCCCAGGCTCTGCTTCGCCTGCCGCAAGGAAACCAGAGGCCGATTCAAGGAACTTCCAGAAATCAGCACTATGCGTCCGTCCCCTCCCTCGACGAGAAGATTGAGCTCTGCGGGGTGACCGGTCCCTACGGGTGCCACGAGGACCTGGGCCCACAGACCGGGAGCCAAGGCGTGCACCCCTACGGGAAGCACCACGGCATGGGGCTGCTGATGGAAAAGGCGCAAACCCCGGAACCGAACCGGGTCGTGCTCGGGCAGGATGAGCAGGACCTCGGGATTGAGGTCGGTGACGAACCTCAGGCCACCCACGCTAGTCTCGGCCAGGCTGGACAGGGCCACGAAGTCCAGCTTCTTGGCCCAGGGCAACAAAGGTGAAGCCTGGAGTTCGCCGACCGCGGTGGCGGCCCAGTTCTGCCGGGCCACGTCCCGGTGCCCCCCGACGTCGTACAGGAAACTCAGGAAGCCATCGCACAGGCCGTCCTGGATGCGTTTGGCGACCTCTGCCTCCCGGACGGCCTCCCGGGCCCTCTCGACCAGGGGCGTCCCCATGGAAAGACGGCGCTGCAGAAAGATCCAGAACATCTGGCCTTCCTGGAACGAAAGGCTGCGCCGAAATGGAGTGAGCAACTCGATTCCGAGGTACTCGGGCCCGCTCAGGATGTTGACCTTCTCCAGAAGGTCCCGAGCCGGCAGGTGGATCCCAGGTCGGGGCTCGGGAAGGCGGGCCTCCAAGGGCATGCGGATCTGGTCATGCACCGTCGCCGACCAGCCCAACAACGCAGCCATGATCAAGATCTGGGTTACCAGGAGCGCCACCAACCAACCCGTTCGGGAAACCCCTCTCATGGAAGTGGCGTCCTTCTGTGGGATTCCTCCCCCATCGCGGAGTTTCCGATAATCCGAGCCACCTCGGCCTCGCCCAGGGCCAGGAGCCGTCCGGGGCAGGATTCGACGGGGAATCCGGGGCGCGGAGAGGCGACCATGAAGACCGGGAAGCCGCCCAGGGCCGCTCCTTCGTGAAGCCGCCGCAACCAGGAGGGGAGATCCCCTCCTCCTACTTCCAGACGCGAGATCGGCTCGAGCAGCAATCCAGCAAGCCCTTCGCGCCCCTCACGCAGGTCACGGGCCCGGCGGAGCAGGCCCTCCAGGCTCACGCCTCCAGGACGGGGCATATAGAGCCGTCGGACCATCTTCTCCAGGGCCCTCCCCTCCCGACGCAGACGGACCAGGAGCTCGGCCGGCGGCGTGGTCGGATCGGCTTCCAGCAGGGCCTGGACCACTTCCAGGGGGCCTGTCGACACGGTCGCCAGGATCAGGCTTCCCGTCGACTCCAGGAGGAGTTCGCAGGCCAAGGCCGCCAGGAATCCGCCCACCCGATCCGATTCCACCAGATAGACCAGCAGACCCGGGTCGCTTGATTCACCCTCGCGGAAGGGGAGGATATGCTCTGGGGCGACCTGGTTCCACGAGAAGGCCAGTAGGGGATTGTCCAGGGGCGGACGGATCCTCCTCGATGGGCAGACGGATTCGCGAAGGGGCAGCCCGGTCGATTCGGACTTCCGGATACGGCCTGGTGTCCGAAGGGTTCCGAGATTGTTGCCCCTGGGGACTGCCGGTTCGCTGGGGACGACCTGGGGAAGGTGCGGAGCCTCGAGAAGCGGCTGAAGAGGAGAAGCCTCGCCCATAGCCAGAGCCATCTGCGTGGCGGTCTCCTGCTTGGCTGGCCGGTCAGGCTCTGCAGGCCCTTCCTCCGAAATCGGAAGAGCCGGACCTTCCTCGACCTTTTCGAGAGATTCCGAGGTCCCGGGCGAAGGCTCGAAATCCGGGGAGGGAAGCGTGGAAGGGGCAGGATGCGACACCGGCGCGGAGAGAGCCGCCGTGGAGGTCTTGACCTGGCGTCGGTGCAGAGCCCTCTCCATCTCCGGTAACGGGCGGGTCAACCACATCGCCAGGAACAGCGAGACCAGGGCGGCGCCCAGGGCCTTGGGGAAACCCTCACGAAAGGCCTGCATAGCCCCCAGAGGGGGATACTTGGCCTGAGGCTCATAGAACATGTGGGGCTGGCGGGTTGCCTGGACCCGGCGTTCGGGTTGCTGGGCGGAAACCGGGAAGGCCAGGACCAGGGCCAGGAAGAGCCCGGCGGCCAGCAGACGCCCCTTCACGGGATCCACCCCTTCTTTTCGATGGCCTGGGCCAGGGCCTGGGCCATCAGCTCGAAGCCCTGAACGTTGGGGTGGATCCGATCAGAGAACAAATTGGCCCGGTCCGGACGCTCCTTGAACATGGCGTCGATGTCCACCCAGGCGTTGCCTGTCTGCCGGGCCACCTCCTGGGCGATCCTGCGCAACTGATCATATCCCGGGTGGGGGTCCGGATCCCTCTTGCCCAGGTTCAGGAAGACCACATGCCCCCCACTGGCTCGGGCCTGCCCGACAAACCAGTTGAGAATCTCTCGGTACTCCTCCGGAGGCACCCGGGGCGTGGTCAGGGAGTAGTCCGGGGGCGGAAGTCCTTCGGGGTTGCTGCGACGCACCACCTGCTGGCGCAAGAACAGGTAGAACTCGCTGCGGAATAGGGCCAGGCGGAACCAGCGCACCAGGGGATTGGAGTCCACCCGGGCCGAATCCGGCTTGTCCTCGTAGGCGGGATCGGCATAGACGCAGCCCAGGATATAGAGATCCGGCTGATACTTCAAGCCTACCGAACGAGTCAGCTCACGGGCCTGGAATGAGGTCCAGCCCGGGCATCCCCCATTGAGGACCTGGATCTGCCGATCCGGATGGAGACGCTGCAGCTTGGCCTGCAGGCGGCTCTCATAGGTCTTGTCGTCGTCCACCCCGTACCCGTAGGTAATCGAGTCTCCCAGACACCAGGCCCGCCAGGTCCGAGTACCTTTCCGGAAAGGCAACTCGGGGCTGCGAATCCCTTGCGAGTTGGTGGTGAGCTGGAAGCGCTCACCCCGCATGGCCAGCTCGACCTGCAGGTTGGGCCGCAGGCGCCAGAACATGGTCGGATGCGGGCGGAACTCGGTCCAATCACTACCCCGAACCCGGGTTGTTCCGGCCACGTAGGCAGCGATGCGAAATTCCATGATGATCGCGAAGACCGCCAGCGGGACCAGGGCCACCAGCAGGGCCCTCAAAACAGGCCGAAAGGTCAAGAAGAGGCGCAGGCGATGGAGCACGTCAGGCGCCGGCCACGGAGACCGGGGGGGCCTCCAGGCGTCCCGATACGGCATCGAGATGCAGGGCCAGTTCGGGGAACAGGCCGGGGAACTTCTGGAAGCAGATGCGGACCTGCCCTTCGACAACAGGTTTCACTTCGGCGACCACCAGGAAGAGGTCAGCGTCTTCGCGAGCCTGCCAGACCGGAGAATCAAGCGGAACCACGAGATGGATCGGCACGTGGCAGCGAACCGCCAGCAGGCGGAGGTAGTCCAGGATGCTGACGTCCGGCTGGTCGGGGTCTCCGACCAGCATCCCGGGGTCATCCAGCAGGATCGCTCCCAACTCGGCCTCCTTGCGCAGGGCCTGGCAGGCCTCATAGAGCTGATGCGGAGCCAGCGCCAGATCGGTCGTGCAGAACAGGGAACGCTCGTATCGCTGCAATCTTCGAGCCGTCCCCTGTAACAATGAGCGCCGCGCTTCGGGGCCCAGGGTCCGCCAGTCCCGCCCGGTCTCAAGCGAGAGAAGACGTCGTCCCAGTTCGTCTGCCCCCAGGCTTCGAGTCACGGCCAGGACCACCAGTTCCGGATCCTGCAGGACGCCATGCGCGATGTTGGTCAGCAGGATGGGGCCCAGCTCCGGCTGGGAGACCCCCAGCAGAACCAGACCGGGCCGAGGCAGGGAAAGACCTGGCAGAAAGGGGGAGCCTCCCTCCAATGTCCGCAGTATGGCATCCCAGGAGAAGGGCACCAGTTCGTTGTCTCCCAGCGCACCGGAGGCCTTTCGGGCGAGCTGTTCAAGGCGGTCGATCCGGGAATTCAGAGCGTTACTGGTGAAAAGGTGGAAGCCGAAAAGACACAGGACAACCACCAGGAAGAAAGCCACGGTCCCGGTTCCGGGGGACTTGGGGGCTCGGGCCGGGATGAGCCGCTCTGAAGGGGCCGCTCCCTCTCCGGGGGGCTCGATCCCGCCTCCCGGCATGGTCGCCCCTCCGCGCACCCCGGGTTCGTTCCCTCCGGGCGGTGCCTGGGCCCATACCGAGGGTACCACCAGCAGGGCCAGCCACACAGCCAGCCCCATGAGCAAGGCCCAGGTTACCGGCCGTTGCCGCCTGACGACCACGCCATTCACGCAACCGTCTCCAGGATTGGAGTTCGAGAAGGCCAAAGAGAACCTCACGCAGGGGCCTACGGGGCAGGCATCCCCAGACTTACGGAGCCCCCGCCCCGACTCCATGAAAACAGAAAATTCCCAAGCGAATCCATCACCCGGGTCCCAGAGCACCCGATGGGCCCTGCCAGGCACGACGGATGCCGCTCGTGTAGAAAGATAACAGAACGGCATCCGGTCTTCAACCGGGGGAACAGGGCTTTTGTCCCGGAATCGACTCCCAGACCCGGAGGGGTCAGAAGTCGGACCAATGACGCCCTGCCCAATCCGGGTTCTCGTGCGCCCGCCAGAGAAGGCCCTCGTAGGCCTTCAGCCACATCCGACAGCGAAGGTCCAATTCGTGGTCCCCCCGCTGGAAGCGGCACCCTCCTCCACACAGAGTCCAGAAAGGGCAACGCAGGCAGCGCGGATTCGTTTCGGCGGCCTGGTCGGCCTCAGCGCAATCGCGAGGGCGTTCGAGCCCCCTCTCCAGGGCCGCCACGCGCGCCCCACACTCCGGATGGCCACAGACGGGACGGGCCTTACCTGAGGCCAACCGGCTGAACATCTCTTCCAGGGGATGGACCCGCACCCGCACGGGAATCCGCTCTTCATGACGGGCCACCGCGTCGGCCACGGCCAGCAGTTCCTCGGCCATGCCATCCAGAACCTGGTCACGGTCCGAACGCTGGCGAGGGGGCGCCGGAAACTCCAAGCGCATGGTCCGATAACCCATGGACATGAAGAGGTGGAAGAACTCCAAGGCCTGCCCCGGCCGGCGGGCCACACCCACGGGTGCACAGGACAAGCCGGTGGCCAGGGCAGAGGGCAGAAGGCGGAGGGCCTCAGCGGCGAAGTCTGCCAAGGGGCCCTGTTCCAGCCCTGCGCGTCCCGGCGCCTCGTGCATACAGAGCACGACGCACGCACCCTGCCGCTCCAAGCAGCCGGCCAGATGGGAGTCCAGCAGGTATCCTCCGGTACGCACGGCGACCTGGACCGTCGGACGCAATTCCCGGGCCCGCTGGATGGCAGCCTCGATGGTTGCGGGCACCCGCAGAGGCTCGGCGCCGGTCAGGTCCAGGCAGACAGGGCCAGGGGCAAGAGCCTGCAACCCCCCTTCCACCAGGTCAATCGCCTGCGCCGGCTCGAGGGCCGCTCCCTCCGCGTACTGGAGTGCACATTTCGGACATGATGGACTGCAGCCGGCCGTCACCCGCAAGGTCAGCCTCGGCATATGGACCTGCCGAGGTTCCGGCCGCTCGGATTTCTCCAGGGGATATCCGACAATCTGAAGCATCCCCGCGCGATGAAACTCACCCAGCAGCGCCTGGATTTCATCCTCCTCCAGGTCGGGGCTCAGCTCGTAGACCTTCTGGACGGAAACAGGCCGAGCCAATGCCCCGAAAAGTTTCAGACGGGGACCTTCCAGGAGGATGGAGGCTCCGGTTCGAGGAGCCAGGATCAGCCAGCGCCCACCCCTTCGGAACGGCGCAAGATCCGCGGCGCGAACGATGAGGGAGGAGTCACTGACGCAGAAAGGTTTCATCGGCGGGAAGCAGGTTCTTCGCCCGGGTGCCCTCCC
>JAAZKF010000279.1 GCA_012799975.1 Burkholderiales bacterium
CAGGAAGGCGTGCATCGAGGAGCGGAGCGTAGTTGGAAACTACGTGAGCACCGCAGAGGTGCGCCTGACGACGCAGACGGGCCCCTCCCACCCACACCCGGGTGTGGGTGGGGTCTCAACGGATCGATGGCCGAATGCCACGGTAGGCGGCGGATTCAGGGGCTGAAACTCCCCTTGCATTTCCGTAACATCTGGTTCATAGGAGTGCCCCTTGGCAGTGCTACGATCCAACATGTGTATCAGGATATTCCACCCCGGTTGGAGGTCGCACCATGGGTCACGACTTGACCAGCATCTCCCGTTTCAATGTCCAGGAAGGCCAGAAGATGCTGGGGGTCCACCCCCTGCGCAACCAGGAGGCTGCGGAGATCGACGCCAACCAGGACCAGGTCCTGCAAGACGGCGAAATCCGTGATTACCTGATCCAGCGGGGAGATATCCCCGACCTGGACAAAGCCGACGTGGACATCGACCAGGTGGTCTCGGACTTCAAGGTCCACCTGCGCAAGGAGCAGCCCATCCAACAGTCGGCCTACCACAGCTACGAACAGGTCGCTGAGGAACTGGAAAGCCTGGCCACCCGCTTCCCAGAGGTGGCCGAACGCGTCAGCCTGGGGCAGACCACCGAAGGCCGGGAGATCTGGGCTCTGCACCTGTCCACCGGGGTTCGCGACGGGGAGACCCTTTCCAAGCCCGGCGTGGTGATCACCGGGGCCCACCACGCCAGGGAGTGGGCCTCGATGGAGGCACCCCTGTACCTTGCCGGGCAGATGGCCGAAGGTTCCATCAGCGATCCCGAGATGCGCCGCCGCCTGGAGCAAGGCGACATCTGGATCGTCCCCTGTGCCAACCCCGACGGCTACGAACACAGCCGCCAGGAGGACAACTGGTGGCGCAAGAACCGTCGTCCGCTGCCGGAGACCGGCTCTTCTGCCGTCGGGGTGGACCTGAACCGCAACTATGACGACGGCAAGCCCGAACACGCCACGCTCTACCGACCGGCCGGGGACCTGCCGGGGCGGACCGATGACGACTTCGGAAGGGCTACCTCGGACAACCCCTGGGATGACACCTACCGGGGGCCCTCGGGTGCCTCCGAATCCGAGGTCCAGGCCCTGCTCAAACTGGAACTGGGCCGAGGCAACATCAAGGGAGTCCTGGACCATCACGGCTATGGCCAGATGGTGCTATATCCCTGGGGCGTCTCCAACAAGCCGGTCGAAAACCTGGCTGAATACCGTCGGGTCGGCGAGAAGATGAACAAAGCCCTGAACAACTCCTTCCGAGTCATACAGAGCTCAAGCCTGTACCCCACCTCCGGCGGGTCCCACGACATCCATCACGCCAACGGGATCTTCTCGATGACCCTGGAAATCGGCCGCAGCTTCCAGCCGGATCGGACCCGGCTCGAGGACATCTGCAAGTCGGTGGCGGCTGCGAACCTGGTCTTCATCGACGAGATCCTGGCCCGTCACGACTCTCCGCCTCCGACTGCAAGCGGTCCGGCGGACGAGTATCTGCTGGCCTGATCTCCGGAATCAAGGGTTCAGGAGAACCGCCGGGGCGGCTCATCCCTTCAGGCCTGGGATTCCTGCCCGTCCCCGACCCGGGCCACCAGCCTCCAGGCCAGGTTCCTGCGCACTCCGCGGAAATGCGCGAGCACCTCGGCCGCGTCCCCTGCCCCCAGGCCCAGACCACGCAGGAAGACGGCATCCCCGGTCAGGGTCTCCTCCTCGACGGCTGGACCCGTATCGCTGGCGCCCTCTACGACCAGGACGCATTCCCCACGGGGTTCCTCGGCGAGAAAACGCTCCAGGATCTCCCCCAGCCGACCCGCCCGGCACTCCTCGAAGCGCTTGGTCATCTCCCGCCCCAGGAAGGCGCGCCGGTCGCCCAGCGCCTGCCGCAGATCCTGCAAGGCCTGGACCAGGCGGTGGGGTGCCTCGAAGAAGACCAGGGTCCGGGGCTCGCGGGCCAGACCTTCCAGGAAGCGGCGGCGTTCGGATGGGCTACGGGGCAGGAATCCCTCGAAGGCAAACCTCCGAGCGGGAAGGCCCGAGGCCGACAGCGCCGCCGTCAAGGCCGAGGCCCCCGGAAGAGGGGAAACGGGGATGCCCTCCTCGTGACAACGCGCCACCAGGTCCCGCCCCGGATCGGAAATCCCCGGTGTCCCGGCCTCGCAAACCAGGGCCACGGAATCCCCGCCCCGCAGAACCTGCAGGATCTCCCGCCCGGCGGCTTCCCGGCCCGCCTCCCTGTAGGAAACTACCCGGGAGTGGATTCCCTGGCTGGAGAGAAGCCGTCGGGTGGCCGGGACATCCTCGCTGGCTACCACCGAGACCGACGAGAGGACCCCCAGGGAGCGCCGGGTCAAATCGCCCAGGTTCCCGATCGGCACGGCGACGAGGTAGAGCGTCCCGAAGGGAGGGCCCCCCACGACCGGGGTCCTATAGCCAGGCCGTGTGGTGGGCCTGATAGGCGGGCAATTCGGATACGTCGAAGAAGATGGGGATCTCTCGAGCGGCGCTCTCGGGCGAATCGGAGCCGTGCACCACGTTGCGGTCCACCCTCTGGGCAAAATCCCCCCGGATGGTCCCGGGAGCAGCCTGGGTGGGATTGGTAGCTCCCATCATCGTGCGCACCACCTCGATCGCGTTAGCGCCTTCCCAGACCATGGCCACGATCGGACCTGACGTCATGTACTGCAGGAGAGGGGGATAGAAGCTCTTGCCCACGTGGGGCTCGTACAGACGCTCGGCGCGAGCAGGTTCCATGGCCAGAAGCTTCAGACCCGCCAGTTGCAGGCCCCGAGCCTCGAAGCGAGCCACGATCTGCCCGACCAGCCCCCGAGCCACGGCGTCTGGCTTGCACAACACCAGGGTCCTCTGGATGTCTTCACGGCTTTGGGTCATGACGAATTCTCCTATCCGAAGTGTGCTTTCAGGTATGCCCGAAATCCGGGCCCGACCCGGGGTGAATACTACGGGGCCGAGATCGGGATGTCTCGAACCGCTGCGACGAACCTGACCTTCTGGAACAGATCAGCCACCACCCGCTCCCAGGTATAGCGGGACGCGGTCCGAAGGCCGTACTTGCGCATCTCGGCCACCAGCGCCGGCGCCGAGCGCAAGGACATCATCGCCTCGACGATCTCGCGGGGGTCCTCGGTCTCGACCACCACGCAATTGGAGAAGGTACGAGCATAGTCCTCTCCGGTCGACCCGGTGAAGACCAGGCCTCCGCAGCCCATGACCTCCAGTCCCACCAGACCGAAGGGTTCGTTGCCGGAATTGGCCAACACCGCATCTGAACCGGCGTACAGGACCCGCATGAAGTCCTCGTGGACGTAGAAGCACATCTCCAGGACATCGGCCTCGGCGTGGCGAGCCATTTCGTCGAAGACCTCCAACGCCGAGGCCCGGGAGGAGAGACGCAACTCGGACCAGGACAGACCCTGGCGTCGGGCCTCCTCCCTGACGGCCTCCCGGTGATGCTCACTGCCTCCCCGAGCCAACAGGCGAGGCTTCAAACCTCGGCGCTTCAGCTCACCCAGGGCCTGTATGGCCATGACCCAGCGCTTGTCGGGGTCGTAGCGACCGACCTTGGTCAAGAGCAGGTCGGGGAAGATCTCCCGCAGGGTCCGGGTCTGGGCCTCGGGGACCGGAGTCAGCCAACGATCGGGGATCCCGTTGGGGACCACCATAGGGTTGACTCCCCAAAGCCACATGCGGTGTTTCATATAGCGACTGACCGTGGTCAAACTGGCCACCTGCTGCAACCCCGACCAGTCCAGCCCGTCGAAGCCGAAGAGGTTGTTGGCGTTCCACAGCACCAGGGCGCGGTGCTCCAGGCCCCTTTCTGCCAGAAGCCGCCCCAGATTCAGCACCGCAGGGACGGTCTGCCACTCTTCAGCCAGAAAAACCGTGGAGAGCCCCTTCTCGGCTCCCGGCGCCACCAGGTTCTCGACCAGCCATGGGGGCAGGGAACTGGCGTAATCAGCCACCTTCTCGCCCTCTCCGTCGTAGACACCACGGGGATAGCGCGCGCTGAGCCACTGCCCCCAGCGATGCAGGACCAGGTTTCCCTGGAAGCGGGTCTCGCAGGCGGGCTGTTCGGGATCGCCGATGAAGAAGAGATGGGTGGGAAACCCCAGGTTGGCGAGGCACTGACACAGTTCGGTGGCCCGTACCCCCAAACCGCCTGCCGAGGCATAGAGGTCAGGGCCTTCCAGCGAGAGCATGGCGAACTGGACGCGCTCCAGACCCATCAACCGCAGGTCCAGGGTCTTCGACCGCTGCGCCTGCAGACGAAGCCTGGCTGCGGGGCGGGGGAATCTGCGCAGGGGCCTGGACATGGGCGCCTGCGTTCTTCTCAAAGCTCCTGGAATCCTGCATCAACAGGACATCCGGGGCGGAGCGGAAGGATTCCCCGGAGTTCTCCCAGAAAGCGCGGGCCACATCCCAGGATCGACAAAGCCCGCTCCCACCTCCCGCGGGTCCGACGGAGCCCCCCGATGCGATTCCCCTTTGGTTTCACCCTGGCCCAGGCCCGCTATCAGGCGGTCATGAAAAAGCAGGGCCGCAAGCGCTATCCCACGGTTCTGATGCTGGAACCCCTGTACACCTGCAACCTGGCCTGTCGTGGCTGCTCGACCGAGCGTCATACCGGCAAACTGTCGGAGCGCCTTTCGTTAGAGCAGTGTCTGAAGGCCGTCGACGATTCCGGGGTTCCCATCGTCTCGATCTGCGGGGGGGAGCCCACTCTCTACCCCGAGCTTCCCGAGCTGGTCTCCACCCTGATCGAACGCGACAAATACCTGATCCTGTGCACCAACTCTCTGCTGATGCAGACCAAGGTCTTCGAGACGATCCCGCCGGATCGGCATCTCTTCATCAACGTGCACCTGGACGGGATGCGCGATACCCACGACTTCGTCTGCAACCGCCCCGGGGTCTGGGACCACGCCATCGACATGATCAAGCAGAGCAAGCAGCGCGGCTATCAGACCTGGACCAACACGACCATCTTCAAAGAGAGCCGGATCGAAGAATTCGAAGAACTTTGCGACCTCCTGACCTCCCTGAAGGTGGACGGCATACTGGTATCGCCAGGCTATCAGTACGAGAGCGTCGATGAGGATGTCTTCCTGAACCTCGAGCAGACCCACCAGAAGTTCCGTCGGGTCCTGGAGGTATCGCACAAGTACCGCCTGACTTCCACTCCGCCCTTCCTGGAATTTGCTGCCGGTCTGCGCGAGCTGGACTGTTCGCCCTACTCGACGGTGAACTACAGTCCCCTGGGTTGGAAGGCTCCCTGCTACCTCCTGGATGAAAAGTACTACCAGGACTTCCAGACCTTCTGGAAGGAAGTGGACTGGGCACGGTGGGAATCCCGCCAGGATCCCCGCTGCGCCAACTGCAAAATGCACTCCGGATTCGAACACAGCGCCGTGCAGATGGCCATGGGGAACGTCAAAGACATGCTCAAGATGGCTGCCTGGCAACTCACCGGCTGATCTTGCGTGAAGCCCTGGAAATCCTGACGCTGGCCCCCCGGGAGTGGCCTGCTCTCTTCCGGGTGCCCCGTCTTTGGAAGGTGGAAGCCCTCTTCGGCGCCTTCTACCTCCTGCGGCTGCCCTCGTGGGATATCTGGCTGCAGACGCGTCATTTATCCCGCCCCAAGGAGGACTTCCGCTTCGGAGAGACCCCCTACTCCGCCGGCCTGGAAATCCTCCAGGAAGCCCGAGTCGGCCCGCACGACGTCTTCTACGACCTGGGCGCCGGCAAGGGCAAGATGACCTTCCTGGCGACCCTGGCCACAGGGTGTCGGGCCGTCGGCCTGGAGATGCTGGCCAGCTACCCGCTCATCTCCCGGCGGATCGTCCGAGCCCTGCGGCTGGAGGGCCGAGCCGAATTCCAGCACGCAGATTTCCTGAAAGCCGACCTGGGAGAGGCCACGGTACTGTACGCGGCCGCCAGCAGTTGGTCCCAGTCCACCCGAGAGCTCCTGCTGGAACGAGTCGCCGGGTTGACGCCGGGCACCCGCTGGATCTCGGTGGGCTGGGAATGCCGCCATCCGGCCCTGGAACTGGTCTCGGCTCGCCGGCTCCTCTTCAGTTGGGGACGGGACCACGCCTGGTTCTACCGGGTCCGCTCACTGGAGGGGCCGCATCTGACCATCGCGGAAGACCTGGAAAGTCCGACCTCCCCAGCGGACGGTGTTGCCGACCAGGGATGAGACCCACAAGCCCAGGTAGAGCACGTCCTTCAGCGGAGCCATCAATCCCCAGATCGCGGCCGGAGTAGCGGACAGACTTCGCCAGACGGAGCAGGCCGTCAGCATTCTCAGGCCCAACCAGCCGCCCAGGACCCCCCAACCGAGAGGGGAAAGACCGGTGCTGAGCAGGAAGCCCAGGCTCCAGACCAGCCCCTGGGTCACCAGGAAAGCCGCGTGCCCAGCCGGGCGGCAGATCCTGTAGGTCCGCATCCAACGCAACTGGTGCCAGAAATAGTCCGAGAACCGAGGCCGACCGACCAGATCCTCGAGCACCACGCCGCCCAATACCACCTTCCAACCAGCCTGGGCCACCCGATGACCCAATTGGTAATCGTCGGCCAGATGGTTCTTCAGGGCCGACATCCCACCCACCTCGTCCAGAGCTTCCCGGCGCACAGCCATGGTGGCCCCCATGGCGAAGGACAGGCCCTCGACCCGTCGAGCCACCAGGACCGAGGCGCTGAAGTCCGCGTCGGAGAGCCCCTCCAGGGCAGCGGCCAGACCCGAGACCCGGCCGACGGCGTACAGACAGGTGACCAGCCCCACCCGGGGGTCTGCAAAGGGCTGGATGACCCGCCTCAGATAGCCGGGCGGAGCTCGCATGTCGGCGTCCGAGAAGACCAGGAGTTCTTTCTCGGCGTGTTCCACGCCCAGGACGCAGGAAGCCACTTTCCGATTGCTGCCGGGGCCACTTCCCACCACCAGGCGCAGGGGAACCTGGGGATGGTCCCGGGCCAAATCCTCGCAGAGGGAGACCAGCTCCTGGGAGGACTCCCGGCGGACCAACAGGACCTCGTGGGAGCCGGGATAATCCTGGGACAGAAAAGAAGCCAAGGCCTCCCGCACTTCTCCATCCAGGCGATGGAGCGGCTTGATCTGCGAGACCGAGGGCCACAGACGCCTGCGGACAACCCGCCAGACACGGCTCCCGCCGGATTCGGCGCGGAGAGCATCCCGAAAGGCCTCCGTGCGGACGAAGTGACGGGTCAGCGCCCAGGCCAGCAGATGATAGAAACAGGCCGCCAGCACCAGGCTGGCCAGGGCCGCCTGGAGCA
>JAAZKF010000032.1 GCA_012799975.1 Burkholderiales bacterium
ACCCTCCAGGGGAGCCACCACCGAGGCCCGGGCCAGGCCATAGGCCGGGAAGAGGAGAAAAGCCCCGGCCACGGTCATCGCGGTGCCCAAAAACCAGATCCCCGGGCCCCGCTTCCGGGCCACAAAGCCACAGGCCCCCACCTTCTGCACCCCCATCCCGATATTGGAGAGCAGGTAGGCGGCCAGGCCAAAGGCCATCCCCCAGGCCTCCGGTCGGGGGATCAAGGCGTCCCTCCCGGCCTGTCTCGCTGCGGCACGGAAGTGCGGTTCGGCCGAAAGCCGGTGGCCGCCTCCCAGCCCCGGAAAACCATGTAACCATTCTGTCACGAAAAATCCTCGCGAACGGTGTAGGATGAACGTGAAGAATTCCAGGAAAGGCCCTTCCCATGGATATCCAGCGCCTCCGGCACGCGACCCCAATTCAGGTCCAGACGCCCTTCGTGGCGACCGCAGCTTCCAAAGCCTCCGGACCGGTGGACGGTGTAGAACTGGAAGGCCAGCCTGTTGAGAGCGGACAGATCCGACCTCTGCGCCTCCTGCACCTCAACGATCTGCACGGTGCCGTCGAACCCGAGGAGGATGCCGGCGGCCTGGCCCGGGTGGCCACCGTCCTGGACCGCCAGCGCGCCGAGAATCCCGAAGGCACGCTGACACTGAATGCCGGCGACCTGGCCGAGGGCACGATGGTGGCCTACCTGACCAAGGGACAGGTCGTCTCCGAGCCCCTGGGCAAGATGGGGTTCGACGCCGTCCAACCGGGCAACCACGACTTTGCCTGGGGGCAGGAAGCCCTGCAGGACATGCTGGACGACCTGAACGCCCCGATCCTCAGTGCCAACATCGTGCACTCGAAAGATGGGAGCCCCTGGGCCACCCCCTACCTCCTGAAGGATCTCAACGGGGTCCGGGTCGGAATCCTGGGGTTGGGAGTGCAGGATATGGCGCGCTACGTCAGCGCCGAAAAACTGGAGGGTCTTGAGTTCCAACCGCCGTCACAGGCCGTGGCCCGCTATCTGCCCGAGCTGCGTGAGCAGGGAGCCGAGGTGGTGATCCTCCTGTCCCACCAGGGTTTCGACGAGGACTGCAAACTGGCCCGGGAGTTTCCGGGGATCGACGTGATCGTGGGAGGGCACAGCCACACGCTCCTGGAGCAGGGACACCGGGAAGGCGATACCCTGATCGTCCAGGGCGGGACCAAGGGGCGCTTCGTCGGCTCGGTTGATCTGGGCTTTGACCTCTCCCGCCGGAGCATCGTCTCGGCCGAGGCCCGACTGATCCCCGTCGACGCCGACGTGCCCCCCGACCCCGAGGTGCAGGCCATCATCAACCGGGCCGTGGCCGAGGTCGAGCCGATCGGAACCCGCGTCATGGGCTTTGCCGAAGAGGAATTGCACTACTCGCACGGAGCGGCGGCCAAGATAAACCAGATCCACGCCGACTCGGTGCTCCAGGCCTCGGGTGCGGAGATCGCCCTGTGCAGCGCCCGCAACCCCCGGGGCAACCTGCCCCAAGGTGAGGTAACCTACAAGGACCTCTTCAGCGCCTACCCGATGACTGAAGAGGACGCCGTGGTCATGAAGGTTACGGGCCGTATGCTCATGGCCGAGATGGAGGAACGCATCGGCGACGGCGGCCGAGGACCCGCCACCCCGGCTGGATTCCGCTATACCTATGACCCGACCCTCCCCAGCGGTCAGCGGCTCACCGAGGTGGTGCTGGCCGACGGAAGCCCCATGGATCCCGACCGCGAGTACACCGTCGGGACTACCATCACCATGGCCCGCAAGAAGACCTTCCGCGAGGCCAAGGAGGTGCGCAACCTGGGTTCCAGCCAGGAGATGTTCATGGAAGCCTTCGCGGCCGGCTCTCCCTGGCGCAACGACCCGGACAACCGGTTGGTCCGCCTGTAGACCTGAAACGCAGGCACCCGGGCCGGAGTGGCGAAATCTTCACCATAGATGAGCCAGGATCACCCACTCCATAAAGTGCAAGGTGTGGGCTCGGTGGAGGGTACCCAGCCCACCTCAGGCCCGCTGCCGGTCGCCGGCCCCAGCAAGGCGGCAGCCCGAGCCGCCGGCGCGGCGCCTTCGGGCGCGACCATCCGCCCGCATGACCTGGATCGCATGGCCGAGTGGCATGACCCGGCCACGGCCCTCTTCCTGGAACAGGCCAGCTACCTCCGCCAGGCCGCCCGCAGCAGCCGGCCCTTGAGCCTGCTGGGCTCGGTCCTGGGCGGAGGGGATCTTCCCGGAGTGCCCAGATCCTGGCTGCTGGCCGGCGACCTGCTGGCGGTAGGCAGCCTTATCGCCGGCTGCACCCTGACCGCTATGACCCTGGGCCCAGCCGGAGTCCTGGCCACCATGGCGATGGAAGCCATGGCCTATGCCGGTGGGCTGGTCTTCACCCAGAGCGGAGGACAGCCGGAAAAGGCGCAGCGGGCGGCCCTGATCCAGTCGGCCCAGGATCCCAGCCAGGGTTTGTTGAGCCAGGCAGCCAGCCTGGAGATCCTGGAAGAAGAGTTTCAGGCCTCTCGGAAGTCCAAGAGTCCCCTGGCCATCATGCTCGTCGAGGTCGACCAGTTCGACCCCCAGTCGGGAGGACTTCCTCCCGGACTGACCCAGACGGAGGTCCTGAGCCGGGTAGCCGTGCGCATCCGCACCGCCATGCGCGAAGAGGATGGACTGGGCCTGCACGGCCCCAGCCGCCTGGTGCTGGTAGCCCCCGGATTCGAAGCAGCCAGCGCCTGCCTGGCAGCCGAGCGCGTGCGCCTGGCGGTGGCCTCCGAACCTATCCGGTTCCAATCGGGGAACCAACTGGCGATCACCCTGAGCGTGGGTGTGGCCACCACCGAACTTGCCCCCCTGGCCGAGGTCCCGGGTTTGCTGAAGCGGGCGGCCCAGGCCCTATACCGCGCCTGCTCCCGAGGTCGAAATCGCGTGGTGGTAGCCGGATTCCGCTAGCAGGAAGGTCTCCTGAGCGCCGGGAACCGCCCTCCCCGGAGAGGACTCCCGCTTGTCCCAATCAGACCCCCATCCCATCACTCCCTCCCGCAGCCCTCTCAAGCCAACCGAGCTCAGCGGCTCCAACCTGGCCTTCCTGGGGGATGCGGTCCTGAGCCTGCACGTGCGGACCTGGCTTCTGGAAGAAGGGCACACCCGGGCCGGAGAGTTGCAGAGGCTTTCGATCGGATACGTCAATGCCTACGCCCAGGCCCGCTTCATGCACACACTCCTGGAGGAGGGCCTGCTCACCCCCGAGGAACTCGATATCTACAAGCGAGGCCGCAACAGCCACACCCGCAGCCATGCCCGCAACGCCGACATCGTGACCTACCGGGTGGCCACGGGCCTGGAGGCCCTGCTGGGCTACTGGCACCTTACCGACCCGGCCCGCCTTACCGAGATCCTCGAGAAGATCAAGTCGAATTCAGGAAGTTCAAGAACCCACTGTCAGAAGGCCCTTTCCGGGAAGGCGGCGTCCGGACCCACCGGACGGGAAGAATAGATAATCCGGGTCCTGATGGCAAATCGGGTGGGTCTCGGGTAACCTCCTCAGCGGAAGGGAGGCCGGACGCGATGGGGTCGGGTCTCCCAATCCGGCAGGGGCGGCCCCTGGGCCTCCTGCTGGCGGATCTGCTCCAGGACGATCTCCACCGCCTTCTCCAACTGGGGGTCCCGCCCGCAGGCGAAATCCTGGGGTGGGAACTCGACCACCACGTCGGGTTCGGTGCCGTGGTTCTCGACGCCCCAGCCGACGTCTGCGAACCAGAAGGCGAACTCGGGTTGGGTAGTCACCGTGCCGTCGACCAGACGATGACGAGGCCACACCCCGATGACGCCCCCCCAGGTCCGTTTGCCCACCAGGGGGCCGAGTTCCATCATCTTGAAGACGTGACTGAAGATATCGCCGTCCGAACCCGCCAGTTCGTTGGTCAAAGCGGCCATGGGCCCCCGGGGAGAGTCCTGTGGATAGGGGATCGGCTGACCCCAGCGCTGGACATCATAGCCCAGCCGGCGCCGGGACAACTTCTCCAGAAGCAGCGGTGAAACGTGTCCTCCCCCATTGAATCGGACATCCACCAACAGCCCGGGGCGATCCGCTTCCGCCAGATAGCCTCGATGGAACTCGGCGTAGCCCTGGGGCCCCATGTTCGGGATGTGCAGGTAACCGACCCGACCCTGGGAGAGGTCGTGAACCCGGCGGCGATTGGCGGCGACCCACTGGCGATAGCGAGCCCTGGTGTCGTCGCTCAGCGTCCGCACCGAGACGATTCGGCTCTTCTCCTGGCCGTCCCGGATCACGCGGAGCTGTACGTCCAGCCCCGCCTGGTTGACCAGCACCTGGGCCGGAGACAGGTCTGGACCCAGGCGCCTCCCGTTGAGAGCCAGCAGGCGGTCGCCCACGCGCAGACCCAAGCCGGGCCGGCGGAGAGGAGAGTCCTGGTCCGGGTCCCAGGAATCCCCTTCCAGCATGCCGACTATCCGATAACTCCCGGTTTCCGGATCATATTCAAAATCCGCCCCCAGCAGACCCAGGGTGTGGTCCGGGTCTCCCGGATAGTCTCCCCCGCTCTCGCAGGCGTGCGACGTCCCCAGTTCTCCCTGGACCTCCCACAGCAGGTCGGAGAATTCGGCCCGAGTTCCGACCCGTTCCAGCAAGGGCAGATACTGACGCGAGACCTCGCCCCAGTCCACCCCGGACATGTCCTCGCTCCAGAACTGGTCGCGCATCAACCTCCAGGCCTCGTGGTACATCTGTTCCCATTCCCGCCCCGGCAGGACCGCTGGTCGGATTCGCGCCAGGTCGATCCAGCCGGACTTGCGCCCGGGGCGGTTGGCGGACTTCTCTTCAGGCTTCTTCCCAGCCGGAAGAACGCGCAGACGTCGGCCCGAGAGACAGACCAGCGTCCTGCCATCCCCGGAAAGCCGGAAGCTGCTGACCCGACTCAAGATATCCTTGCGTTCCCGGGTCTTGAGGTCGAAAGAGACCAGGGTCCCCCGCCCGCCGGATTCGGGTTCCGAGGAGGGCTTCGAGCCCAGGCTCCCGACGACGGGATAGGAGGTGAAAAGCACCTTGTCGGCCATCCCCTCGACCCGCCCGTAACGGCCCTCCTCGACGGGGAAGGCCAGGACCCGCTCGGGGAGATTCTCCAGATCGATCTTCACCGGTTTGACGGGCCCGGGCTCGGGGGAATCGAGCTCCTCCCCGGTCTTGCGGCCCTTCTTCCTGCGACCTGCCCCTTCATGAGGGGGGCGAGGCTCGGGCACGAAGGGCGAAGGCACATCTTCGCGCAGGGTAACCAGGTAGGGGCGCATTCCCCGAGGGAAGTTCAGGTCGAAGAACATGTTGTCGTAGACGGGGTCGAAATCCCGATACGACAGGAAATACAGGTAGCGGCCCTCGGGGTCGAAGGCGGGGGCCACGTCCCGAAACTCCGGCCGGGTGACGGGAAAGACCTCTCCATCCGCAACCCGCACGATCTTCAAGCGCAGGATCCTGGGGGTCTCGGCAAAACTGTAGGCCAGCCAGGCCCCGTCCGGCGACCAGGCCAACCCCGAGATGCGGGCATGGGGGCTGCGATCCACCACCCGGACCGAACCCTCCTCCAGATCCACCAGGATCAGCTCGTGTCGATGGTTGGCAAGCGCCACCTGCCTGGCTCGGGGTGAAGCCTCCAGGCTGACCGGCCGCCCCAGGTCCACCTCAGGGGCTACGACCCGTGGGACGGATCCATCCAAAGCGTGGATATCCAGGCGTTCCTCCCCCGAGCGGTCGGAGACGCAGACGAAGGCATCTCCCCCCGAAAGCCAACGCCCCAGGCGATAGCGGACGCCGTCCGCCTCTCCATGCTGGGTGACCCCCTGTTCCCAGCAGGCCATCGTAAATGGACGTCCCCGCACCGTCAGCAACAGGGAATGGCCCTCAGGATGGGGTTCATAGTCTTCCAGATAATCGGAGGCCCGGATGAATCGCCGCTGGCGGTGGACCCGGGGGCTTCGGAAGTCGACCTCGATCCGCTCCGAACCTTCCTGCCCGGGAGTATGCAGGTAGAGCTCGGCGCCGCACTGATAGACCACCCTGTTTCCGTCGCTGTTGGGATGGCGCAGGTAGAAATCGGCGTGGTGGGTGTGGCACACCAGATCCGTACCATCCGGGCAACACGAATAGAGGTTGCCGATCCCCTCGTGGTCGGAACCGAAGTAGATCCGCCCAGCCACCCACAAAGGCCGGGTCACGTTTCCCGGCAGATCCAGCAGGATCCGAAAATCACCCGTCCCTTCAGGATCGATCCAGAGCTGGCCCACCGTCCCACCGCGATAGCGTTTCCAACGCGCCGGGTCGGCGGTAAAGCGCCCCAGGACCTGTTCCCCCTGGGGCCCGAAGCTCAGGGCGGCAGCGGGTCCCCAGGGCAGGGTAGACGAAGGCCCACCCTGGCAAGGGACCTGGCCCAGGACGGTGGAACGGCGAAAAGGCTGGCCTGCCGTGGTAGCGAAGATTATTTTTTGGGAATCGGTGGTCCAGCCTGCCACAGCAGTCTCGGCGCCCAGAAAGGTCAAACGCCGGTTGGCCCCTCCCCCGGCGGGCATCACGTGCACCTCGGAATGCCCCTCGTCGCGACAGGTGCAGGCCAACCAGGCGCCGTCTGGAGAAAGCCAGGGATCCGAGACCCGACCCGGGTTGGCCGTCAACCGGCGGGCGAGTCCTCCACTGGCGGGCACTTCCCAGAGATCGTCCTCACAGACGAAGACGACCCGGTCTCTCCAAAGGGTCGGCTTGTGATAGTACCCCTGCATCGCGCGCTCCCAGGAACCCGGACTCCCGGGCCGCCACCGCTTCGGCGAGCGCCCGGGGCACCCTGCCAGGACCATCGACTGCAGGGAACCTGAACCCAAACTGAGAAATGCGCCAGTCGTGAAAGCTACGAATAATCATCCTACCTTCCGCACCCGGGTCTACCATGCATCCCTGACCACCGAGCGAACCCTCGTCCTCTGTTCCGTGGGCCTGGCCTGCATCGCCATTATCGGTTATGGAATCGGGGCCAACGTGGCGGGTTCCTCGGCCGGCAACGGCTTCATGGGGTTGGGCCTGGTCCTGATGATCCTGGCTGCTTTATTCGTGGGCCCGACTCACCAGTCTTCCCTGAAGATCACCGATGAGGCCGTCACCTGGAACACAGGCCGACAGACGTTGACGATTCCCTGGCAGGCGGTCATGAAATTCGATGCCGACCCCCCGAGCAAGCGCTGGTTCCGACATGCCTTCATCCACGACGGTACCCGGACCATCGTGGTCTCCAGCTACGTATTCCGGGAATACGACCAGATAGTCAGCCTCCTGGAGGTGGCGATGCGGACCCATTGGCGGGGTGCCGGCACCGCCAGTTCCAAATGAAAGGAGACGAAGTGGCGCAGGACAAGGCAGAAAGACGAGGATTCCCCCGCTTTCCCATCGAGGCCACTCTCGTGCTGGAAAGGAACAAAGAGAAATACCCGATCCGGCTGTTGGACATCTCCAAGACGGGAGCCCGCTTCGCATCCGACCGGCCGTTCTCGCCTGAAAGCCTGGTCCGGATCCTGCTGGCCCACTATCCGGTGGATGTCCCCCTGCGCGCCCTGGTGGCCTGGTCCCGCCCGATCAGCGAGGGAGTCTTCGAGCAGGGGGCGGAGTTCGTCAACCTGCCCTCTGCCGAATCGCTTCTGGTCTCGGACTTCATCGCCGAGAAGGGTGGGAAGTCTCCAGCCCGCCCTGAAGACTAGCCCGCCTCGGAGTTCATCACGGCGTCGATCTCCTGCTTGAGGCCGATGACTCCCTGGGCCGCCACCCGACAGACCTCCAGGCCCTGCCAGGCCGCCGAAAGATCGCCTTCTTCCAGGCCTTTTCGGAGCAGGGCCAGCCCCTGTGCGTCGTCGTTGCCCAATTCACGGAAACGTCGGGCAAAATCCGCTTCCTGATCCGTCTGGATTCGGGGTTCATCCTGCTCCAGGGTGCGCAGGACCTGTTCAGACATCTGCTCCAGGGCCACCAGCTCGGCCAAAACCTCTTCGCCTTCCACCTGGCCGACCTCGTAAGCGGTCAACAATCGTTCCATATTCGACAGGCGGGTCCCCGTCTCGGAGGCAGCGCCACCCAGGATATCGGTATACTCAGTGGGGGCCTGGAAGACCTCGGGTAGAACCGCGCTGCACGCGCCGCAATAGCGAACACTGGGAGGATTGGCATGCCCGCAGCGCAGGCAGGCCATCCCCGTAGGGGCGGCCGGACGCGACTTCTGCAAGACCTGGCGCATCTCCCGGGCGATCTCGACCATCCGAGGCATCGTGGCCTCCAGCAGTTCCCACCCTCGGCGGAGGACCGCCAGATCCGGCCCTTCGAGGGAGGAGAGCAACACCTGCCAGGCCTGGCCCTGAACCGCCAGCAACGCGCCCAGCTCGCTCCCCAATCCTCCCTCCAGTCCCCCCTGAGCAGCCTGATTGAGCAGCTCCTGTTGGGCCTCGTGGAAACT
>JAAZKF010000280.1 GCA_012799975.1 Burkholderiales bacterium
CGCCTGGCGTGGCATTCAGCCGTCGAGGCGTTGAGACCCCACCCACACCAGGGTGTGGGTGGGAGGGGCCCGTCTGCGTCGTCAGGCGCACCTCTGCGGTGCTCACGTAGTTTCCAACTACGCTCCGTTCCTCGATGCACGCCTTCCTTGGCATCCAGACCCGCCTCAATGAGCTCGGTTCTCAAGCCAGGCGGCGGATTCAGGGCGCTTCGGGATCTTGACACCGATTGACCGATCAGTTAACTTGCATGTTAAAAGATTGCTCTTGAGTGGTTCCGAGCCTTCCCCCCCCCCGGGCTCGGGACCGCTCATCTTTTAAGGCCAGATACCTGGTCGGAGGACGCCGCCACTACCCGGCGAAACCGGGACTGCGAACGGAACTTCCGTCCTGTTCAGGAGTTTCACCGACCGGAGGTGATCGCGTGACCAGGTGCATCCAACCCCTGGCTCTTCTCCTGGCCCTCTTCCTTACCACGGCCACGGCCTGGGCGGCCCGGCCTGGCGAACCGGCGCCGGAGATCAACCTGCCCCGGATCAACGGCGGGCAGGTCTCGCTGGCCGCCATCCGGGCCGGGGGACCCGTCCTGGTCTGGTTCCCCGAGGCCAGCAGCGTCTCTGGTCAGACCGGGTCCATCCTGGCAGGGGCTGCAGCCAGGAACGGCGCCACGCTCCTGGTGATCCCCGTGGTCGGCGCCAACCCGGGGCCAGCCCAGGCTCTGGCGGACCGTTTCCCCAACTGGCTGGTCCTGCACGACGCAGACGGCTCGGTGACCCTGAACTACACCGGAGAGTTCATCCCGGGGATCAGCCCGCGGCAGAACCTTTTCATAGTCAGCACCCGAGGCCTGATCACCTGGTCCCGATTCTGGCCGGGAGTTCCCGAACAGACCCTGGACAACGAGCTTAGCACAGCACGATAACCGGGATCGAGAAAGACCCCAGCATTTCCTGAAATCCACCGTCTGACGTAGCAATCGCCCCCCGGTTCTCAACGCCAGGCGGCGGATTCAGCATTTCTCAAAGGTTTCTCGAAGGAAACTCAAGTCGAGGCAGGGAACTTTCAGCCCCATGCTTTCAGTCTGGAACACCCTGCGCTCATGAGCCTGGGCCTCGACCAGGTCTTCCCCCAACCCCGGAGCCGCCGCCTTCGCGATCCCTGGCCCCGCGTGCGCAGGTCGCCCGGACCTCCGCTCAGGCGGAGCCGAGTGCGCTGGTGGAGGGTCCTCAGCGTCCTGGGCGCGGCCGGTCTCGTCCTGGCCCTGCTGGGGCTGCTGGTCTGGCGATGGGGGGCCGACCATTCGCCTTTTGCCCGGCTTCTTCCCGCCGATACTCCGATGGTCATCGAGGGGGAGCCCTCCGCCGTGCTGATGGCCTTGCGCAGCCTGCCCGGGCCGGGCCCTGAACTGCTGAAGGACTTCGGGCTCTTCCCAGCCACGCTCAGCGAATCCGACCGGGTGCTGGTGGCCCTCCTCGCCGGTCCGCCGCTGGCCCATCCCAATCCCTGCCGGACCCACCTGGCCCAGACCGTAGACCGCTTGGAGAGTTCCTGGGAGAAGACCGGATCGTGGCCGGAGCACTTGGCAGAGGTGGCCCCCTGTCCCCAGGGTGGGAAGACCTTCTACCGGCGACAAGGGGAAGACTATGTCCTGGAGTGCCGGGGGGACGACCATCGTCTGGCCTACGACTCGCGCCAGGGCTTCATCGAAGAATTGACACCCTCCCCGGTCTACCTAGTGGCCATCGAGAACTCCACCGGTCAAACGGTCCAGGCTGGACTGATGCCCGGAACAGGCCCGGACCTCCGACTCTTTTGTAGCGACCCCGACCAGCTTGACCGACTCCTTTCTGCCTCCGGCCCCCGCCTCAGCCTGCCCGGTCCAGAAGATTCTCCCCTACGGCTGACGGCCCGGGTCCGGGAACTGTGCGAACTCTTCCCCGACCTGCCTTCCGGCTTGGCTCGGAACGACCGCATCGAGGCCTGGGGAGACCTGGATGCGGGCCGGATCAGCGCGCGGATGCCCCTGCCGTCCTCCGTCCCGCCGGACGAGTCGGTGGAGGTCACCAGACTCCTGGCCGAGCTTCCGGCTTCCCCGGTGGCCCTGGCTGGGACGCCTTCCTTCCTGCGCCTTCTGGGTCTCGACCCGAGCCCGACCGAGGCCCCGGAATTGTTGGGGCTGAGCCTGGCGACTCCCCTGACCCGAGGGCAGGAGCGGGAGCAGTTGGCCAGGGCTCTGAAAGGCCGCCAACCCGCCGCCCTGGAAGCCCGTTTCGCGGACGCTACCCGGGCTCGGGTCTGGCTGGACAGCTCGTCCTGGGCATCCCTGCAAGGGGAAGGTCATCGCGGAGGAGAGGCGGCCTGTCTCCAGGAGAGGGTGCTGATCCACACGGGCCCCGGGATTTCCCTAGAGGAATCCCGCCCTGCGCTTCCCGACGGCCCCGGCCAGACCGGATTGGCGGGATGGACCACGATCCAGGACCCCGAGGCAGGCACGAAAGTCTACAGCATCGCTGCCGGTCGGGACGGCGCTACTTTCTGGTTGGAAATCCTCCGCCAGGGCAACTCCGCGAACTCCCCCGGGCCACAACCTTCGCCCTCCGTGCCGACCATGCAAGGTTCCTGGTAACGGCGGCCGCCCCC
>JAAZKF010000281.1 GCA_012799975.1 Burkholderiales bacterium
CGGGAGACAGCGGGGCGGACAAGGAGGGAACCCCCATGGTCGCCTCGGCCAGGCGCTGCTGGCCGGCCAGCAGCGAGTGGAAGACCCGTTGCACCTGCTCCTGGCCTTCCAGGAAGCGCTGGTGGGCCGCCGTGGTCTGCTGTTGCAGGGCCTGCATGGCCGACAGTCCTTCCTGGATGGTGCGGAAGGCTTCGCTCAGGGCTTCCGGGGTGGGAGCGGGTGGAACAGGCGGAGGTGCCGTCCAGCCCTGGGTCGGCGGGGAGGCCGGAGGTGCCGTCCTGGTATGGGCCGGCGGGGCGGTCCAGGGCATGGGCGCCGGAGCGGACTGTTGGGGGGCAGGCGACGGCATGGGATGGTGCGGGGCGCCGACCTGGTGCGTGGCGGGCAGCGGCGCCTGGAAGGGAGGTGCGGGCTCATAGCCGGGGGCGGGCCGCTTGGGTTCCTCCCAGGGCGGCGTCGGCCGCGATTGGGGTGAACGGTAGTTGGCTCCCACGATCGATACCTCCATCTTCTTGGGCCGGGGTTCGGAGGCCGGCTCCTCCCAACGGTCCAGGTGGACAGGGACGCCCAGGGCGGCCAGTTCGGCCAGGACCCGGGCCAGGTTCTCCAGGCCGTTGTTGGTCCCTCGTGCCTCCAGGCTCAGGGTGCGGTGTTCGCGCTCGGCCAGGATGGTGCGGACCAGTCCGGTCAGCACGGCCTTGGGTCCCACCTCGAGGAAGGTTCGGACTCCGGCCGCGTACAGGTTTTCGACGATCCCCACGAAATCCACCGGGCTGAGCAACTGGTCGGCCAGCAGGGTCCGGCAGGCCTCCGGTTCCTCGGGATAAGGCTTTGCCGAGGCGTTGGCGTAGACCGGGACCGTACCCGGCAGGAAGGGGAGTTTGGCCAGTGCCTCGGCAAATGGCTCGTGGGTGGATTCCAGGAGCGGGCTGTGGAAGGCTGCCGAGACCTCCAGTGGGCGAGCCTGCCAGTTGCGCTCCTGGCAGATCGCCTCGGCTCGGGCCAGGGCTTCCCTGGTGCCAGAGAGGACCCCTTGGAGGGGGTGGTTGCGGTTTGCCAGGACCACTCCCGTCTCGGCAGCCAGGGCTGCGATTTCCTCCAGGGGGGCCTGGACGGCCAGCATCGAGCCTTGCCCCTGGTTGGCCTGGGACATCAGGTGTCCGCGCAGAGCCGAGAGGCGGATCAGGTCGTCGGCTTCCAATCGGCCGGCCGCGTGCAGGGCGACCAGTTCGCCGAAGGAGTGGCCGGCCACCGCATCCGGGCGCAGCCCGAAGCGTCCGAGCACGCCCAGCATGCCGACTTCGACAGCCCCCAGCGCGGGTTGAGCCACCTCGGTTCGGGTCAGCTCCTGCTTCTGTTCGGCCAGGGTCTCTTCGTCGAAGGCCGGCCTGGGGAAGATGCGTCCGGCCGGGGCCTGCTCGGGAGGAAGGAGGGCCTCGGTGTTTTCCAGGGATTCCAGCATCTCGGGGAAGACCGTGGCCAGGGCACGGCTCATTCCCACATACTGGCTGCCTTGACCGGGGAAGAGGAAGGCGATCTGGCCGGGAGTGGCCTCCGGTCCCCCGGCGAAACAGTCCGGGGGAAGCTCCCGCCCGGCCCGCAAGGCCTCCGCGGCGCCGATCAGGCGGGCCGGGACTTCAGAGGGCGGGGCCACCACCAGGGCGCGCCAGGGGTCTTCAATCCGGAAATTCCGGCGTGACTGGTCGGCCCGCCAGCTCAAGGTGTCGGGCCGGCCTGTCGAAAGCTCCTCCAACCGGTCTGCCACGGCCTCCCGGGTGGCTCCGGAAACGGCCAGGATCTGCACCGAGCCATCCCAGGCCGGAGCCTGGCGGTGCGAACCGTGTTCCTCCAGGACCATGTGGAAGTTGCTGCCCCCGAATCCGAAGGAGGACAAGGCCGCCCGGCGGGGGTGTCCGATGGGGCTGAGCCAGGGGCGGGTCTCGGTGTTCAGATAGAATGGACTCTGCTCCACCCCGAGTTTGGGGTTGGGGCGGCGGATCTTCAGGGTCGGAGGAAGGACCTTGTGGTGGAGGGCCAGGGCCGCCTTGCACAGGCTGGCGGCTCCGGCTGCTGCCTTGGCGTGGCCGATCTGGGACTTCACCGTGCCCAGGGCGCACCACTGCAGATCTCTGGAATCCTCGGCGTATACCGAGCGCAGGGATTCGAATTCGACGAGGTCGCCGACCTTGGTTCCGGTTCCATGGGCCTCGACCAGTTCGATGCTGCGGGGCTGGACTCCGGCCTGCTCATAAGCGCGTACCAGGGCCCTCCGCTGGCCGGAGGCGTCCGGAGCGTAGATGGCGCCGCCGCCGCCGTCCGAGGAGGTCCCCATGCCGGTAAGCACGGCATAGATCCGGTCTCCGTCGAGCTCGGCATCGGCCAGGCGCTTGAGCACCACGATTCCGACCCCTTCGCCCAGCAGTGTACCATCCGAGTCGTCCGAGAACGGTCGGATGCTGCCCTCGCTGGACAGGGCGGGGGTCTTGCTGAAGCACATGAACATGAACACATCGTTGAAGGTGTCCACGCCGCCGGTCAGCACCAGGTCCGAGCGACCCGAGCTGAGCTCTGCCGCCGCCAGGTGGATGGCCGCCAGGGAACTGGCGCAGGCCGCATCCACCACGCAGTTGGTCCCGTGCAGATCCAGCCGGTTGGCGATGCGCCCGGCCACCACGTTGCCCAGCAACCCGGGGAAGGAGGCTTCCTGCCAGGGCACATAGGATTCCGAGATCCGGCGGACCACCCGCTCGCTGGTTTCGGGGTCCACTCCCGCCTCTCGCAGGGCCCGGCGCCAGTGGGGGTGACCCAGACGCGCCCCCAGGGGCACTACGAGTTCCAGGGTTCCCGTCACACCCAGGATCACACTGGTCCGTTCCTTGGGGATGGGGCGACCCTTGGGCCCGTAACCGGCGTCTTCCAGGGCGGCCTTGGCCCCCACCAGGGCCAGCAACTGCGAGGTGTCGGTGGCTTCCAGCGAGTTGGGGGGCAGGTTGAACTCGGTGGGGTCGAAGGGGTAGGGCTCCAGGAAACCACCGACCCGGGAATAGGTGCGGTCCGGGCTGGTGGGATCTCCGTCAAACCAGTCTGCCGCCGACCAGTGGGTGGGAGGCACCTCGGTGATGCAGTCTTCGCCACGGCGCAGGACGCGCCAGAATTCCTGGCGGTTCCCGGCGCGCGGGAACATGCAGCCCATGCCTACCAGGGCCAGCGGGGTAGAGGGGTTTGAGGTGATTTCAGGGCGCAAAGTCCGGGTCTCCTATCGCAGACGGGCAAGTTGGTCTGGGGTTCGGGGAGCGAAGCGGGTCGCCTCGGGCGGCAGTTCGACCCCCTGGGTGCGAAGCCAGGAAGCTCGGGTGAGGACTGCGGCCCCCAGCATCAGGTTCAGGGCGACTACGGCCGCTTGACGCTGGGCCGGGGGTTCCAGGAATGTTCCCTGGACCCATTGGTTGAAGGCTCCCATGGCCGGGCCGCACCAGATCTGGTAGTCCACCCGACGGGTGGGGTCTCCGGCGTTGGCCCAGCGCGACGACTGACCCAGGTACGAGCGGAAGACCAGGGCCATCCGATGCTTGGGGTCGGCCTCGCCGCGCGCGACCTGGCCGGGATCCCGGCGTTCGAAGAAGGCACGGGTCGAGGCCCAGGCTTCTTCCAGGGTGCAGCGCAGGTAGTCCTTCTCCAGGGTAGTGCGGACCTCGGGGGGCAAAGATTCCAGGCTATCGTAGGCGCGGTACAGTTCATACAGTTTGCGGGCTTTGACGGGGAACATGGTCCCCCACTTCAGGACCTGGACCTGGACCCCCATCTCGAACATGTCGGCGGCCGGAGCCATGGTCACGTCCGCCGGCCCCGCCTTGGCCAGGATCTCGCGGACGATCGGCGAGGAACCGGACTCGACACAGGCCTGGTTCACCGAGCCGGTCACCACGTAGGCCGCCCCCATGGCGAAGGCCGCCGCGGTCGATATCGGGGTGGCGATCCCTCCCGCTGCACCGACCCGGACGGAGTGACCGTGCCGGGCCTGCATTTCGTCACGCAGGGCTAGTATGGTGGGCAGCAGTGTGAAGGCCGGTTGGTTGTCGGTGTGCCCTCCCGAGTCGGCCTCTGCCGTCAGATCACTGGCTACCGGCAGCCTCGAGGCCCATTCGGCCTGCCTGGCGTCGAGGGTTCCTTCTTCGACCAGGGCAGCCAGCATCTTCGGCGGGGGAGGAGCCAGGAACTTGCTGGCGACCTCCAGGCGCGAGACCTTGGCCATTATCTGGTTGGGAGCCAGGATCGTTCCGTCGCGGGCCTGTTTCAGACCAGCGTAGCGGTAGCGCAGCAGCGGCATGGTCAGGCCCAGGAAGGCCGAGGCCTCGATGCGGTGGACCCCGCGGCGCAGGTACAGCTCCACCAGGGCGGCTTCCAGGGCCGGTTCATTGGGGCTGTGGATGAGGTTCAGGCCAAAGGCTCGCTTCCCCAGGTTCCTCTGGAGCCGGTCGATGGCCGCCTCCACGCGTTCCAAGGACAGTCCTGCGGCCCCGAAGAAGCCCAGCATGCCCTCGCCGGCCATGGCCTCGACCAGCTCTTCCGAAGCGATGGCGTTGGCCATGGAGCCCGCCACACAGGCGTAGCGCAGATCGTGGGCCTGGCGGAAGGCAGCGTCTCCCAGGAGGTCTGCTGCCAGTGGCGGAGCCCAGGCGCGCAGAGGCCAGGCCTCGGGTCCGGGGGCGTCTTCGCCCAGCACGGCGCGTCCGCTCCCGGCAACGGCCTGGCCGGCCGGACCGTCCACTATGAAGACGGGACGGTTCAGGTTCTGCAAAGCCTCGGTCAGGGGGCCGGCACCGGGCCGGGGAGGGGCGCCGTCGGGCAACCACCAACCGGCGCTTGCCGGGGGGGCAAGTCGAGGGTTCAATGTCTGGCCTGTCATCATGGATGTATGGATGCTCCGGTTCCCCGATGTGCGTGGGACCCCCCGCGCTCCCGACCGGCGATGAGGACCCGCCAATTCCGGGGGGGTGCTTCGGGGCGGGCATGCCGAGGCTCGCGCCGCTGGACCCGCGCCGCCTTTTCGGAATGATAGGCGGATTGACAAGAAGGGTCAAGTCTCCTGAATCCGCCGCCTGGCGTGAGAACCGAGGCCATCGAGGCGGGTCTGGATGGCAGGAAGGCGTGCATCGAGGAGCGGAGCGTAGTCGGAAACTACGTGAGCACCGCAGAGGTGCGCTTGGCGATGCAGACGGGCCCGCCTCGACGGCCGAAGGCCACGCCAGAGGGGCGGATCGAGGGGCCGCACGCGTCGGAGCAGAACAACTGCGTTGTCCTCGTGGGTGCGACAGGACTTACCGGCCTTTCGGGTGAAACTGAAGCCGATGATTCCCTTCGAGACCCTCCGCCGACTGTATCGCACCTATATGTCCTGGTATCGCATCGGGCACGACCGCTCGCTGGCAGTCCCCCGCTCGATCTGGAGCCTGGAACTGGCCCTTCAGCCCGCCACGCCCATCGAGGCCCGTCCGCTGGCAGGATTGCCCGGGACGGGCGGTTGGAGCGGTACCCCCGAGAACCTCCTGTGGAAGTCCCCTCTTCAGACGGTTGTGGCCTATCCCCGCCTGGATCGGGTCCTGACCTTCCCCGAAGGCACCTCGGGCTTGAAAGCGGTCAAGGTCCAGGTCCAACTCCTCCTGGCCCCCGAAGACCGCGAGTTTCGCGAGGATTTCTCGCGCGAAGAAGGCTGGATGTGGCTGCTGTCGGCGGGCCGGTTGACCGAGCTCTTCCTGACCGGGGTCCTCAGCGACGAGGGCCTGCAACTTCAACGCATATTCCATTCCTGTTATCGGACCGAGCAGAACCGCGAGGTTACTGAAGACCTTCTGGGAGGGCTGGAGGCCTGGGACCGGACCTTTGCCGAGGTTTCTCGCCGGGCTGGACCGGGCGGTGGCAACGCGGTGGAACCCAATGGGAGCCTGGCGGCCCGTCGGGTCCCCCTGCTCCCCTCTCGTTGGGAGCGATATCGCCTGCCCTGCGAGGATGTCGCCGAGGCCGGGAGACTGGCAATCATGTGTCGGGATCTGGGCCTGGATCGGCTGCGCGAGGTCCGCGCCATGGGCAGCTCGCTGGATAGTCGCCTGGAACCGCTGGAACTGGCCGATGTGCTGAGTTTCCTGCGCCACGGAGGCGCTCTGGGGCTCTTCCACTTATGATTATCAATGAGGCTCTGATGGGTCGGGAGGCCTCGCCTCTTCGCTGAGCGAACTGTGTCATCCGTCCTTCTCGGAATTAACATCTCAGCAACGAAGGTCATAGCAGGATGTGCCAAACTGGGAATATCAGTTTGGTGACATTCCTGGGTCATTCTTTTCGGGTGGAGGCACCATGTCGACGATTTCCGGTTC
>JAAZKF010000282.1 GCA_012799975.1 Burkholderiales bacterium
CGCAACAAGGGGTCTACATCAAGGTCCTGGGCAGCGGCCGGGTGCTCTATTCCCGCCAGGGCACCACCCCCATGGTCCCGGCCTCCAACATGAAGGTCCTGACCACCGCCGTGGCCCTGGATCGCCTGGGGCCCGACTTCCGCTTCCAGACCAGCCTGGTCGGCCCCCGACCGGACGCCCGGGGCGTCATCCACGGCGACCTGTATCTCCAGGGCAGCGGGGACCCGACCCTGACCCCGCCCTACTGCCAGCCGGCCACCGAACCCTTCGCCTTCTTCGCCCGCCAGTTGAAGGCGCAGGGGGTTCGCCAGGTCGTGGGCGACATCGTGGCCGACGACTCGGCCTTCGACCGCGAGTTCCTGGCCCGAGGCTGGCTGGAGCGTTATCGGCTGGACAGCTACGCCGCCCCGGTGGCCGCGCTCTCGCTAAACGGCAACGTGGTCGAGGTGATCGTCAGCGCCGAGGGGATCCGGACCCAGCCTCCCACCTCTGGACTGACCTTCTCCAACCAGACGGGCTCGGGAGGACCGGTCTACCTGGACCGCCCCGAGGGAAGCGACACCATCGTGGTGCGAGGAACCCCTGGACCCGGCGAGGTGGTCCGCCGCTCGCTGACGGTGGGCAACCCGCCGCGGTTCGCCGCGGGAGCCTTCCAGCAGGTCCTCAAGGAAGCCGGGATCCCCCAGAAGGGGGGCGTCCGCCTGATCCGCCCGGTGGGAGAGCCCGCCCTGCTGGCGAGCATGCACACCTACGCCCGCTACCAGTCGGTCCCCCTGCCCGAGATCCTCTGGCAGATCAACCGCGAAAGCGACAACCTCTTCGCCCAGCACCTCTTCAAGGCCCTGGGCGAGAGGCGCTCGGGACGAGGGACGGCGGCCAACGGAGAGGCGGCTGTCAAGGAGTTCATGACCCGCCACGGGATCTCGGTGGCAGGCCTGAAGATGTTCGACGGCTGCGGGCTGTCGCCGCTGGACCGGGTCACGCCGGCCCAACTGGTGGGAGTCCTGGAGGCCATGCATGCCCATCCTCGACGCGACCTCTTCCGCGAGAGCCTCCCCGCCGGAGGCCAGGGCACCCTCGCCTACCGCCTGAACGGCCTGGGGGTGCGGGCCAAGACCGGGACCCTGGCGGAAGACTCTTCGCTGTCCGGCTACCTGGTGACCGCCAACGGCCAGACCCTGGCCTTCGCCATGCTCTTCAACAAGCTGGAAGGCATCGGCAGCGCCGTCGACGCCCAGGACCGCATCGTGAACCTGCTGGCCGCCTGGCCCGAGAAGTTCTGACCCCTCTCCCCTTTCGGGCAGCGCCCTGGCAGACTTCAGCCGGTGCTGAGCACCTCCTCGCCCAGGGCACTGCGCACCAGGGGCCGCCCTTCGATTCCAGAGCAGGGGTCCTGGAGTTCGTGAAGGGTCTGGCGCGAACGAAGGCACCTGGCCCTCGTCAGGGTCCGGCTGGGGAACAAGAATGGACGATCCGCAAGGCTCCGCGGGCGGGACGGCAAGTCCTCGGCAGGTCCTCAGATTCAGGACGCGGACGGGCCCTCTCCCTCCAGGCACCAGACCGCCTCGGGCCGGACCGCGAAGCGGATCGGGTCTCCCACGGCGACCTGGCGCCCGTGGGGGACCAGAAGGGTCCAGCAGGTGTCGCCGGGTGAACGCATGACCTGCACCTCCAGGGCCAGGGCCCGACGGACCACCGACTTCACCCGGCCCTCCAGCACGCGGGCGCCTTCGGGCTCTTCTTCGGACGCGAGCAAGGTGAGGTTCTCGGGGCGGATGGCCACGGCCGATGCATGGGATGGTCCGCTGCAGACAAGAACCGTGCCGTCCTCCAGGACCACCTGGTTTGGCGATGCCGAACGGACCGGGAAGACGTTGGGGTTGCCGGTGAACCGGGCCACGAACCCGTCCGTGGGGCGCATCAGGACCTCTTCGGGGGTCCCGACCTGGACCAGCCTGCCTTCCCGCATGACGGCCATCCGATCAGCCAGGTGCAGGGCCTCGTCCAGATCGTGGCACACGTGCAGGAAGCTCCCCTCCAGCCGGCGCTGCAAGGCGCGCAGTTCTCCGGCCAGTTCGGAGCGGCGCGAGGAGTCCAGGGCCGAGAGGGGCTCATCCAGGATCAGGGTGCGCGGATGCACGGCCAGGGCCCGTCCCATGGCCACCCGTTGCTTCTCGCCTCCGCTGAGGTGGGCGGGGTGCCGCTCGGCCAGGTGGGCGATACCCAACAATTCCAGCAGTTCCTCCACCCGGGAGCAGACCTGCTGGCGGGACCAGCCGCGGATCTCGGGGCCGAAGGCCAGGTTCCGACGCACGGTCATGGTCGGGAAGAGGGCATAGTCCTGGGGGATGTAGCCCAGGTCCCGCTCCTCCGGCAATCGCCCCGCCGCGTCGCGACCGCCCAGCAGGATCCGCCCCTCCACCGGCGGGTGCAGGCCCAGCAAGGTCTCCAGCAACACGGTCTTGCCGCAGCCGGTCGGCCCCAGGACGACCAGGTACTCCCCGGGGCGGACGTCCAGGCTGACCTGCCGCAGGCGGAAGGCACCCACCTCGACCGACACCTCCTCCATGCGAACCGGCGACTCAGTGACCACGAATTCTCCCTCCATTGAGGCGCACCAGATAGACGCAGGCGGCGCAGGTCAGGGCCAGGGCGAAGGCCATGCCCATCCCGGCCTCGACCCGACCGAACTCGATCTCCACCCACATGGCCACGGCCAGCAGGTCTGCCCGATCCACGTGCAGCCAGCGAGCCAGCTCTCCGAAACGGCTGGCGGGCAGCTCTCGGAAGGTCGAACAGAAAAGCAGGACGGCCCCGAACTCGGCCATGGCCCGCAGCCAGGCCAGCACCAGCCCGGCCAGGATCCCAGGTCGAGCGGCCGGCAGGGCCACCCGCCAGAAGGCCTGGAAGCTGTTGGCACCCAGGGTCCGGGCGGTCAACTCCAGACGCGGATCCAGGGCCTCGAAGGCGGCCCGCCAGGCCTGCAGGCCCAGGGCCAGGGCCAACACGAGCTGGGCCACGAGGATCCCCGGCAAGGTGTAGATCACGCGCACTCCCAGCCATACCTGCAACCAGTCCAGGGGACCATACTGGAAGAGCAGCACCAGGGCCAGCCCCACGCTGGAGGCGGGCAGGGCCAGGATGGCCCCCAGCAGGATGTCGGCCCCTCGATGCCAGGCCAGGGTGCGCCGACTCAGGGCCCAGGCCGCCGGGATCCCCAGCAGTGCGGCGACCAGCGCCGTGGCCGTGGCCGAGAGGACCGAGAGGTTCAGGCTGCGCCAGAAGTCGGCCCGGGAGAGGATGCCCCCGGCAAACGGCCCGCCCGCCGGGAACAGGGTGTCCAGGTTGGAAGCGAAGAGCCAGGACACGGCCAGGACCAGGACCGCCAGTTGGGCCCACAGCACCCGGCGGAACCAGACGGACTCAACCGACATGGGAGGACCTGCGGGCCAGGCTGGCGCCCAGGGAGGCCAGGGTGGCCACCGTGACGCTCATCAAACTCATGGTGACCACCCCGCCCATCATGCCCTCGTTCCAATCCAGGAAGACGGCGAAGGGCAGGACGTCGGTGGAGCCCCGGGAGGCCCCGACGAAGAGCATGATCGCCTCCCACTCGGCGGCGGCGCGGGCGAAGACCGTCAGGGTGGCTCCCAGGAGGGCGTTGCGGGCGGCGGGCAGGGTGACGCCCAGGGCCGCCCGGGGCCAGGTGGCCCCCAGGGTCCGGGCCACCGTCTCGACCCGGACAGGGACCGAGGCGAAGGCCGCGCCGCACAGGCACACGGCGAACGAGGTCGTCACGGCAACCTGGCACAGGATCACCCCGGCCGTGGAATGGCCCAGGCTGATCCCGGCGATCTTCAACAGGGGGGCCACCGGGGGCGTGGCCACCGCGCCGATCAGGAAGACCCCGACCGTGGCGGGAGGCACCATCATCGGCAGCTCGATCAGGGTGGCCAGAACCCGGGGAATCGGCAGAGGCAGGCGGGCCAGGGCATAGCCCCCCGGGATTCCCACGATCATGGCAACTCCCGTCGAGATCAGGGCCGTGGACAGGGTCAGCCCCAGGCGCTGCCAGAGCACCGGTCGAGCCAGGTGATGGACTGCGTCCACCCATCCCAGGTAGACCGCCGTGCTGGCCAGGAAGACGACGTAGAAGGCCGCCACCCCGACCAACATGACCGAGGAGACCCCGTCGAAGGGGGTGAAGCGGGAGCTACTTGGACGCACGCTGGCGCAGCACCTCGCCCACCAGGGGCCCCAGGGTCTTCTCATCGACCTCCAGGGTGGGGTCCTGGGTCACCCGCGCCGCCTCGACCAGGCGCTGCATCAGAAGATCCGTCGGGCCCGGCCCGGTGCAGAAGCCCTCCTCGTCCACCGGCCCGGGGTCCACCGCATAGGCATGGCGTTCGAAGATGCTTCGGCCTTCCGGCGAGAGGATCAGGTCCTTGAGAAGTCGGGCCCGGGCCGGGTCCCGCGAGACCGTCAGGACCCCCACGGGCAACCGGACAACGGCGCGATACCGGGGCTCGAGGGGGATGATCTCGACATCGCGCAGGTACAGCGCTGCCGTGGACGACCACACCACGGTGGCGTCGATTCCCCGGTGCTGGATCGCGTTCCCCAATTCGGGGATGCACTTGGCGCTCATGCGGGTGTTGGCCAGGACGGCCTCGAGGATCCCCGCCCGGCGCAAGGTCTTCTCCTGGCGAACCCCGATGGCGCACGACTTGGGGTTGCCCAGGCCGACCCGGACCCCTGGCCTGGCCAGGTCCTCCAGCCGACGGATACCGGCCGGGTTTCCCTTGGGAGTGATCAGCACGGTCACGAAGTGCGCCGGGACGTCAGCGACCGGGTCGTAGTTGTTGATGAAGCCCCGATCTCGAGCCTGCAGGAAGTAGAACTCCTCACCCGGCATGTAGAGGTCGCCCTCTCGCGAGCGCACGAGATCGGGAAGAAAGTAGCCGGAGCCCTTGTAGGAGAAGTTCACCCGAGTCCCGGGATGACGCTCTTCAAAGATCGCCCCGATCTCGTCCAGGGCCGAGCGCTGCCCGGCTGCTGCGTGGAAGAGCAGGGGGGGCTCCTGCCGGGCGCACCCTCCGATGAAAAGGCCAAGAAGCACCAGGAGTGCTGCAATCCTTCGCTTCATCACCACGTCCCCAATCCGCCACCTGCCGGGGCATTCAGCGGCGGATCCTGGCTCGTCACCACCGCCTGCATCTCTCCGGCTCCCTCCACCCGGTAACCCGGAAGGCAGCCCAGGCGCTGCTGGAAGGCCCGACAGCGGACGGCGTCGGACAGGGCTTGAAGGCGCGGGTCCTGCTCCAGGTCTTGGGAGTGGCACAGATCAAAGGGCTCGCGCCGGACCGAGAGGAAACCCAGCTCGGCGGCCTCCGCCACGTAGCGCGGACAGACCCCGGCCTGGGCCCAGCCCTGCCGGATGGCGGCCACCACGCCCGAATGGTCCGAAGCCAGGTTCTCGGGAGCAGGGCCCGCCCCCAACACCAGGTCCTGGCAGGCGCGAGCTCCGGCACCCGGCTTGCGCCCGACCCAACGGACCTCCGGGCGGCTCAAGCGGGCCAGCCCCTCCTCCACCGCCGCAGGCTGGCAGGCCACCCCCTCCTCCCAGAGCGCGACGCGCAGCAGACGGAACCCCGCTCCCAGGCGCTCTCCGGCCAGATGGGAGTTGCCCCTGGAATCGTGTTCTCCCGCCAGGTGCAGGCCGGCCACGTGGACCGCTCCCGCCGCCAGGAGTTCCAGGGCCTCCCCGCTGGAGCGCTGCAGCACGACCAGGCGCACACCGACCTGGGCCAGGTGCGCCACCAGCAGGCCGGCCGCCGGATCGCAGCAGGCCAGGACCAGGGTCTGCTGGGGCGGACCTGCCTGGAAGTGGAGCAGACCCCCATCAAACCAGCCGTCCCACGCAGGAGACGCAGGATGCTCACCCTGCGCGGGGACGAGCCTCTCCCCGCCGGGGAACTCCGCCCTCCAGAATCCACAAGGCAACCGCGCGGGCGTCCAGGCCCAGACAGGAGCCTCCGGCGGCAGGGGCAGGAAGAGCTCCTCGACCGAGGCGCCCAGGGCCCGGGACAGGGCCAGGGCGGCATGCACCGAGGGGACCAGCTCGCCCCGCTCGATGGCCGCCAGTCCCGAGCGGGAGATCCGGGCCATGCGGGCCAGCTCGGCCTGCGAGAAGCCCTTCTGCTGACGATTCTGGCGGACTCGATTCAACCCCGGCGGCCTCCGAGATGACAGGATGATGCCCAGGATGGCACGATCCCGCCGCCGGGGTCAAGGCGGGGCGGGCTCGCGGGTGCTGATCCTGAGTGCCGGCCCTGGAGGCCGGCGCGTGCCGGGGCTGAAGCCCGGCGAGAGGCTTGCCGGTTCTGGAGGTCGGCGCATGCCGGGGCTGTCCGCTCTGCCGTCCGCTCTGCCGCCCGCTCTGCCGCCCGCTCTGCCGCCCGCTCTCTGTCCGCTCTGCCGTCCCGGCCACGGCCAGACGCCGCAGGACCGGCGATGGCGACCCGCGATGCCCACCTGGCGCCCGAGGACCTCCGGGCAGCCGTGCGGGTCCTGGAGGAAGGGACCGGCACCAGAATCGGCACTGGAATGAGATTCAACGCTGCGGAGGCCGCGCCCGGAAACAAAGAAACCCCGTCATGACGGGGTTTCTTTGTGGTGGGCCGTGCAGGATTCGAACCTGCGACCACCTGATTAAAAGTCAGATGCTCTGCCACTGAGCTAACGGCCCAGGTTTGGCGCGCCTCGAGGGACTCGAACCCCCAACCTACAGATCCGAAGTCTGTTGCTCTATCCGTTGAGCTAGAGGCGCACGTTCCGTAGCGGTCTGGTGGCCCTCAAGAGGCCCCGGGACCGTCACCGCGTTCCAGATTGTAGCATGTCGAGCCCGACTGTGGATCTCCTTTTTTCGAAAATCGGGTGCTCATCCTCAGCGTCGGCGCAGGAGGCCGGCGTCGGCACGCGTGTTGGGGCGGAAAGAGGTCTGCTTGCGCGCGCGCGTGCTGTCCGGTCAGGCAGGCCGGTCATGAACGCACTCCCACGCCGGCCGGGCGCAAAGCGAAGAGGAGCCAGGCGCAGGCCCGGTTCCTCTTCGCTCGGTGCGCTCCGTGCGTCCTGACTCAGTCGACTTGCGGGACGGGCTGGGTGATGCAGCGGAAGAGCCCGTGCCCCTTGCCCAGCTCGGTGGCGTCGACGGCCTGCGGTTCCCAGCCCGCGCCCTGGAAGAAGGACTTCCACTCTTCGGTATAGCGCTGGTTGGTCTGCTGGTAGGGTTCGGAATAGCCTTGGGGGTTGAAGGTCGGCACCATCACCGCCTGGCCCTGCTCGGTGTTCTGCAGCAGAGAGTTGGCGGGACTGTAGAAGTCGCCGTGCAGGTCACCGGACGGCAACGCAACGACGTTGACCGGAGCCATCATCGGCAGGCGATCGACCTGGTAGCCCAGGCCTCGGATCTGCTCGGCCCGCTCGTCCAGGAAGGAGCGGACCTGACCACCCAACTGCTTCTCCTGGTCGGTTCCCAGAACATCCAAGGCCTCCTGGCGCACCTCGGGAATCATGATCCGATCGGGGCTGAGGGCCATCATGTAGAGGTCGACATGCCCGGTAGCCTCACCGGGCATCCGGGGAAGGACCACCACCTGGTCGTCTGCCATCCCGTAGGCAGAGGCCAGCTCGTGCGTGGTCTCTTCGGCAGTGCGCGAACGGTAGCCCGCCTGCTGCATCTGGTGGGTTCCGGGCTGGGCGTTGTCCTGGATCAGCCGCTCGCTGACGAAGACATGACGCCCGGTGGCGATCTGGTTGCCCAGTTCGTGATCCAGGGGCACGGTCCGCGACACCATCCACTGGCCACCGCCCGTGGTCACTCCGGGCTTGCGGAAGAAGCGATGTTCCGGGGACGGGCCTCTCACCGGGATGTAGGTGGCCCCGTCGTAGTTGTTGCGCTCGGGGACGGGCGAAAGGAAGCGGACGACCTGGGTGGTCCCATCCGCCTGTCGCACGTAGGTCGGGGAATAGTCGCGGATCCAGACCATGTTGCCGCCAGAGCTGCCATACCCGCCGCGCGGCCCCTGGTAGCCGATGCCCCGGCTCTCGAGGCTCGAGCCCAGGCGTTCGCGGAGCCGGTTCACCATCTCGCCGCCCAATTCGCCGGCCAGGACGTGGGTGATGATGCCCGAGAGGGGGGCGAAGTCGGGGATCGGCCCGACGGCCAGGGCTGCCAGGGAGGCGGAGGACGGGACGCCTTCACCCTCAGGCGCCGGCGCCCCGGCGGCCTGGGCCCCGGTCAGGCTGACCGCATCCTGGGGTGCCGCGGCGGCATGGTCGGCGGCAGGTCCGCCTCCAGCGGGCACCGACGCGGTCGAAGGGGCGGAAGCAAACTGGTTGGTAGAAATGTTCTGGATCATGGCCTGATTCTACCACCGCATCCTGAAAGGGGCATGAAGAAGGCGGCCCGCCACGCCAGGTGATCCGTCACCCTTCGCAGGAAGTTCCTGCGAAACGTGAAGGAGAACCGGGGTGAGGCGGCCCGCCACGCCAGACTGCCGTCCCTCCCCGCGAGGTGCCCATCGCCAGGCCTCGAAGGGCCGGGCATGAAGCCTTCGACCATTGGCAATGGGTTCTTTTTCCTCATCCTGCTCGTGCTGCTGGCCCCGGCCCTGGCCGGTCCCGACATGGTGGGCCGCTGGCGAGCCTCCAGCGGTTACACCGTGATCATCCCGGCAGGGACCGGGTCCTTCAACCTGGTCTTCGAGCGCTCAGGCGAACGCATCGTCCACCCTGCCGTCTGGGTCAAACCCGGCATCGAGTTCACCTGGACTGACAAGGTCGGCAACTCGCACAAGGCGACCTACCAGCCCGGCGACCCCGAACGCATCGAGGATGTCAACGCCGCCTCCCCTGAAAGCAAGGCCTACTATTACCGGATTCCCTGACGTGACCGCCTCCCCCCCCTCCATGGAACCCGGCCCGGCCGTGCTGGAGATCTGCGAGTTGTGCCGCTCCTATGGTGATCTGCAGGCCGTGGACCGGGTGAGCTTCCAGGTCGGTCCACGGGAAATCGTGGGCCTTCTGGGGCCCAACGGCGCCGGCAAGACCACGACGATCAACATGGTCCTGGGGGTTCTCCAGCCGACCTCCGGCTCGATCCGGATCGACCGCGTGGACCTGGCCTCGCGCCGCTCCCAGGCGCTGGACCGCACCAATTTTGCCGCGGTGTACGCGCCCCTTCCCGGAAACCTCACGGTGCGCCAGAACCTGCGAATCTTCGGAATGATCTACGGGGTGGAAGGACTGGCCCGAAGGATCGACGAGGCGCTCGAGCTCTTCGAGCTGCGAGACCTGGGCGACACCCGGTGCGGCGTGCTGTCCTCGGGTGAACAGACCCGCGTCAGCCTGGCCAAGGCGATGCTGAACCGCCCCCACCTGTTGCTGCTGGACGAGCCGACGGCCTCCCTGGACCCGGCCACGGCCCGGGACATCCGCCGGATCATCCGGGACTTCGCCGACCAGGGGCCTGGCGGGGTCCTGTGGACCTCACACAACATGCATGAGGTAGAAGCCGTGTGCGATCGGGTCCTCTTCCTGTCGCGAGGGAGGATCCTGTTGGAAGGGAACCCCAGGACCCTGCCCCAAGAGCACGGGAAGGAGTCGCTGGACGACCTGTTCGTGGCCGTGGCCCGCGAGCCCCTGACCCTGGAGGGGGTGGAAGCGTGAAGGCCCGCCGGGTGGGAGCCGTCGTGCTGCGGCAGGTCTACCTGTTGCGGGGCAGCATGTCCAGGGTCCTGCCGCTCTTCATCTGGGTGGCGGTGGACATGGTCTTGTGGGGCTTCATCTCCAGGTACCTGTCGACCCTGGCCTCGCCGGGCTTCGACTTCATTCCGGCCTTGCTGGGCGCCGTGCTGCTCTGGGACTTCTTCGGGCGGGTCATGCACGGGGTCACCATGGCCTTCTTCGAGGATGTCTGGTCCCGAAACTTCCTGAACTTCTTCGCCACCCCGATGAGGGTCTCGGAATACGTGACCGGCCTGGTGCTGACCAGCATCGCCACCAGCACCCTGGGCCTGGTGGCCATGGTTGTCGTGGCCACGGGGGCCTTCGGCCTGTCCTTCCTGGCCTATGGCCCGCTGCTGCTCCCCTTCCTGCTGATCCTCTTCATGTTCGGGATCGCCCTGGGGATCCTCAGCGCAGCCATGGTCCTGCGCCTGGGCCCGCCCGCCGAGTGGTTCGTGTGGCCCATCCCGGGCATGCTCTCGCCGTTCGTCGGGGTCTTCTATCCGTTGTCCACCCTGCCGGACTGGATGCAGGTCGTGAGCCGGTTCCTGCCCCCGTCCTACGTCTTCGAGAGCCTGCGCGCGATGCTGGCGGGCCGACCAGCCCACCTGGCCGACCTGGGCCTGGGGCTGGCCCTGGCCGCCGGGTACCTGCTGCTGGCCGCGTGGGTCTTCACCCGCGTCTACCGCCACGCCGTCCAGAGCGGCCTTCTGCCCCGCTACAGTGCCGAGTCGGTCAGCTAGGTGCCGGCGTGAAGACTGCGTCGGTCGCCCCGCCGGGTCTTCTCCGCCCGGTTTCCGCTGTGAATATGCGGCATTTCCGCCAAATCCTGGCGGAAACCAGCCGGTGGCGAGCCCACGCCTCTGGGGAAGGAAGCGACACAACGTTTTCCCGGTGGCTGTCCTGGTGGCTGTTGGCTTCGGAGAACGGGGTCTGCGCAGGGACTCGGAGGACCGGGGAACGAAGTCGGGGGCGAACCACTTCGCAGAGGGAATGCCGCATGGACTACTCCGATCTCCATCGCCTGGTCGACCAGGTTCCCCGCCACAGCCTCCACCTGATCGCCCGCCTGGTTGAAGCCGTATTGTCCGAGGAAGACCCCGTAACCAGGGCCCTGGACAACGCGCCGGAGGACGACGAGCCGATCACCAAGGAGGACCTCCGCGACCTGGACGAGGCCATGGGTGCCGCCCGAGAGGGGGACCTGGTCTCCGATGAGGACCTCTGGACCCGACTCGACTCCGAGGGGCGCCTGTGACACCCTGGAAGGTCGAATGGACGGGAGCCGCCCAGAAGGACCTGCTGACCCTGGACGCCTCAACCCTGGCGCGGGTCCGGGCGGCCCTGTGCCGCCTTGCCGAGACGGGAGAAGGAGACGTGAAGAAGCTTCATGGCCTGCCAGGATACCGCCTGCGTGTGGGATCCTGGCGCGTCTTCTTCCTCCGGGATTCCAGCCTCAGGACCCTGCGCCTCTTCCGCGTGAAGCCCAGGAAGGACGCCGACTGAGTCGCCTGCCATCTCCCGGCAGGTTCACCGACCCCCGAGAAGTAAGAAAGCCCGCCATTTGGCGGGCTTTACGTTGGGGTGAGTGATGGGACTTGAACCCACGACCTACGGTTCCACAGACCGTCGCTCTAACCAACTGAGCTACACTCACCGTCTCTTCACTTGTGCCCGGGCTGGCTTGTGGCGCGCCCAGGAGGAATCGAACCTCCGACCCACT
The DNA here is from genome assembly GCA_012799975.1 of Burkholderiales bacterium. Classification (GTDB taxonomy): domain Bacteria; phylum Vulcanimicrobiota; class Xenobia; order Xenobiales; family Xenobiaceae; genus Xenobium. Next base: position 11,510 of record JAAZKF010000282.1, read on the forward strand.
GCTTAGAAGGCAGTTGCTCTATCCGCTGAGCTATGGGCGCAGCTTGAACCCTCCCTGCCAGCCGAGGAGGGTGGCGCGCTGGTCGGAGCGGCCGGATTCGAACCGGCGACCCCTTGCTCCCAAAGCAAGTGCGCTACCAGGCTGCGCCACGCTCCGTCTCGTCTGAGCCCGCCCGGGCTTGACCCAGTATACTCATGGCACCCAGGCTCGTCAACGGAGGCATGGAACGATTTTCCCACCCCAATCCCAGGTGAGGGGAAGGCGCTCCCGATCCAGGCTTGACAGGCCCCCCCGGGCTCGATACAATCATCCCAGAAAGCGAGGTCCCCGCGAATGTTCGAGCTCCACAAGCGCACCGCCCGGCCTCGCCGCATCGGCTGACGTCTTTTCCAGCCGACTCCCGACAGGGCCCGGGCTCGTCCGGGCCCTGATTCTTTCCAGGGCCCCCGGGTCCGGAGCCGCGAGGCCTTCTTCCCACAGAAGGAGCCCGCTTTGCTTCAGGTCTCGAACCTCTCGCTTCAATTCACCGAAGAACCCCTCTTCCAGGGCGTCCACTTCAACCTGCCGACGGGCGCCAAAGTCGGCCTGGTCGGCCCCAACGGCTCGGGCAAGAGCTCGTTGTTGCGCCTCCTGGCCGGCCTGTCGTCCCCGCAGACCGGCTCGATCCTGGTCCCTGGCGACTGCCGCCGGCTCTACCTGGGCCCGGACCTCGAAGGCTCCGTCGGGGAAATCCTCGACCCGGTCTTCTTCCGTGCGGCCAGCCGGTTGGCCGCGTTGGAGGCCGATCTGACCGAATCCCGGCTGGACGAGTACGCCGCCGCCCTGGAGGCGTTCGAAGAGTTGGGCGGGTGGAGCCGCCTGGCCCGCTGGCGGGGCCCGCTGCGCGAGACCGGCCTGGAGGACCTGCTCGACGATCCGCAGCGGCCCGGCTCGACCCTCAGCGGCGGTGAGCGCAGCCGGCTGGCCCTGGCCCGGCTCCTGGGCGCCCAGGCCGAAGTCCTGCTGTTGGACGAGCCCTCGGCCAGCCTGGACCGGGATGGAGTCCTCCGGCTCGAGGAGTTCCTGCAGGCCACCCCCGCCACGGTGGTGCTGGTCTCGCACGACCGGCGCCTGCTGGACCGGACCACCTGCCGGACCCTGGCCCTGGACCCGATCGCCCGGACGCTGACCGAGTACGGAGGCAGCTACAGCTTCTGCCGGGCCCGCCGCCAAGAGGAGGAACGCCGCGCCTGGCGCGAGTTCGAGGACCAGCAGCGCCGGGTCCGACGCCTCGAGGAGGCGGCCCGGGGCCTGCGCGACCACGCCCGCTCGATCGAGGCCACCTCGCAGAACGACTTCTACCGGGGCGTAGCCAAGGGCGTGGCGGCCAAGGCCCGGGCCCGCCAGGGAAGGATCCAGCGGATGCTGGCCGACGAGAACCGCAAGGAGAAGCCGCGCCGCACCGAGCGGATGCGCCTGCGCCTGGCCCCTCCCCGACTTTCCGGGGTCTGCCTGCTGAAGGCCCGAGGACTGCGGGTCTGCCGGGAGGCCCGCCCCGTCCTGCGAGGGGTGGACCTGGAGATCATGGCGGGCCGGCGGATCGCCCTGGTCGGGGCCAACGGAGCCGGCAAGTCCACCCTGCTGGCGGCGCTGACAGGCCAGCTTCCCGCGCAGGGCCAACTCTGGCGGCGCGAGGACCTGAAGATCGGCTCGCTGGAGCAGACCGCCGCGAACCTGCAGGACCGGAAGAGCGCGCTGGAGGCCCTGCGGGACGTGGCCCCCATGGAGGAGGGAGAGGCCCGCACCTTCCTGCACCGCTTCCTGCTGACCGGCTTCCAGACCCTGCGGCCGCTTTCCACCCTGAGCGACGGGCAGCGGATGCGGGTGGCCCTGGCGCTGTTGATGGCCGCCGAACCCGACCTGCTGGTGCTGGACGAACCCACCGCCCACCTGGACCTGGACACCGTGGAGGCATTGGAAGAGGCCCTGGGCGCCTTCCCCGGAGCCATCCTGGCCGTGAGCCACGACCGCGAGTTCCTGGAACGCCTGGCCCCCGACGAGACCTGGGTGCTGGAAGATGGGGTGCTGAAGGGGACCCGAATCGAGGAAGAAGCGGCTCAGCCGTCCTGGCGACGCTCCAGATACTGAGCCAGACGCCACTCGACGATCTCGCGGACGAGGGCGAGGAAGTCGTCGCGCAGGGCGGCGGGGACCTCGAGTCTGGTGCGCAGGGTGCCCTCGCTGAAGGTGAAGTAACGGCCACGCTGCTGGGTGGTCCAGGCTTTGATCGGCATGCGACAGAGCAGGCCGGTAGGACGGACTCCAGCCAAGACGTATGTTTGGGCCGATGCACTGACACCCCTTGTCAGGGTCATAAGATAGAATATGCGCAGTGCGAACAGAAGGAAAAGCACGCGACAGTTGCTAAAGGGCTAACCACACCCCCACGGGGGCGTGTACTTTGTGCGAACAGAAGGAAAAGCACGCGACAGTTGCTAACAGATCCCGCAACAAATGGCCATGGCGGATACCTCAGGACCGATACTAGCGACATCATGTCTTGCAGATTGGCTTGCTTCGATGTTGGCCAAATCTGACGCATCACTTGTTCTTGCGGCCCCCTACATTCAGAAGTCAGCACTCGAGTATGTGCTCCAGGACGTGAATCCTAGGGTATTGCGCCGCACCAAAGTCGTTACATATTGGAACAAAGATTCTCTGCTCGACGGCAGCCTTGACATTGATATATATGAATACTGCAGATCTACCGGAGCCGAATTACTCTCGGCGCGACGCTTGCATTCCAAATTCTTTGGAGTGGACGATGAACTTGTGGTAGTGGGAAGTGCTAACATAACTCGACGGGGGCTAGGCCTCGCTGCCGACTCTAACCGCGAAGTCCTTGTTGCATACCTGGCTTCAACTGCTGACTATCGAAACGCTGTCAAATCTATCTTGAGCACCACAACCTCAGTGCTTGAGGCTGACTATATAGAGGCTGCGAAGTTCTTGCGCGACGCCCCGGTTGCGCTGAAGCACGACATTGCAAATTCGACGCCAACGTTGGACACGCAAGCACGACTGGAACAGATTCCGCCGTACGAAACCCCAGCGCACGCGTGGTTATCCTACAAAAAACAGCGGGGGCCGTGGGTCATCGGAAGTGCTGAGCTTCCCATCGGCTTGACCAAGGAAGCCTTTTTCAGGTCCCTCAGGCGCGCGTTCATGCGCGAGGCGTTAATTAATCGGTTCTGTTCAAGGGTTTATCAAGGCCCGCTCTATTTTGGCGAAGCCAAATGCGTTGTCAGAAACATTGTCGGAGATCCGTCGATTCACTTGAGAGCACTCACGCAGCCGACCCAACGTCTGTACACTTGGCTCTGCTTGCTCTTCCCTGAAGCCTACGCAGTGGATCGTCCAAACTACTCCGAGCGCATTCTACAGCGAGCGGACCCGCTAAGAGGACTGTAGTCTAGGGAAACGGAGCCAAGGAGCAAGCATGAGCAAGACCGTGAGACTAATCAACGACGCAACGGCCATCCTTTCCATGAGAGAGTCGGATTTCGACGCCTACAGTGCCTATGGCGAGGTGATCGACAACTCAATCCAGGCTAGTGCAACGAATATCCGTATCCGTGTCTGTGCAAAGGAGCGCTCCGGAACCAAGGGAAGACCATACTCGATAATTGAGAAGATCTGTTTTGGTGACGATGGAATCGGTATGCCGCCAGAAGTCCTACATCAATGCCTGGTCCTGGGCTATTCAACGCGATACAATGACCGATCAGGGATCGGGCGTTTTGGTGTCGGAATGACCCTTGCCGCCATCAACCAGTGCAAACGAGTGGAGGTTTATTCCAAAGAGCGAGACTCATCCTGGCACTATACCTATATCGACCTGGATGAACTTACAAGTAATCCGCCTAAGATGGAGTCGATTCCCGCTCCCGTGATCAAGACGCCTCCTCTAGATCTTGTAGATCTCGTGGGCTCTGAACGCGGAACTTTGGTCGTTTGGACCAAGTATGACCGTCAGCCAATCTCAGCAGAACGGATGATTCCGGAAATTCGGATCTGGTGTGGTCGAACTTATCGACATTTCATCTGGGACGGGCTCAAAATCTTTGTGGATGGAATTGAAACTGCAGCGATCGATCCGCTCTACGCCACCACGAAGTCAACCAAATTTCCTGATGACCCCGCTGCGACGGTGTTCCCAGAGATGACGATCCCCTGGCCCGTTCCTGAGGAAGGGCGCGGGCCGGAGAGTCCCCCAGAATCCAACGTTCGTATACGTATGAGCCTCCTGCCCAATGTATTTAGGCCGAACCAGGGTTCTGGCGGAACCCAAGAGGTTAGGGACAGGCACATCGACCGCAACCAGGGCATATCGATTGTACGCAATCGACGGGAAGTCTTCTACGGTGCTATCCCGTATTGGCCGGGCCCTTCGACCTGGTTCTCAGAGATTGACCGCTGGTGGGGATGTGAAATCGCTTTCGACGCAGAACTTGACAGAGCCTTCACTGTCAAGAACATCAAACGCGGCGCCATTCCTGTTCCCGAGCTCAAGGAAGCGATTTATAGCCAGATTTCGCCGACCAGAGAGACGTGCCTAGGGCGTGTTCGCTCTGACTGGGCCGAGGCGAAGCGAATCGAACGTGAGCCCAAGCCTGGCCAGCAAGTTCTAGAGACCGGTCACGGCGCAGCAGAGAAGGTAGCCAAAAAGACGCCAACGGACACAGGGGCCCTAGATAAGGGCGTCGATTTCGCAACCGAAGCGGAGCGACTTGCTGGCAGTCTTCTCCGGACCGTCGATGCGGAGGACCGGGCGAAGTGGATTGCCAAGTGGAAGAGCCAGCCATTCAGTATCCACGACAGTCATTGGAAAGGCCCAGAGTTCTTTGAAGCGAACCATCTTGGAGGCAGTGACGTACTCCGATACAATCTTGGCCATCCGTTCTTCGAGGAAGTCTATAGGATAATCCAGACGTTGGAGACGGAGGACTCCGAGGACGTTGTGCTTTCCAGGCGACTGAAGATCATGATTGACCTGTTGATCATCGCCTATTCGAAAGCAGAGTCCAAGTTTGAACCAGAGACTGTGTTCACGGCTAAGGACTTTGTCGAGAACTTCAGGATCAACTGGGGCCTGTACCTGAAGAGCTACCTGCAGACCTGGCTGAACGAAGAGAGAGATTACGATGAGTGAAGCAGAAGTGGTTCTTGCATCCGCAGGCAGTGAACGCAACCTGCTTGTGTTCAAGTTAACCGAATTCGAAGGGAATCGCTTGCTTGATGTGAGGAAATACTTCCTCGACAAGAAGTCCGGTGAGCTCTGCCCGACGAGAAAGGGCATTGCACTAGGCGAGTCCGGCTTCTCAGTTCTCAAACAGGTGATCGAGGAGAAACAGGCCGATATCACCGACTGGTTCATTGAGGACGCCGTAGTTCGGGGCGTGGCATCTAATGTTACACGCATGAACCAAGCTGGAGATGCACTGTCCAAGATTGAACATAGCGTCCATGTTCTATTTGAAGATTGGAAGAGCCCTGCGTTCTTCCGGGCAGAGTTCGAGGGTCCGCTGACTCTCCTATTCTTGAATACTCGGCATCCCTTTGCCAGGAGACTTGCGGATCTGGTCGCGGAAGACAACCCCTCGTCACACATTGTCATCTCAATGCTCGAAGGATTCGCCCGCGCCAAGCACCTATACGACGGCGAGAGCAGCGGCGTGGCTGAAGTGTTGCTCGATGGCTTGCTAGTGAATTGGGGCCTAATCATGACCAACCCTGCCAAGTCTAAACAAGACGCCTGTTCCTCCTAGCAGCCCAAAAGCTTATTCGAAAAATCTCACGGATTCGGAGAACTAGTGCTCGAGCACCTATCAAAATCAACCCTGCAGCAGCTCATCGACAGTGACGCGATCGAGCAAATCGAAGCTGTGCTGGGTTCTTTGCGTAATGTTCCGTTCGATCATGTCGAATTCCACAAGCGAAAGAACTTAGCGAACATCGTCCGTGTGTTCAGAGGTGATGGACTGCTGAAGGACCAGAAGGCCCTCCAGTTGATTCTTTCGGAGCTCGGGCCTTCGGACATCCGAGGAATCTGCAACACACTGAAGATCACTGAGATTCCACCATCTATAGAACAGTTTGCTCAGAAGATCTCGCGCAGGCACTCGAAGAATCCTGAGCTGAAGAAGAGCTTTGGCCTTTCCTATCTTGCTGCCGAGCCTCCGGATAAGCCTCCCACCCACTTGCAGATTGTGGGACCCGCCCCGTACCCGTTCAGGCAGCTCAAGCCTTACCAGATGTCAATACTCCTCCGGACCCTTCAGGAATTGTCCCCAAGCCTGTCTAGGTGCGTGCTCCAAATGCCAACCGGTACAGGGAAGACCCGCACTGCCATGGAGCTGATCTCGTTCGTTCTGAACGACAGCTCGCCAGACGACGTCGTTGTGTGGCTCGCGCACAGCGCAGAACTCTGCCAACAGGCACTGCAGTGCTTCGCCGAAGTCTGGTCACACGTGGGAATGCATCCAGTTGAAATCCATCAGATCCTGGGGGATTCCAGTGGGCTTCCCTTTGACAGACCAAATCGTCACTTCAGCGTCATGGGATTCCAGAAGGCGTATTCTCTCCTAAAGCGGGATAGCCACCCCTTCGCCATGTATCGGGACCGTGTCAGGCTCATTGTTGTGGACGAGGCGCACCGTGTTATTGCGCCTACTTACCGAGCTGCCACTGAGGGGCTCGCCGGCGATAGGGCGCGAATTCTGGGATTGACGGCCACTCCGGGCCGTTCGACGTCCAATGAAGAGGAGAACAAAGCTCTTGCCGAATTCTTCTTCAACAAGTTGCTGGAGCTAGAGAGCCCAAATAGACAACCACTCTTTTCTTATCTACGTCACGAGGGTCTGCTTGCCTCTGCGGTCAGGACTCCCCTTGAGACAGGCCGGTCCTACGAGCTATCAAGAGAGCAATTGGCGTCTCTGGAAGAAGAAGGTGACCTGCCAGTAGGGTTCCTTAAAATGGTTGGTGCTGACGACGCCAGGAACGCATTGATTATCGACCGTGTGTACGAAAAATCAAAGAAGAGTAGTCGCATTATTCTATTCTCGTGCAGCGTCGATCAATCCAAATTCATTGCGTCATGCCTGAACTTCATAGGTGTACCCACTGCCCACGTCGACGGGAAGTCTTCAGCAGAGAACAGGGCAGCGGTGATTGAGGATTTTCGTCAAGGTCGAATCCACGTCTTGTGCAACTACGGTGTGCTCACCACTGGGTTCGATGTCCCGAAGATTGATACTGTTGTGATCACTCGGCCCACAGCCTCGCTCATCTTGTACAGCCAAATGATCGGCAGAGGACTTCGTGGCCCAAAGTTGGGTGGGACAGAGACTTGTGACATCGTGGACGTCATCGACAATATCCTAGGCATGCCGCGCGAGCAGCGAGCGTTTCGTTACTTTGAACAATACTGGGGATAATTTTCCCTTCAATGTGAGGGCCGCCACATTGGTCCACGATAAGGTCGACCGGCCTGAAGGAGGGGAGTCTTAGGGACCGGTGCCGACCCATCCACCAGCGAGTGGCTCACACCAAGTGAAGTCGCTCACGATGCACGGCCGGCGGCGGAACTGAATCGGAATCCAAAATCTGCAATGCAGCCTCAGCCAGTACGGCTAAACTGAAGTCGGCATCAGTTTCACCTAGTTCCTCTACAACCTTCTTCGCCAACTGATGCGCTTTCCGCGACTCTTCCTCAGTGACACGGACAACGCGATTTCGCTCGGCCTCCCCGAAAGCCATGACGCCCAGGCGCAGAAGACGCCCTTTGAGTTCCCTGCCGCGCTGAACGTCGGCGCCCAAGCCCGCCACCATAGCCTCAAGGTTGTTGACGTGTCTGACGACCTGAGCCAAGTTGGCGCTAAACAAAGCCTCATCATGCTCAGCCCAAGAATCTGGCGGCTTTGTGGTCAAGAAGGTCGCAAGTGACTCAACCCACTCCCGATCGGCGAGTTGGTTATCCGTGGCTCGATGCAAGAACGTCAGAGTCTGAGTGTCGGTGGGGACGTCGGTCAGGTGCCCGAGACGCTCTCGAAGCTCACGTCGAACTTCTTCGGCACCAAAACGAAGACGGAAGGCCTCGGCGATCGAGCCGCGCAGACGGCCGAGCAGGTCTGGGTAGGCCTTCTTCAGGGCTTGGATGGACTCGCCAAGAATCCGGACGTACTGCTCTATCCGGTCGGCGTGCACCGGCTCACCCACCCTGAACGGGTTCAAACCGCATGCCCTAGGGAGATCTTCAAAGAGCAGGCGAGCCGGATCCTGGGCCATCAAGACAGCATTCCGTACCGCCTTGGCCTGCGGGCCGACTTGCGAAGTGCGCTTCGAGTAGACCTCGAGCCTGGCCACGAACTGACACAGAGGCCGTACGATGTCGAGCAAATCCGCAGTTCCCGCGGGGTTGACCTTCACGCCGTCCAGGCCATGGCCGGGAAGCGACGTCAACAGAGCGTCGTGAACCAGGCGCCAGCCCCCATCTAGCCGACAAAATTGCACTGAGAACTTCCCGGGGGCTCGCATCAGGCGCTCAAAATGGGCGGTCGTGGGTTCTGGAACGAAAGTATCGTTCTCATACAATGCCACGGCGGCACCGTGAACCTGCATATACGCGCACAAAAGGACCGGCAGTGGTCCAGCCTTCAAGCCGATTGGCGGCTGCTGGAGGGTGTCAAACAGTTCACACACAGGCCGTGCTTTCGCTCGCGCTTGGTCCATGAAACTGTCCATCGTGGCCCAGACGTTGGCCATCCGGCGCCGAGATTCCAGACTGAGCCTGGCCTTCTCACTTGTCCCTCGCTCCCCCGGAATTGAAGCAACAAAGCCTCCAGAGACAGGCGATGGAGAAACCAACGTCCAACCTTCATTGGCGTGAACGTGGAGGCCAGTCACCCTCAGCAGCGCATCGTACATGCTGCGCTCGGCCGGGTGCCCCTGGATGCCCAGGTTCTCCTCGCCCGACCTGTGAAGCATGGCCTCGATCAGGTTTCTGCGGGCCGCCGCTGCTGACGACGAGAGTTGGTCCCGGGTAATCAACTCGTTCGGGATCCACGGGGTCAACGAGTATACGTGGTCACAGACCTCGGAGAGGAACTCGTTCAACTTCCGGCGGTTCGAGATCTCTCTTTGTCTCCGATTCCAATACCACCGAGTCGGGACTTCAGCGTCAAGAACGCCCCGCAGGCTCTGACGAACAGCCTCCTGAAGGGCCGCCAGGTGAGTGTGAATCTCCCGCCGAGCGGTCATGTCCCCGGCCAGTTCGCCTTTCGTCCGTAGCATCCAATCCAGGGCGCGCAGGTCACCAACGAGTCGTGGCAGCGCCCGGCTGACCTCCGGTATCGCCAGGACCACGTCGTCTGGGATGTCGCTGTCAAGGATCTCCCGGCCCCTCTTATCTTCCTCTGCGTCTCTGGGAAATACCAGGAACAACCTGGCATCTGCGTCCCCGCGACCTGCGTTGACCAGGTCCGAAAGTTTGTCCACGTCGGCGTAGACCACGTCGAAGCGACGCAGGGTTCCCCACTCAAGCGAATGCCTCTTGGCGATCAATGGGCGCGCAGGGGCCAGTTCCTGCAGGTACCCGGCCAGGTGTCCATCGTCACGGATCTGCGCTCGAGCCTTCTGCAGTTCCTCGTCAAGGTTGAAGTCGCTGCCCTCCCAAATGGCGTACGCGCCCTGGAAGGCACGGTAAGTGATGACTGACTGCGCCCGGAGTCTGTTCAGGATGGACTCGGTCTCGCCCAGTTCCAACCCCAAGACGAAAGACAAGCTCTTCGGCTCTGCCTTGAAGCCCACTGCCTCGCCAGCCACCTGAAACAGGCCGATAGCCTTGAGAGCCGCCCGCAGTCTGGGATCCTCGCCATCCACACGGGAAAGGCTGGTATCAATGAGCGCCCATTGCCGACCCGCGGGGGTAGAAAGGAGTGCCCCGCCAAGCGACGACCACAGGTAGTCATACAGCTCCGGAAGACCGTAATTAGGGACGCTCCCGGATCTGACCTCGGTTCGGTGCAGGAACTCTTGAAAACCGTGGGGTTCGGACGACGAAAGGAAGGCGAAGAGAGAGCGCTCGTTCTGCGCCAGGCGGCGGAACAGCGGGCCCAGGATCAGGGCCGTGAACGGATGCAAGGGGAAGGTGGCCTTCAGAACCTCTACCACTGCCTCCGGCTGCAGACCAGGAAGCTGGACTCCGAGAGCCACCGCCCTCTCCGCAAGGAGTTGAGCAGAATGCTGAAACTCGGGCAGAAGAAGGTGCCCCGGACAGCTCCGGATGGCCCTGCCCGTCAGGCGTAGCAACTGCTCGGTGGACTCCTGGAAGGCGATGTCTTCAAAACGCCCCTGGACCTTTGACCACTCCGCCCTCTCCAATGGTGTGAGCTTGTCTGCGTAACGGTCGAAGACCTGGTGCAGCATGCCGATCAAGATCGCAGGGATTTCCAGCCGCTGAACCTTTTCGGCAAACTCCTGGAGGATGTACAGATCACCCCGATCCGGGTGCAAGGAGGCATACTCCAGGTTCTTGCCAAGCTCATCAGAAAAGACCAGGATACCGCTGATGGTCCCCTTCCTTTCGAGGTCTCTGGCTGTCTCCTCGATGAAGGTCAAGACCTCCTGGGAGTTGACCTGCTCCCCTTCCATCCTCTCCTGGATTCGCTGGGCACGTTCCAGATGCTCGGATGCAGAGAGGTAGCTCAGTCCTCGGATCGCACCCCGGAGCAGGCCGCGGTGAACAGACTCCCTGCCGCCCGTCACCAGGATGGGCCAGAAGGGTGCAGCTTTGAAGCGTCCAGCCAATTCGTTCTTGCGGCCGTCAAAGAGGAGTTGCCACAGTTCGTAGGCCTCCCTCTTCAGGAGATCGATCGCCTGGCTCGATGACCTGTCCGACGAGGGACAGAAGAGGCTTGCCAAGTACAGACAGAAGGCTGACTTGCCAGAACCATAGGGCCCCGTCAAGGTCCAGGCCTTGGTGCCCTCCGACTTGATGAGGCCTTCGCCAATCCTACGAAGGGTGGACTGCACGGTGGACGTCAAGATGTAGGACTTGAGATCGACTTCCCGGTAGAAGTCAGCCTCGAGGTTGACAGACCGGGTCGTCGACGAAGAGACCTGAACGAGATCAGCCAGAGGTGGCATCAGGAAGCCTCTCTCTGCTCTCGGAGGTCGTGATCAACGCAATTGAGGACCTCGGCAAGAAGAGCCTTTCGGATGTCCCCTGGTTTTGCTCTCAGGGACAACTGCTTGAGGCCACTGGTGTCAGCAAAATGGTAGAGATCACCGAAACGTCTGGCGAGGCGTTCGGCCCGATTCAGGATGTCGCTCTCGGACAGTCGGAAGGCCCGTCCCGGCGAGCCAACGCCGTAGCAGAGTTCTTCCAGGGGGAGGGTCTCCGGAATCGCCTTCCCTTGCCCCCTGCGGGACCAGTAATCGGCGACGCAGAAGCCCAATACGGCATCGCTCAAAGTGCTGTTCGGTCGGACTGTGAAGCGATAAGCCTCACCATCCTCGACGGCGTGGACGAGTTCCAGTTCCACCAAAGGGCAGTCCAGACTCTCCTCCAAGCTCTTCCCCCGCCCAGCGGTAGCCACATAGGTGCGAATGAAGCAATCCACATCCCGCTTGATGGTGTTGGTGGTGCTGCGCCCGTTGCCGCGGGACTCAGAGATCTGGTGCAGTCCCTGAACCAACTGGCGCTTCGAGAACTCGTGCCCTCTGAATTCGTTGAAGACCCAGTACCACGTTGTCGGAGCCTCGGGTCCAGAAACCAGGTTCCAGTGCAGCAGCCAGAGGCTGGATGGGTCTTCGATATAAGGATCACCCGCCAGCAAGCGACTTCCCCAGTCACTGACTCTCAGGCCGGCAGGCGACTCCTCAATCAGTCCCAACTTGAGGCACCAGTGGCGCACAGACTTGACCATGTTCTTGCCGACGCCCAATCGGGTCGTCGCATCGTCGCGAGTAAAGATCAGAGGGTCTCCATGCACGCCATCGACCCCCTTCTTCAGCCAGCCATAGCGGAAAGTGAAGGTTTCGTGCCCGGAAAAAGTCACGTGCCTGGATCCGGCCATCGGATCTACCTCGCGGTTTTCTAAATGGTGTTGGACGTCGCTCGTCCTACAGATGGCAGATCATGCAGGGCTCGCCGAAGTCGTCCTGCAGGTCATTGGTCTCTTCGAAGATGTCGACAAGCCGCTTGCTCTTCTTGCGGCTTTTCATCTCTTCCATCAGATCGTGCTGGTTGGCCTTGATCTTTGCGACCCGGTCCGGTGCCTGCAGTTCTGCGAGGCTCTCTTGCTGCGACCACGTGTAGAGGGTGCCCGATTCAGGGTCCGGCCGCTCGTAACTCTTGGCTTCCTCAAACAGGTGGGGGTGTCTCTCCAAGAGGCCAACCCATTCGATCTTCCTCTGGAAGAAACAGAAGTAGCAGCCAGACCGAGTTCGCCACTGGTAATACTCGGGAAAGCCAAGACCGCTGTCCTCGAGAATCTGGTGGATGTCCGCCTTGACCAGGCCAGCCTCCTTGAACGGATACACGGGGATGATGCCCCCGTTGGGTGACAGGCTGGGCTTGTAACCGAAGCGGTCCTCGTCAGCGCGGATCCCGATGTAGCTGTAGGCTGGCCCTTCGCCAACATACTTCTCAAAAGGGGCGATCTTCAGCTTCCGAGTGCACCAGCGCATCTTGGCGGACGGCAGATAGTTTCCGAACATCGCCAGCCAATGATCGAAGTCCCGGTCAGCGTTCAGGTAGACGATGGGCTTGCCCAGGAAGGCTTCAACTCTTTTCAGATACTCGTAGGTCTCTGGGAGCTCCTTGCCGGTATCACAGAACACGTATTCCATGTCGGCGACCTTGTCGCGCATGTAGACGGCCAGTGCCGTGCTGTCCTTCCCACCAGAAAGGCCCAGGATGTGGCGTGTTTTGGCTTCCATGGCGGTCATGCCGCTCCCCTCTTGGGCCCAAAGAGCCCTTCGAACCAGCCGAAGAAAGAAGATTCTTCAACTTGCGCTCGCCGACGCCTGCCGCAACTATGTTCGAGAAACGCGGCAAAATCGACGAAAACCCATCGAAAATAGACCGCGAGGCGTCTCTCTTGGCCTCGAATTTCCTTCCTCTTGATGATAGTGAACAAATGTTCACTCCGTCAAGAGTCTCTCGTCAGAACAGTAGAACTGTGGCCACCAAAGCTGTCTGGTCCCAGGCACTGGCGGCCTCAGCGTCAGAAACCTGCTCCACCCGAAATAATTCCCTTGGGATGCCTTCTTTGAAGACTTCCCTATCCGAAGCCCCCCACCAACCCCTCCTTGTCCACGAGCAACTTCTCTGCCTGCCGTCCCGTGTAGTCGATGTCGTAGGCCCGCCGCTTGCGGAAGTCGACCCGGGCCATCCGCAGCAAGCGGGAGGGCTCGGGCGACTCGAGGTTCTCATACTCATAGAACTTGACGTGGTCGCCCCCGAACCCAACGCGGATCACGTTGGTGCGCACCGGAACCCGATCCGCGGCCAGAAGGCGGCCACAAGCCACCAACATCCGAGGCAGGATCGGCAGGCGCTCCTCAAGCGAAGCGTGGAACACGGCGCCCTTTGCCTCCTGCCGAATCCCGAAGGGCCAGGAGGCCAGATCCTGGTCCACCTCCTCGGGGCGACCTATCCGGAACAGCCAGGTGTCAGACTCGGCCAGTGCCCTCTGATACGAGCCGAACAGCACCCGAAGATCCTCCTGCGCCGCCGGCGGCAGCTTGCGGAACGGAGGACGCCCCAGCGTACCCAGTCGAGCCGAACCGAGGAAGACAATCCAATGACTCCAGCGGCGGCGGCGGGCTTCCTGGAAGGCCTCCGTGTCCATCCACGGGGCCAACAACTGAGACCAGGCACGATCCTTCCGCAGGACCTCCAAGGCGCGTTCGGGCACCTCACACTCGGAAGCCAACGGCAGGCGTCCCAGGCGGAGTGCCGACGCAGCCACGCGCTTGAGGACGTCGTCATCCAGCGAGACCCGGACCCTGCGCAGGCCCGATGTCCGCCGGTCGGCCCTCCGACGTCGCCGGACCAGGTGTGCCCCCCGAAGAGTGAAGTGTTCCTCCAGGGGAAGGCCGGCCTCGGTCGCCTCCAGCAGAGCCTCGAGCTCCGAGTCGGCCATCTCTTCAGGCTCTTCCGGCGCAAGGTTCGAGACCAGCTTGTGCCCCTGAACCCGGAAACCGGCTTCCTGAAGGGCGCGCTCCCACCCCAACTTGTTTCCGATGTCCGACCGTCCCAGAAGGCCGGCCCTGGCCTCCTGGAACGTCAGCCGGGCAAAGGATCCCCAATCCGGATGGTCACGACCGACAAAGAGTTCCTTCCTGTGAAGGATGGGCGGGTTGGTCGCGTCCCGATAGTCCCGCCGGAGGACCACGCCATCTTCCAGGCAGGCTCGCACGGCGGTCAAGAGCGACGGATGCGCCACGGCGGACAGGTCTTCGTAGGTCGCAAAGGTGACCCGTCCGGAAGAGAAGGAGACCTTCAGCAGATTCTCGGCGCCCGCCAAGTCGGAGCCCACGAGAAGCCGGGCACATCGGAGCATCAGGCGAACAGCGGGCGGGGCCTGAGACTCCAGGCTTGGATGGAAGTAGAGCGAGTCATAGACCAGCTTGCCGGTGCCCCAGGTGCGACACTCCTCGGCCAAGGTCTCCGACGACAAGCTTCGCTCCAGGAAATCCTCGGCCTCGCTGTAGGCGCGCCCGACCGACCCGAAGAGGCTGCGCAGATCCGCACGTTGGGCGAGATCCAGATCCTGCAAGCGCAGGCGGCCTGTCGGACTGAAATAGGAGGCGGCCAGGTCCTCAAGGAGCCGAGCGCGCCGTTCGCGCCGGAGTTCGGCAAGGGCGTCGGACTCCAAGTGCTCGGCCAGCCGATCCATCCAGTCTTCCGACCGGGCCAGCATCATCACCGCGGTCGCATCCTCGGGGAGCTCTTCGGGCAATGGCAGGCGCCCCAGCTCCATGACCCTGGCCGCAATGCGCTTGAGGGTTTCGGAGTGAAGCGGAACCCAGCCTCGCCCTGGTACGACCGGACCCTGCCGGTCCGGATCCTCCAGAAGGCGCCGGCAATAATCCGCTTCGCGCTGGGCGTCAACGAACAGGTAGTAGATGCCCAGGCCTGCCGGATACGCCTCTTTGCCGACTTGGTCGGTCAAATACCTTCCCAGTTCTTCCTGTCGAAAATACTTCTGGAAGGTCCCTCGCGTCGTGAGGATGCCATCCCCATGTGGAACCGTACGCTGCGAATCCGGGGGGCCAATCAGCGCGGACACGATCAGGACCCCGCGGCTCAAGCCGAAGGCTTGCTTCAGGACTGCAGTCCGCTCCAGTGGGTCCTCGATCACGTTCAGGACATAACCGAGGTTGACCACGTTTGAAGGTCTCAACTGTTTGTCGGGTCGGAAGTGGGGGTCCCATCCTTGGCACTGGTAGCCGAGGCCTCGGAGCAACTCGACATCCTCACCGTGGCCACAACCAAAGTCGAAGACCTCATCCCCGGGCCCAATGACCTGATCACGGAGCGCGGTCGCGACGGGGCGCGAGAGCTGGTTGCGCCGGATGGCGGTCTTGTGGCGGAAAATGGTCGGGGCCTGCGGAGGTGCGGTCACGAACACTCTCTTGGATTCAAGGCGCTCAGGTCCTCCCACTCCCCCCGCTTCCCCTTCCCGCCAGGACGGAGGAGGTGTCCGGCCGGGGTCAGAATCGACATGCCAGGTGCTGTCCCGTCCCTTGAGGCCTGGGGGCCGCCGCGGCGGGCGGCTTGAGGAGGAGTTCC
>JAAZKF010000283.1 GCA_012799975.1 Burkholderiales bacterium
CTGACCGAGTCACGGCTCCTGCGGGAGGAATATGAGAGGATCGCCTACCACCTCAGCGATCTTTCCGAGAACCTCAACCAACACTTCGAGGCTATCTGGGATCGACTCGAACCGGCTTGAGGACCGGGGTCAGGCCGGCCTGCACTTCGCTTGAGGTTGGCAGGAGAGACCCTGGCGGGGGCCAATTCTCTTTTTTCGCAGCACCGGCAGGTGCCCGCAGAGTACCGGCTCCGCTCGGAGCGACGGAGGGAGGGCTTCATGCGCGTCTTCCAGGTCTTCCTGGTGACCATCCTGTTGGGGGTGACCCTGCACGCTGCGTCTGCGGCTGAGACCGAGGCCCAGGTGGTCGAGTTGCTCGGGCAGGTCTACCGACCTCAGGTGCTTCACTCGGAAGGGCGCACCGGCTGGAGCCTTGCCGACCCGGAGGTGCTGCGTCTGGTGGGCCAGACCACCACGCGCATGAGCTGGTCTTCGGATGGGGAAACCCTGTACTTCTCCGGGTCGGTCCGCGAGAGCCAGTGGAAGCCCGGCTCGCCTCAGGTCCGTGTGGATGGGAGCGAGCGGCCTGCACCGGGTCGGCTTCTGGGCAAGGGAAAGGGAGCTTGGATGGAGCCGGAGGCGCTCTTTTTCGCCCTGGCGCTCAAGCCCCAGAACCGTGGTGATCGCGTGGTGGCGATGCCGGAGGTCCCGGCTCCCCGCCTGGAAGTCGTGGCTGGTCGGCGCGCGTTGAGGATCCCCCTGGCCAGCGCCCTGCGCGTCCAACCCACCAGGCTCCGGCTGGACACTTTGAGGCTTCGTTTCCCCGGATGCGTATGGTCGGGTTCCCCGCAGACCATGCTAATCGATGACGTCCAGGTCGCCATCTCGGAGCGCGAGGGAGCAGTTCTGATGGACCTGCGCTTCCCGCCGAACTGGCAGGGTGAGATCCGCTCTGGCCGCGGGTTGACCGAGGTCCTGGTCGGCTGGCGGGCCTCCTTCCCCCCGCCCTGCACGATTCGCGAGGTGACGGGCCTGGGCTTTTCGGCCGAGGCCTCGGGGATCCGGGTCCAGGCCGAGGGACCCTTTGAATACCATTGGCACTTCGATCGCTCCACCCGCAGGTTGACCGTGGACATGCCGGGGTTGAGGGAACCCGCATCCCTGCCCGTGAGCAGGGCGCCCCAGGGCGGCTGGGAATCCTTCCAATTCCGTCCGGTCGGGACCTCCGAGCAGCCCATCCTGCGTTTCGAGGGCGACCTGGCCGCAGGCCACGGTTGGCAATTCGTCGAGGAGGAGTCCACCCCTGGCCTTCTCTTCTGCAGGTCCACGTCTACGGGCCAGGTCGGAAGCCTGGCCCAGACCGGTTCGGCGGCGACAGCCGGCTACGTCTCGTCGCGTGGGTTGATCGTCCTGGACCCCGGGCACGGTGGGGGAGACCCCGGCTGCGTTAATCGCTCCCTGGGACTTCTGGAAAAGGATATCACCCTGGACGTCGCGCTTCGCCTGCGGGACCTGCTTCTCGAAGAGGGCTGGACGGTGCTCTTGACCCGCGAGGATGACCGGGATGTCAGTTGGCGCGGTTCTCCCGATCGGGTCGAATTGCAGGCCCGCTGTGACGTCGCCAACCAATCGGGTGCCGATTACTTCATCAGTCTGCATTGCAACGCCAGCGTCGCGTCGACGCGGGCGGGTAGCTCCATCCATTGGTTCAAGCAGGCGGATCTGGAGCTGGCGCGTTCCCTGGAATTCGCGCTCGGCGAGAGTCTGGGCCTGGGCCAGGGTGGCCTGCGGCACGATGGTTTCTATGTGCTTCGCCACACCGACATGCCGGCGGTCCTGGTGGAGATGGCCTTCCTCAGCAATCCGCGCGAGGGGTCCTTGTTGGGCAACGCGGGATTCCGCCAGCGCATCGCCCAGAGCCTGGCCGGGGCCCTCCAGGAATACGTGTCGGGTTGCTACGCTCGAGGTGCGGACTTGCCGGGGAACGCTCCGCGCTAGCAGCCTGGGTGGGTATCCGGACCGGGCTGCTGAAGATCCGGACCGGCTTCCGGGTCTGGAGTCAAAGGTCCCATGCTCGGTTCCCTTCCGGTCTGATGGGAGCGGGCTTCGTTACGCGCTTTTTCCAGCTCTTCTCGACCTTGGCGGAAGCGGCGACGCAGGTAGGCGGCTGCCCAGACCAGGAGGGTGACGGCAGCCAGGGAGGCCAGGGCGGGTATGGTCCAGGAGGGCAGTTCTTCGAGGTTCACGACCCGGGTATTGTAGCATATTGAAGGGGGATTCCGAGCCTCTCGAGAAATCATCTCGGGATGTTGAAGGATATCCTGGCCGGTTTGAAGACCCTGACCCTGGGTCGTACCAGGACCGCTACCGGCGAGCGACGGCGTCTGGTCCGGCTCAAGTGTCGCTACCGGGTCACCTGCGAGATGGAGCGATCCGCCTTCCGGGCCGTGGTCGTAGATATTAGTGTTCAGGGCCTGCGTCTGGAGATTCCCGAGCGCCTCAAGCGCGGTCAGGTGCTCCATGTGACCTACATCGGCGACCCGACTTTCACCATGGGCTCGGTCCGCTGCGTGGTCAACTGGACGCGCAGGACCCTCCAAGGGCACCTCGAGGCAGGCTTGAGGTATGAGGACCTGGAGAGCAACCTGGCGAGATCCTGGGTGAAGGTCATCCTTCGCGAGCTCGGTTTCGACGCCGTCAACATCTTCCAGCGACGCAAGGCGCGTCGCGTGGTGGCCATGTTGGATGTCCAGTTGCGTCTGCCCGGTCGGACGGAACTCAACGCACGGGTCTTGAACCTGGGGGTCGGCGGGGCCCTGCTGCAGACGCTGGACCCGTTAGAGCGGGGACAGGTCCTGACGATGGATCTGGGGCCGGTCAAGGGCCTGTCGGTCCTGTCGGTCTCGGCCGAGGTGCTTACCTGTCGCTACGAGCCTCGCAATCAGTTCTGGTTCTGCGGAGTCCGTTTTCGGGGGCTGGCCGATCGCCAGCTCGATCTGCTGTCGCGTTACCTGATTCACCTCTTGAAGGATACGGTCAGTTGACGGAAGACGGCGGGGAACCTGGGCGCTCCGGGGGGATGGCATGAGGCGTTTGCGTGCCCGCTATCAGAATGGTGTCCTGACTCCTCTCGAGACTCTTCCCTTGCCGGAAGGGGCCGAGGTCGTGCTGCATATCGAAGCCTCTCCGCTACCCGAGGATTGGCGCGGACAGGTTCACTTCCAGTGCCGGCAGGTCACTCCGATCTCGGCTCTTTTTACCTGGACCATGCCCCTCCAGGGGGTTGGTGTGCCTCGGGTCCGGCTCTGCAAGATCCTGACCCGGGAGGCCTGGGGAACGCAGGTTCTGGGCTCGGTGGTTCCGCCTCCTGGTGCTGTGCAGGTCGAGATGCTGGTGGAACTGCCGCCGCGTCCGGAGGTCTCTTCCCAGGAGTTCACCTTGCAGTTCGTGGATCAGGAAGAGATCGAGGAATTGGCTGGCCGGGTCGTGGTGTTGTTGCCGGAGGTCCGGGTCCTGCTGCAGGATCTGCCTGGTCAACCTCCGGCCGACTGGAACTGCCAGGGCTCCTGGGAGCGTCTGGAGGATGGAACGTGGACGGACAGCCCTTCTGGAGACTATCCCAACAACGCCGACTTTTCCCTGACCTCCCCCTTGATCTCGTTGGGAGGGCTGGACTCCTCGGTCTTGACTTTTCAGGAACGTCACTGTCTGGAGGATGGGGCGGATTGGTGCACCCTGGAGGTGCAGGGGCAGGACGGCCCCTGGCAGATCCTGGCCCGTTATACGGGAACTTCGGATTGGAAGGCGCAGGCCTTGGACCTTTCCGCTTACGATGGGACAAGGGTCCGGCTTCGCTTCCGCCTGAGGTCGGATCGGTCGGTGACCCGCGATGGTTTCTATTTCAGGAATCTGCTGCTGGCTGCCTTCCCGGTCTGCTGAAGGGACTACCAGAAGTTCGGGATATGTTGCCCACCCGCCCTTGCCTGCCCCCATCCAGGGGGCAGCTGGAAATATCGACCGCTCATCGTCGAGGGCCTTCGTCGGTTGCGCGCCTCCCATCGGATCCTGACAGCCTCTGTCAGGTCCGTCTTTTAGGATCGAGTTGAAGCTCGACTAAAAAGACGGTCGGGCGGCCAAGGAGGAGACCTCGGATGCCTGACCAGAATCCTGTATCTGCACGACAGTTGGAGCGAATCATCGAGCTGGATCGCCTTCTGCGTCAGAACCGTTGCCCTGATATCGGGGCTCTGGCTGGCCGGCTGGGGGTCTCCGAGCGGACCATCTTTCGGGACCTGGTCTTCCTCCGTGACCGCCTGCGGGCTCCGGTTTTCTTCGACTCGGGGCGGGGTGGCTATCGCTACAGCGCGCCTCATCGCTTCTTCCCGGGGATAAGCCTGACCCGGGAGGAGGTGCTGGCCCTGCTCCTGGCCATGAAGGCAGCCGGGCCCATCATGGGCCGATCTTTTGAAGCGCGGTTGCGCTCGGCCGTGAGCAAGGTACTTTCGGCTGGAGGGATCTCGGGACCAGGGGGCGAGGGGGAGGGGCGGCTCGGCCCACCGTTCCAGACTGTCTAGCCCGCTTCGCGTCCGGGAGGCGGGGTTCTCGTTCCACCCCGGGCAGGCTCCCTTCTACTCCCTGGTTTTCAGCCCCGGTTTCGCCCGCCCGCCGCCGCCCTGGCAGGCGCCAAGGCGCGTTCACACGAATGGCCCCCCGCGATGCAGGCACCGATTCGGGTGGAGGCTTCAGGTCTGGCCAAGAGTTATGGGCGGCAGAGCGTCCTGAAGGACCTGTCTTTGGCGGTTCTTCCCGGCGAATGCGTCGGCCTGCTGGGGGGCAGCGGATGCGGCAAGTCGACCCTGCTGCGCTTGTTGGCCGGATTCCAGGAACCGGATGCCGGGACGGTGCGCCTGGATGGTCGGCCTCCAGCAGAGATCCCCGCCGGAACCATCGGCTTTGTTCCCCAGGACGACATCGTCCATCTGGCCTTGCGGGTGGAATCGGCCCTTAGCTACTCGGCGCGCCTGCGCCTGGGAGAGTCGGCGGATCTCCAGACCCGCGTGGACCAGACCCTGGACCTGCTGGATCTGACCCCGCGACGGCGGACTCGCATCAGTCGCCTCTCCGGGGGACAGCGCAAGCGGGTCAGCATCGGTGTGGAGTTGCTGGGAGGCCCCGGCCTGCTCTTCCTGGATGAACCCACCTCCGGGTTGGACCCTGCCCTGGAGGAGCATTTCATGGAGCTCTTCCGGTCCCTGGCCGATGGCGGACGGACGGTCCTGCTCACGACCCACGTGCTGCAGAGCCTGAATCGGTTGGATCTGGTGGCAGTCCTGGGAGGAGGGAGACTGGCCTGGTACGGTCCGCCTTCCGAGATGCTTTCCTGGTTCGGCGTGCGCGAAGCTCGGGAGATCTACTCGCGCTTGACCTCGGAGGGCGCGGCCCTGGCTTCGCGATACGCCTCCTCCTCGTGGTATCGGGACCTGGTCCTGCAACGCCTGGGGAATTCCCCATGAGGGCCTGGCGCTTCTCGGCACGGCAGTTCGAGGTCCTGGTCGAGAGGAACCTCGAGCTCCTGTTCTCGGATTTCGGGAATACGGCCTTGCTTCTCTTGCAGGCCCCCATCATCGCCGGGTGCATGATCGTGGTCTGGCGAGACGTAGACCAGGCCACCAATACCCTGTATTTCGTGATGACCCTGTCCGCGGTCTGGTTCGGGGCGATTAACGCCTGCCGGGAGATCGTCAAGGAACGAGCCATCTTCCTGCGCGAGCTTCGGGTAGGCCTGGAGATCGGCTCCTATCTCTGGGCCCACCTGGCCGTCCTGATGCTTTTGGGGTTCGTGCAGTGCCTGCTCCTGGTGTTCATGGTGAACTCCCAGGTGGCTTTGAAGGGCGGTCCCTTCCTGCACTTCCTGGTGTTGCTCGCCGCTTCCCTGGCGGGTACCTCGATGGGCCTGGCCCTCTCGGCGGTCTCCGGGACTCCCGACCGGGCGGTGGCCGGGGTTCCGATCCTGCTCCTGCCGCAGATCCTCTTCTCCAGCGTGATCCTGTCCGAGCCCCACGCCAGCCGCTTGACTCGCACCTTGCAGGACCTGACCTTCACCCAGTGGTCCTATGACGCCCAATTGGAGGTGGCGGCGGCCGAACCCCACCTGGGGAGCATTCTGTTGGCTGTGCTGGTGCTGGTCGCGATGGCCGTGGCCCTGCTCCTCTTGGCGGCCCTCCTGTTGGAGCTGGGGAGCCGGCGCTTCTGAGCCCGGCAGGGTCGCGACAGGCACCTCCCGAACTTTGGCGGATGCGCAGGTACCTGCTGCTTTTCGGTCTCTTGCTGGTCCTGGCGGGGATCCTGCTTTTGTTCTCGACCAGGACGGGCCTGCAGTTCGGCGGGGTCCGCGTGTCTACTTCCGCCGACGCCTCCTTCCTGGAAGAGCGGACGGTGGATTTCCTGGAAGATATCCGTTTCAAGGATTTCGAGAAGGCGGCCACCTACCACTCGATCGAGGACCGCAGGACGGTGAAGATCCCCGAACTCCTCGAAAGGATCTTCCAGATCCGACCAGAGTTTCTGGATATCCTGCGCTATGAGATTCTGGCCGTCGAGCTGGACCGCAGCCGGACCCGGGCCCGGGTCAAGACCCGGACCGTCGTCAAGATTCTCAACTCCGGCGAGATCCGCGAGCCCGAGATCATCTTCTATTGGCATAAGGACCCACGGGACGGCTGGGTCATGAAACTGGAGAGCTCGCTGCGCTGATTCCCACCGCGTGGGTCGTCGCCTCCAGGCTTTCCAGCAAGGTGCGATACCAGTCGGCAGCTTGCCGGGCGCGTCCGGGAACCTGGTTGCTTCCCCAGAGGATCGACAGGGTCCGGAGGGTTCCCTGGTGGGTCTTGGTGCGCTGGGAATC
>JAAZKF010000284.1 GCA_012799975.1 Burkholderiales bacterium
ACCAGGGTGTGGGTGGGAGGGGCCCGTCTGCGTCGTCAGGCGCACCTCTGCGGTGCTCACGTAGTTTCCAACTGCGCTCCGCTCCTCAGAACGCACGCCTTCCTGGCATCCAGACCCGCCTCGATGGTCTCGGTTCTCACGCCAGGCGGCGGATTCAGGACTTCACCCTCACCGTGAAGGGCAGGGCGCAACGGGAACCCCTTCCGCATCGAGTGGCTCGATGGCTCCCTGGTAGGCTTCATCCCGGCTAAAGAGTTGAAGTCCGGAGAGCGCGATGCGACCTGGCTCGTGAAGAGCGTCGTCCAGGATTGGACCGATACGTGGAGGCGACTCCCCGAGGACTCCCCGAGGAAGTATGCGATGTCTCGGACCCTGTGGAGGACCCTCGTCACGGTCCATTCTTGGACAACCCGAAAAAGAACCCATGCCCGAAGTGCTACGACGGCCAGCTATTCGGGTGTTTGGTACCAGCCAAAGGGGTGAGTCTCCGACGAGTGTTTTCAACCCGACCACCTCCCCGGGTAGCCTCCTGAGGGACACTCCTCGTTTTTGCCTATACTCCTGGCTATCGCTTACCCTGGCCATGTCGCATCCTTGCCCAGCATGGCCGGTCGGATGCACCTTGTTCGCTACTGGCACCTCCCAGTCGCTTTGAGCGCAGGTTTCTTCAGATTTTGCGGCTTGAAATCAGCCATGGAGGCATTGTTGTGTGTGCATCTATGAGGGATCGCGTATCTGCACCTTTGTCTGGTCGGCAACGTTCCGGCAATGATTCGCGGCGGGAATTCTGCCAGGATGGTCTGGGTGGAACCTGGGATGTGTCAGCACCGGTCGTAGATCGGCCCGGAACGAAGAAGAGCCGTCCGACTGGAGGCAGCCGTTTCAGACCCGCCCACCATCGGGGTCGCCTTGGCGGCCCCTCCTTATTTCCGGTGTAAGCGCATCATTGGCCGATCCCCCGGAAAGACGGCGCCCGCACTGCCAGACCCCACCTCCTCTCGCCAGGCTATTGGTGGTGGGCGACCGCGCTTATATATGGCAACCCCAGGCGTCTCTTCTCAGCGGCGGATTCAGGGGAGGAAGACCCGTGCCCGGGAGACCGGGGAGGGAGGCGAGCGTTCATGAGCCGGGTGGTTCGCATTGCCCAGGCCAGCCTTCATCACTGGGAAGAACCCTGTCTGAGCGGGACCCGGGGGTCGGGGACGGTCTTCTTCACGGGTTGTCGACTCCGCTGCGTCTTTTGTCAGAACCAGGAGATCAGTCGCCGGGGACGCGGCTGGAACCTGGAAGTCCCGCGCCTGGCCGAGATTTTTCGGGAACTGGAAGAGAAGGGGGCCCACAACCTCAACCTGGTGACGCCGACCCACTTCGCCGAGCCCATCCTGGAGGCCCTGGCCCTGGCTTCCCCCGGCATCCCCGTGGTCTGGAACTCCAGCGGCTATGAAACCGTAGACCTGATAGCCCGGGTCTCTGCACAGGTGGACATCTTTTTGCCTGATTTCAAGTATGCCCTGCCTGGCCCGGCGGCGCGCTACAGCGCCCGGGAGGATTATCCTGAAGTGGCGCGGGCCGCGATCCTGGCCATGCGGCAGGCCACCGGGCCAGCTCTCTTTGACGAGGAGGGCCTGTTGCGGCGGGGGACGATGGTCCGCCATCTGGTCCTGCCCGGGAACCTTCCCAACACCTTGGCCGCCCTGGATTTCCTGGGCACGCTCCCCGCGGGGACTCCGCTTTCCCTCATGTCCCAGTACACTCCGGTAGGCGACCTGGCCGGATTCCCCGAGCTGAAGAGGACCTTGACCTCCGCAGAGTATGAGAAGGTCCTCGAGGCCCTGGACGAATTCCCCGACCTGGAAGGGTGGGCCCAGGACCTTCAGTCTGCCGACCTGCGCTTCATCCCTCCTTTCGACGGCAGGGGCCTGGGCGACGTGGGCCCCGGCACCCGGGGAGGAAGTGCCCCGAGGACGGGCGGCAGGCAGTAGCGGATATCGGGTAACGGTCCAGGACCATCTTGTTGCGCCTGCAGGCTTGCCGGCCCGACCCTTGCAGGTGACCAGGGGGCTGGAAGCCTTCCCGGATTGAGGCCGGCTCCTGTGCAGGGGCCGGAAAGGCAGGTTTTCATGAACCCGGCTCGAAAAGGGCGCGCCTTCTCGGGAGGAAGCAGCTTGTACGATCTTGTCGTTGTCGGATCGGGGCCCACGGGCAGCCGTCTGGCCGCCCGGGTAGCCGAGGCGGGTCTGCGGACCCTGCTGGTCGAGGAACATGAACAGGTCGGCCTCCCCGTCCACTGCACAGGGATCGTGAGTGAGGAGATGCTGCGCCGTTATGTCGTTCCCGACACGGTCCGAACCGTCCGCCTGAATCGCTTCGACCTGATCACTCCGACAGGGCGCCGCGCTCGGATTCCCGGGCTGCAGGCCTGGTTGATAAACCGTCGGAAACTGGACCAGAGCCTGGCTTCCCAGGCCGTCCAGCGGGGTGCAGAACTCCTCATGGGGACCCCGGTAGAGGCTGTGAAGCCTGTGGGCCACCACCTGGATCTAGTCTTAAAAGACCGCCGGGTGACCACCCGGCTCTGCGCCTTGGCCACGGGCGCCATGTCCACCCTGCCTCAGCGCTGCGGTTTGAAATCGCCGCCCGCGTTCTGGCAGACGGCTCAGTTGCGGGCCGAAGTCGCTGATCTGGCCGGGGTCGAGGTCTATCTGGAGCAGTCCATCACCCCGGGGTCCTTCTCGTATGCGGTTCCGGTCCCCGGAGAGACTCCGCTCCTGGGCCTGATCACCCGATCCGGAGCCTGGCCGGCCATGCATCGCTTCTTGGAACGCCTGGGGAAGTCAGGTCGGCTGGGTTCGATGGTCGGGAAGGCCACTTGTCGCAGGATTCCGATGGGTCCTTCGCCCCGTTCGGTCCGGGGACGCCTGATGGCGGTCGGAGACGCGGCGGGGCAAGCCAAGACCACGACCGGTGGAGGCATCTACTTCGGGATGATGTGCGCCGATCTGCTGGCCGACACGATCCTGGAGGCCCGTTCCGGCGGAGACTTCCTGCCCGCCCGACTGGCCGGCTACGACCAGCGCTGGAAGAAGCGTTTCCGCACCGAATTGCGGGCCGGTTACCTGGCCCGCAGGATCTTTGAACATGTCGACGACCGTGAGCTGGAGGAGCTCGCAGGGATGCTGGAGGATCCGGAGATCCGTGGAGTCCTGGCCCGCGAGGCGGACTACGATTGCCATCTGCCGCTCATGAATTCCCTGCTTCGCCTGCCCTCAGTCCGGCGCGTTGCCTTGAATCTGGCAGGGCGGAGATTCCCCGGAGCGACCCTGATGGCCCTGCTCCGGCGGGTAGATCCCGGCGCCGCGCGGTTCTCCTGGAGGAATACCTGATGACTACGAAGATTTTGGAAACCCCTACCTGGGAGACTGCCTTGGGGGGATTGGGCATACCCGGCCAGCGGGTAGCCCTGGCCCGTGAGGGATTGCGGCGGACCCTTGAGCTCCGTCAGGCGGTTCGCGAGCGCGCAGCGGTGAATCAATGGAAGGTCCTGGAGGCCTTGCAGGGCGTCGGTTTGATGGAGGGGCACTTCGCGGCCACGACCGGTTACGGTTTCTCCGATAGCGGTCGAGAGCTTCTGGATGAGGCCGTGGCCAGGATCTTCCGGACCCCGGCCGGTCGGCTGCGCCTGCAGGTGGTCTCGGGAACGCACGCCCTGGCGGCCGGGATGTTCGGCTGGTTGCGTCCCGGCGATGAGCTCGTCGCCCTCTCGGGCCCTCCCTACGACACCTTGCGCCCGGTGATCGGCACCGTCGAGGGCTCGCACGGTTCCTTGGCTTCCTGGGGAGTCGGCTATCGCGAACTCCCCTTGCTGGAAGACGGCCGGATCGACCTGGAGGGAATCCCCTCGGTTCTCACCGAGCGGACCCGGATGGTCTTCCTGCAGCGCTCGCGTGGCTATACCTGGCGTCCCTCGCTCTCGGTAGAGGAGCTGGGCCAGGCCATCGCGGTGGTCCGGCGCCATGCGGCCCAGGCCGTGATCATGGTGGACAACTGCTATGGGGAGATGGTCGAACTCGTCGAGCCCACCGAGGTGGGGGCAGACCTGATCGCCGGCTCGCTGATCAAGAATATGGGGGGCGCGATCGCTCCGTGCGGGGGCTACCTGGCCGGTCGCCAGGACGTGGTCGAGCGCGCCATGGAATGGCTGACGGCTCCTGGAATCGGACCCGAGGAAGGTCCCAGCCTGGGCTACAACCGATTGCTGGCACAGGGCCTGTTCATGGCTCCCGAGGTGGTGGGCCAGGCCTTGGAAGGGGCGGTCTGGGCTGCCTGGGTCCTGGAGGAGGCGGGGCTGGAGGTGTGGCCGCGCTGGGACTCTCCCCGCACCGACATCATCCAGGCCGTCCGCCTGGGCAGCCCCGAAGGCCAGAAGGCCTTCTGTCGGGGAGTCCAGCGCGCCGGCGCGGTGGACCACTCCGCGGTTCCCATCCCGGTCGTCCAGCCCGGCTATCGCGACCCCATCCTCATGGCGGGTGGCACCTTCATCCAGGGGTCCTCTATCGAACTCTCGGCCGACGGCCCCTTGCGCCCCCCCTTCGCCTGCTATCTGCAGGGAGGAGTGAGCCTGGCTCACGTTCAGTTGGGGGTCCTGCGGGCACTTGAGGAGCTGGACAAGGTCGGCCTGCTGCCCAAGTCCGGCTGATGGCTTCTCTCGAGGCAGGAGAGGAACACCTGGAGACGACTTGAAATTCCCGCACCCCGAGCCCCAATCCGGGCCCAGGGCTTCCCGGGGTCTGGAGGAACCATGAGACCCGGCTTGATCGGTATATTTGATTCAGGAGTGGGCGGCCTGACCGTGGCCGACCGCGTGCGCCAGGAACTGCCCGGCGCCCCCTTCCTCTACTTTGGAGACACTGCCCACGTCCCCTATGGAAACCGCAGTGCCGAGGAGGTCCGACATCTGGTCTCGGCCATCGCCCGCCATCTGGTGGCCAGCGGAGCCCAGGTCCTGGTGATGGCGTGCAACACCTCTTCGGCCCTGGCTTTGGATCTGGTGCGCGCCTGGTCTCCGGTTCCGGTGATCGGCATCATCGAGGCTGCTTCTCGCGCCGCCGTCCAGGCCACCCGGAACGGGGTTGTCGGTGTCATAGCCAATCCCCTTACGGCTGGCAGCGGCGCCTACGAAGAGGCCTGTGCACGGGCATCCTCGGAGGCCGGGGAGCGGGCAGGTGGGGTGCGCGTCCTGCCCGTGGGCTGCCCCAGACTTGTCCCCCTGGTCGAGGCCGGAGAGGTCCGTTCTCCGAGCGCCCGGGCAGCCCTGCTGGAGTATCTG
This sequence comes from Burkholderiales bacterium, assembly GCA_012799975.1. Lineage (GTDB taxonomy): Bacteria > Vulcanimicrobiota > Xenobia > Xenobiales > Xenobiaceae > Xenobium. Next base: position 5,327 of record JAAZKF010000284.1, read on the forward strand.
GGCCCCCTCCGGGATGAAGGGATCGATACCCTGGTCCTGGGGTGCACCCATTATCCCTTCCTGGTGCCCCTGATCACCGAGATCCTGGGGTCGGGAGTCCGGATCATCGACCCGGCGGTCTACGTGGTCGCCGAGTTGGTGAAGTCGGGATGGTTCCCCCCGAATACTGAAGAAGCCCTGCCCCTCTATCAGGTCAGCGGCGAGCCGCTGGACTTCGATCGGATGGCCAGCAGGCTTCTCGGGCACCTGGTAACGGGGACCACCCGGGTGGACCTGGGCGCAGGAGCCTGTGTGAGTTCCTGAGACTCAGTCGCCCTCCCAGGTATTTGAAAGGCTCGTAGCCCCATGAATGAGCAGATAACCCTCCTGCAGGCCCTGGTCCTGGGCGTGGTCGAGGGTATCACCGAGTTCCTGCCGATCTCCTCGACCGGGCACCTGCTGGTCGCCTCGCAGTGGATAGGTGCTGCCAACACTGCAGGAACCTTCGAGATCGTCATCCAGGCCGGAGCGGTCCTGGCGGTCCTGCTCTTCTATCGGCGCGAACTGCTGGACCGGGCCCGCGCCTTCCCCGGCGAATGGAGCGCCCGTCGCTTCTGGTTCACCCTGCTGGTGGCCTTCCTCCCGGCGGCGGTCGTAGGCCTGGCCTTAAACGACCTGTTGGATTCCCTGCTGGAAGCGCGCGGATTGCAGGCCAGGGTCATCGCTTGGACCTTGATCCTGGGAGGCTTCGTTCTGTGGTGGGTGGACCGATCCCCCACGCGGGACCGCTCGGCGGCGCCCTCCCAGGTGATCACCTTCCGACAGGCCCTCCTGATCGGTCTGGCTCAGTGCTTCGCCCTGGTTCCGGGGGTATCGCGGTCCGGGGCCACCATCGTCGGGGGGCTCCTGGTCGGACTCAGTCGGCGACAGGCGACCGAGTTCTCCTTCTATCTGTCGATCCCCACGTTGGGGGCAGCCACGCTCTACACCCTGGTCAAGAATTACGACAAGCTGGTCCAGGTCGGTAGCGTCGGAGCCCTGGCCCTGGGGACCCTGGTGGCCTTCATCACCTCGCTGCTGGCCATCGGCTGGCTTCTGAGCTACGTCTCGCAGAATGACTTCCGGGGCTTTGCCCTCTATCGGGTGCTGGCCGGACTGGTGATCCTGGTCTGGGCCGGGTCCGCGTTGGGATAGTCGGGATCAGCCCTCCAACTCGCGCACCATCATCTCCCGGAACCCTTGGTGCAGGGAGCGGACCTGCGACTGCAGACCGAGGTCCACCAACAGGGCCCGGGTCGGGGACAACGAGATCTCCACCTCGGTCTCGTGGCCGATCTGGTAGTCCTTCTGCCCGTCGGCTACTACGAAGGGGCGGGTTCCCCGGGTCAGGTTGCGGATCCGTACCGTGGAGGTGGTCGGCAGGACAACCGAGCGGATGGCGGATGAGAAGACGGAGTTGGAGGCCACCAGAGCCAGGGCATCCATCAGGAGGACCGGCCCTCCGGCGCTGAAGGCGTAGGCTGTCGACCCGGTCTGGGTGGCCAGGATCACGCCATCCCCACGGATGGTTCCGAAGGCCTCCCCGTCGATGGACAGGTCCAGGTGGAGAGTCCGGTTGCTCCCCCCCACGAAGAACTCGTTGAGGGCATCGGCCTGCCATACCAGTTCACCCTCGTGGGAGACCCGACCGCGCAGCATGCTGTGCTGGTCCAGGGCATACTCTCCCTGAATCAGCCGCTTCAAGGCCTGGTCCAGGCCATTCTCGTCCACTGCACACAGGTAGCCGACCCGACCGTAGTTGATCCCCAGGACCGGGATGCCCAGGGGGGCCATCAGGCGGGCGGCGTGCAGCAGGCTGCCGTCGCCTCCGAAAGAGAGCAGGGCGTCGGCATTTTCTCCGTCCAGGATCTGTTGCAGGTCCAGGACTTCAGCTCCCGCAGCCGTCAGGGCCTGGCGGGCACGCTGCATGGCTTCGTCAGTGGACCCGTCGGTGCGTCGGGTGTGCAGGCCGAAGCTCTGTCGTGAGGGCTTGCCGCCTCCGTGCTTAGAGGGGGGGGACTCTGACATGCCGGCCTGCTTCGGTCCCGCTTCGGCGAAGTCCCTCTTCGACAGGGCTGAAGGCAATCTCCAGGGGGCACGCGCGGGCTCAAACCCGAGGAGGGGACAGCTAGTAACCGGTCGGTGGGAATCCAGTATCTCCGGAGCAGGCAGGATTCCGACTCGTCTCGGCGGAACCCGCGGGCGATCTGGGAGGCCTTTATTGATGGAAGCACCGGTAAGATTTCCCGAGCGAGTCCGTTCCTATGACCAGATCTGCGCGCAGGTCGAAGCCGAGAAACGCAAGCCCGAAGCCCGAAGTTATGACCTCGGCAGGTTCTTCCGCCCCTCCCTCACCGTGGATGTCGTGATCTTCACCGTGCAGGCTCGCGATCTGCGGGTCCTGCTGGTCTCGCGGGGGGGGGTGGCCCTTCCAGGGACGCTGGGCCCTTCCCGGGGGCTTCGTCAAGGAAAATGAAGGGCTTGACGAAGCCGCGCGCCGCGAGCTTTTCGAAGAGACGGGGGTTCGGGACGTCTACCTCGAGCAGTTGCACACCTTCGGGCATCCGGGCCGAGACCCCCGGACCCGGGTGGTCACCGTCGCCTACTACGCCCTGGTGGCTGCTGAGAACCTGGCCCCCGTGCCGGGAAGCGACGCCTCTTCGACGGATTGGTGGTCGGTGTACCAATTGCCGGATCTGGCCTTCGACCACGACCTGATCCTGCTCCGTGCCCTGGTGCGACTCCGCGAGCGGATCTGGGATAGCGCCGTGGCCTCGCAGTTGATGCCCGAGAAGTTCACCCTGACGGACCTGCAATCCACCTATGAGGTGATCCTGGACCGTTCCCTGGACAAGCGGAACTTCCGCAAGAAGATCCTGAGCCGTGAGGTGATAGAAGATACCGGAGAGACCTGGATGGAGGGACGCCATCGTCCCGCCAGGCTCTACCGCTTCAGGTCCGAGTCCTGCCATACTTAGGAACCCGGACGGAAACCCCTCGGTCGCCTCGTGGATCGAGGGGATGCACCCGTGCGCGGGCGCGGGTGCGAGGCCCCTGCTGTGTCGCAAAAAAAGTCTTGTTTGCCTCAAGCAAACCGCAACTTTTTGCTCCTGGCGGGGACAAAAAAACCTCGACGATGCTCGGTCGAGGTTCCCGACCGGGCTCCTAGGAGACCATGCCCATGTCAAATGAACTTTCTGCCTTCGTAACCGGACGTATACCCTTCCTGGAATACCTCGAGGAGCTCCCGTCCACCTGGCCGGAATGCTCCTGGTCCTCATTGCTGGAGGAGTCCGGCGGGCCTCAGGGGGTGGCCGTTCTGGGCGTGGATCTGGTGGAGGGCTTTTGTCGTCAGGGAGCTTTGTCCAGCCCCCGGGTAGGCGAAATCGTGCCCACTGTGGTCCGGATCCTCTCCCAGGCCTATCAGGCGGGTGTCCGCCACTTCCTTTTCCCTTGCGACCAACATTCCCCCGACAGTCTTGAGTTCGATGCCTATCCGCCCCATTGCCTGGCCGGGACGACCGAGGCGGAGTTGGTGGAGGAGATCCGTGCCCTGCCCTTCGCGGCCGGGTTCCAGGTGGTCCCCAAGGCTTCGGTGAGTTCCTTCGTCGCCACCGATCTCCAGGAGCGTCTTCTGGCCCTGCCGGAGCTGCGAACCCTGGTGGTCCTGGGGGATGTGACGGACCTCTGCCTGTACCAGTTGGCCTTGACCGCCCGTTTCCTGGCCAATGCCAGGGACCTGCCATGGCAGGTTGTGGTTCCGGCCAACGCGGTGGCCACCTACGACCTGGACGTGCCGACGGCTCGGAGCCTGGGGGTGATGCCTCACGACGGCGACCTGCTGCAGGCGCTCTTCCTATACCACCTGCAGCTCAATGGCGTCCGGATCGTCCGGGATCTGGTCAGGGAGCCCCGGGACGGGGAGTAGGGGAGGTCAGGCCGGAACCCCGCCGATCAACTCCAGCAACTCGGCGGTCTTCTCCTTCAGCAGGGCCTCGTCGGCCCGCGTCTCGACGTTCAGGCGGATCAGCGGTTCGGTGTTGGAGGAACGCAGGTTAAAGCGCCACTTCGGGAACTCCAGGCTGATTCCGTCGGTGCGGTCCATGCTCAAGGCCTGGGCCTGGTAGCTCTGCAGGACCCTCTCGGAGAGGCTGGTCGCGGGTTCCTCGACGCGGCGATTGATCTCTCCGCTGACCGGGAAGCGCTTCATCCGGTCCTCGACCATTTCCGAGAGGGGGCGGCCGGTGCTTCCCATCAACTCCATCAGGAAGAGCCATGGCAGGATGCCGCTGTCGCAATAGCCGAACTCGCGGAAGTAGTGGTGGGCGGACATCTCACCACCGTACACGGCATCCTCGAGTCGCATCTTCTGCTTGATGAAGGCGTGGCCGGTCTTGCTCTGGACGGGGATTCCTCCGGCCTGTTGGACGATCTCCAGGGTGTTCCAGATCAGACGCGGGTCGTGCAGGATCTTGGAGCCGGGGAAACGGCGCAGGAAGCGTTCGGCGAAGAGTCCGACCAGATAGTAACCCTCGATGAAGCGTCCCGACTCGTCGTAGAAGAAGCAGCGGTCGAAGTCGCCATCCCAGGCCACCCCCAGGTCGGCCCGATTCTCCACGACGGCTTGGGAGGTCCCCAGGCGTTTTTCCGGCAGGAGTGGATTGGGAACACCCCGCGGAAAGCTCCCGTCCGGCTCGGCGTCGCGCAGGATAATCTCGATCGGCAGGCGACCTTCAAGGCGCTCGAGCAGTATTCCGGCTCCACCGTTTCCGGGGTCGCAGAGAACCTTGAGGGGGGGGAGTTTTCCTACCTCCACTCGAGCCAGGGCGAAATCCAGGAAGCGGTCGTGGATCGAGGTGGGCAGGACCTGCGCTGGGGTGGTCCCGAGCTCGGGCAAGGGGCCTTCCAGGACCAGGTCGCGCAGGGCGTCCAGGCCGTTCTCTCCGCTGATGGGCCGGGCCTGCGGGCCTACCAGCTTCATCCCGTTGTAGTTGGCCGGATTGTGGCTGGCCGTGACCATGACCCCGCCGTCCAGGCCCCCTTCCAGGACGGCGAAATAGACCTCCTCGGTCCCGCACAGCCCCAGATCCAGGACCTCGACTCCACCCATCGTCAGTCCTTGAGTCAGGGCGGCGGCCAGGAGCGGGCTGGAGAGCCGGATGTCGTGACCCACGACCACGCGGGCCGGCGAGAAGAGCCGGGCGTAGGCCAACCCGATTCGTCGGGCCACCTGGCAGTCCAGCTCTTCGGGGTAGCGCCCCCGGATATCGTAGGCTTTGAAGGCGGCTCGGGCGTTCTGGCTGGGAGGGGTCATGATGATTTCCAATCCGGAGCGGGTGGGTCAGCGGAGGTCCGCGTCCAAGCGCTCCACCAGTCTCTTGACGTCTTCCAGGCGGCTGCGGGGCGCCACCAGGGTTCGGTGTCCGGAGCGGATCACCACCAGGTCCTTGACTCCCACCAGGGCCACCGACTCGGCGGGATCCTCGCAGAAGACGGTATTGCCGCTGGAGTCGAAGGAGGTCAGTCTTCCCCGGAAGCAGTTTTCGGCGGCGTCTTGCTCCAGGAAGGGCTCCACCGCCAGCCATCCTCCCACGTCGCTCCATTCGAAGTCGGCAGCTACCATGCGGACGTCGCGGGCCCTTTCCATGACGCCGAAGTCGATGGAGATCCGGGGAAGAAGTTCAAAGGCTCTCGCCAGGATTTCGGTGAATTCCGGGGTTCCCCAGTGCTCGACGGCCCCCTTCAACTGTCGAATATGCTCGGGCAGCAGGTGCTGCATCTCTTCGATGATGGTCCGGGTGCTCCAGACGAACATCCCGCTATTCCAGAAGTATTCTCCCGATTCGATGAAGGCCCGGGCCTTCTCGAGACTCGGCTTCTCGCGGAACTCCAGCAACCGGTAGTGGGGGATGGACCCTTCTTGCTCGACCGGGTCCCCCCGGTGCAGGTAGCCGTAGCCGGTTGCCGGGAAACGGGGCACGATCCCGAAGGTGTAGAGGGCGGGTACCCTGGCGGCGGCTTCGGCCGCGGAGAGCAGTACCTGCTGGAATCGGGCTACCGGAGATATCCGGTGGTCCGTGGTCAGTACCGCCGTGGTGCAGGGCCCGAAAAGCCGCTCGGCAACCAGCGCCGCCAAGGCGACGGCAGCCGCCGTATCCCGCCGCAAGGGCTCGCCGATCACCTGCTCGGGTGGGATCTCGGGCAACTGCTCGCAGACCAGCGGCACGAAATCATGGCTGGTCAGGACCAGCACGCGCTCGGGAGATACCAGGCCCTTCAGGCGGTCCAGGCTTTCTTGTAGCAGGGTGCGCCCCCCGAAGAGGTTCAGGAATTGTTTGGGGCGCTGCTCGGTGCTGACCGGCCAGAAACGCGTGCCCGCACCTCCGGCCATCAGGATCGCGACCAGGTCCTTCATCTCGGCACTCCCGGGTGAAACTGACAGCCCCGATCGGAAACCGACCGGGGCTGCTGGCTCGGACCCCGAAGGGTCGATGTGGCTCCCCGT
>JAAZKF010000285.1 GCA_012799975.1 Burkholderiales bacterium
CCCAGAAACCTCCATCGGAGCAGGGCACCCCGGAGGGAATCTCTGCCCCGCCGTCCCAGAAACCTCCATCGGAGCAGATCATCCCGGAGGCCTCGGCCGTCCTGAACCTCCTGAGGTTGCCCCTGTTCACCATCTCCGGAACCGATAACCTCTCGGCCGAGGAACGCAAAGCCCGCGTCGAAGAACGCATCCAGAAGGTCTTCAGTCGTTACGGCCCGGATTTTCCACCCCTCTCCGTGCGACAGGTTGCCGGTTCAACAGTGGTGCTGGCGGGGGAGGAGCTACTGGTCACGGTCCTGCCCGTCGACCTGCCCGAGTTCAACCTGCACGCCCTCTCTGAAGGACAGAAGGTTGTTCTGGAACGAGAGGTGGCCGAGCGCTGGCGAGAAGCCCTGCAGGCCGAACTCGTCCGGCTTGCAGTCATGCACTCCCCCTCCTACCGCCGCCTGGCCTGTGGATTGGCGGGCATTCTGTTGTTGCTGGCCTGGAGCCTGCACCAGGTGGCCGGATGGATGGGCCGACGCTGGCTGCGCTCGCCGGTGTGGTCCCTGAAGTTCCTGCTCTGGAGCCTGACCCTGGTGGCCTGCCTGGGCCTCTTCCCCGAGTCTCAAGACCTGGCCTGGCTCCTCTACTCCAAAATCCTCTATCCCTTCCTGCTGTTATGGGGGACCATGTTGGCGACCTCGGCCGTCTCCTCGCTGGTAGAAGGCCTGGTACACCGCTACTTCCTGGCCTACCAGCAGGAACGCCAGGACCTCTTCCTGCATCGCCTCTCTCAGCGCATCGCCACCTTGGAACAGGCTGCCCAGGTCACCCTGCGCGTGGTCGTTTTCCTGGCCGGGATCCTGGTCTACGTCACCCTCCTGAAGATCGACCTTTCGGCGGTCCTGGCCGGGGCGGGGATCCTGGGCGTGGCCTTGGGCCTGGCTCTGCAGGACTTCCTCAAGGACGTGGTGGCGGGGGTGAATATCCTGCTGGAGGATCAGTTCGGAGTGGGCGACGTCATCGAGGTGGATTCCCTGACCGGAACGGTGGAGTCCTTCAGCCTGCGCTCTACCCGAATCCGCGCCGTCGATGGCCGGATGATCACCATGCCCAACAGCTCGCTGCGGCTCGTCCAGAATCATTCCAGCGGTTGGGCCCGGGTGGACTTCAAGATCAGCGTGGCCTATGAAGACGATCTGGAGGGGGCCCTCCAGGCTTTGAAGGAAGAGGCGGATAACCTGGCTGAAGAGTGGTCTGACAAGATTCTCGAACCTCCGGTCATGATGGGGGTGGACGCGCTGGAAGAGTCGGGTGTGCTCCTGCGGGTGCTGCTTCAGACCCGCCCGCTGTCTCAGTGGGAGACGGCCAGGGAGATGAACCGCCGGGTGAAGCTGCGCTTTGATAAGGAGGGCATCACGATCCCCTATCCTCAGAGGGTCGTCCGCACGGTCCTCGAAAGAGACGCCCATGAGCCTTGACCCCACCACTCCGGACGTGCGCCGCCTCCTGACCCGGGTCCCCCAGTTGGCCCAGGCCTCCTTCGAGGCGCGCGACGCCGTGGCCGCCTGCCTGCGCGCGCGACGCACGGTCCCGGGGGAGATGGTGATCTCCATAGGGGCGCCCGGCGATTCCCTGTATTTCGTCGTGGAGGGGGAGTTTGAAGTCACCCTGAGCGACCACTCGCTGACCCTGGGACCGGGTGACTTCTTCGGAGAGATCGGCCTTCTTTACGGCGAGCGCACGGCTACGGTGACTTCCCTGTCCCAGGGCCTGCTTCTGACCCTGCCCGGGGAGTACCTGCCTCGCCTTCGCGGCGTCTTCCCCGGCATCCAGGCCATCCTGGAGAAGGCTGCCAGCGAGCGGATCCAGCATCGCTGATCGTCATCCGGCCAGGTGCCGGGATGAGGGCCGGCACGGGGGAGTCCAGGCCCGGAGGAGTTTTTCTGGATGTTCAAGACCCTGGCCCCATGCCTGGCCGGGTATCGTTTCGTGTCCTGGATGGCTTCGCTGACCATCGCCTTCGAGGTCCTCTTCGAGGTGACCATCCCCTGGCTGATGGCCGACATCCTGGACTACGGGATCGCTCGCCGGGATTTGCCCTTCATCCTCAAACGCGGAGGGTTGATGCTGGGCATGGCGGGTCTGTCCATGGCCTGTGGGGGGTGCTCGGCCCGCCTGGCAGCCCTGGGAGGTACGGGCTTCGCCAGAGGTCTGCGGACGGCTCTTTTCGATCGGGTACAGGGTTTCTCGTTCGCCAGCCTGGACCGCTTCACCACGGGCTCGCTCTTGACCCGGTTGACCACGGACGTGACCAACACCCAGAACGCCTTCCAGATCGTGATCCGGATGCTGGTCCGCTCCATGGTCATGCTGGTGGCCGCCACTTTGATGGCGCTCCATATCAACTCCGAACTGGCCGGGGTCTTCGTGGTGGCCATCCCCTTCCTGGCTGTATGTCTGACCACCCTGGCTTTCCTGGCCTACCCCCGATTCCGGGAGATGCTGCGCCGCCTGGATTTCATGAATGCCCGGGTGCAGGAGAGCCTGGTGGGCTTGCGGGTGGTCCGCTCTTTCGTCCGCGAGGAGCACGAGAAGGAACAGTTCTTCCAGGCCGCCGGCAAGGTGCGCGACTGGCAGGCCCGGGCCGAAGGCGTGGTGGCCGTGGAGGCCCCCATCTCCTCCCTGGTGCTGTCGGGGACCCTGGTGGCCGTGCTCTGGTTCGGAGGTCATCTGGTGGTCCAGGGGGGGATGCTGCCCGGAGAACTGGTCAGTTTCGTCAGCTATATCGGGCAGATCCTGGTCTCTTTGATGATGCTCTCCTTCGCCTTCATCGGGCTGGTGATTTCCAAGGCTTCGGTGGATCGGATCATGGAGGTCCTCCGACACCCTGTGGAGGGATTACAGGACCCGCCTCCCCTCCTCTCGGAAGACGGCCCACCGACTTTCCCGGATGGCTCCCTGGAATTCGAAAATGTGGACTTCAGCTACTCGGCAAATCCCCGGATTCTCACCTTGACGGACATCCATTTCCGGATCGGGTCCGGTCAGGTCCTGGGGCTGATCGGGGGGACCGGCTCGGGCAAGACCACGCTGGTCCAACTCATCCCCCGCCTCTATGAGGTGACGGCGGGGCGGATCCGGGTAGGGGGGCGGGATATCCGCGAGACCTCGTTGGAGGAACTGCGCGATGCGGTGGCTGTGGTCTTGCAGAAGAATGTCCTGTTCTCGGGAACCATCGCCGAGAATCTGCGCTGGGGGAGGAGCGAGGCCACGCTTGAGGAGCTCGAAAAAGCCTGTAGGATCGCCCAGGCCCACGACTTCATCACAGGCTTCCCCGACGGCTACGACACCGACCTGGGGCAGGGTGGGGTCAACCTTTCGGGTGGGCAGAAGCAGCGCCTATGTCTGGCCCGGGCCCTGCTCAAAAAACCGCGGATCCTGATCCTGGACGACTCGACCAGCGCTGTGGATATGGCCACCGACGCCCGCATCCGAGCGGCGCTGCGGAGCGAACTGCAGGGGATGACGGTGGTGGTTATCGCCCAGCGCATCGCCTCGGTGCGCGAGGCGGATGCCATCCTGGTCCTGGACGAGGGCCGCGTGGTCGGCTTCGGAAATCACCGGGAACTGCACGCGAGCTGTCCTGTGTATCGCGAAGCCTGCGACTCGCAGCATCTGGGGGAACTCTAGCATGCCGCCGCCTGGCTCTCGAGATGTCTTCGCCCGTCCTCGTGACACCATGCGGGCCATCGTCCGGGTTCTGGGCTACTTCCGCCCCCATGCCTGGCGTCTGGCCCTGGTGGCCCTGGGCCTGGCTCTGGGCACTTTTGGCAACGTGTACGGGACCTACCTGCTGAAGCCGGTCCTGAACGATCACATCATCCCCTGGATCGGGAAGCCCGACGCGGACATGTCGGGCCTGGTCCGAATCCTGCAGTTGATGGTAGGCGTGTACCTGGCCGGTGGGGCTGGCCTCTACCTCTACCGCTTCCTGATGATCCGCGTATCGACGGGAATCCTGCTGCAACTGCGGCGTGAGATGTTCGCCCGGACCCAGCGCCTGCCCATCGTCTACTTCGACCAGCGGACCCACGGCCAGACCATGAGCCGCTTCACCAACGACGTGGACGTCATGCGCGAGATGCTGGGGCACGGGCTGCCCGAGTTCGTCCACTCGACCTTGCGCATGCTGGGCGTCTTCGCGATGATGCTGGTCCTGAGCCCATTCCTGACTCTGCTGGCCGTGGTCATGCTGGCCTTCATGACCTGGCTGGTGCGCTTCCTGGCCCGACGCAGCTCCTTCTACTTCAAGGGGCGCCAGGGCGCCTTGGGGGCCCTGAACGGCTTCATCGAGGAGATGGTCGAGGGCCAGAAGGTGGTGCGGGTCTTCAACCATCAGGCCTTCGTGCGGCAGCGTTTCGAGGAACTCAACGAGGACTTGCGCCGCAACGATGCCGGAGCTTGGACCTTCGGCAGCATCCTGATGCCTTTGATGGGCAACCTCTCGCACGTCCTCTTCGCGGTGACCGCGGCGGTGGGAGGGATCCTGGCGGTGCGCTCCATCTTGGACCTGGGGACCCTGGCCGCCTTCCTGCAATACACGCGGAATTTCGCGATGCCGGTGACCCAACTCTCCCAGCAGTTCAACTCGATCATGAGTGCCCTGGCCGGGGCCGAGCGTATTTTCAACCTGCTGGACGAGCCCGAAGAACAGGACTCTGGCAGCGTCGCCCTGGTGGACGTCACCCGGGAGGAGGGGGGCAGGCTGGTCGCCTCTCCGGTCCGGACCGGTCTCTGGGCCTGGAAGATCCCGCCCGTCGGCGCCGGAGACCCCCCCGAGCTTCGTCCCCTGCAGGGTGACGTGCGCTTCACCGACGTCTTCTTCAGCTACGATGGGCGCACTCCGGTGCTGCGCGGGATCTCGCTCTTCGCCCGGCCGGGTCAGAAGATCGCCCTGGTGGGCTCGACCGGGGCGGGGAAGACCACGATTGCCAACCTCCTGAATCGCTTCTACGAGATCGATCAGGGGGAGATCACCTACGACGGGATCTCCCTGGACCGGATCCGCAAGACCGACCTCCGTCGCTCGTTGGGGATGGTGCTTCAGGACACGCACCTCTTCACCGGGACCGTGCGCGAGAATATCCGCTATGGCCGCCTGGAGGCGACCGACGAGGAGGTGGAGCAGGCCGCCCGACTGGCCAACGCCGACGGGTTCATCCGGCATCTGCCCAAAGGCTACGACACCGAGTTGAGCGCCGACGGGGTGAACCTCTCGCAGGGACAGCGCCAGTTGCTGGCCATCGCCCGGACGGCGGTGGCGGACCCGCCGGTCCTGATCCTCGACGAGGCCACCAGTTCCATCGACACCCGTACCGAGGCCCTGATCGAGAAGGGCATGGACCGCCTTATGCACGGGCGCACCGTCTTCGTGATCGCCCATCGCCTGTCGACCGTGCGCCACTGCGACGCGATCCTGGTGATGGAACACGGCGAGATCCTGGAGCGCGGCACCCACGAGGACCTGCTGGCCCTGGAAGGCCGCTACCACAAGTTGTATACAGG
>JAAZKF010000286.1 GCA_012799975.1 Burkholderiales bacterium
AGCGTCCTGGTCTACCGCACCGGGGAGGGCACCCTGCAGCAGACGCTGATCCGCTGCTGGAGGCCTGGCACCGCCGCCAAACCCAGGTGCCAGGTGCAGACCCTGAGCGAGGAGCCGGTGGGAGCAGACGCCTTCACCGCGCTCGAGGAGATGCTGGCCAAGACGGCCAGCGAGGAGGAGACGATGAGCGAGATGACTGACCACGAGATGAGAATCCGCCTCGCAGAGGCGATGGGGTGGACGGACCTGGACTGGTATTTCCGGCCGGGATGGATCACAGGGCTGCCTCCGGGTGATCGCCCGAGGGACCACGTCCCCAACCCCCTGGAGTCGGACCGCGACGCCGCCCGCCTGCGGGCGTGGTGCGTGGGGCAGGGGTGGGAGTTGGAGGTCCAGCACCGTCTGCGGACAGACCTGTGGGAGGCGCGTGTCATTGTCCATGACGTGGCCTCTCGGCAGATAGCCGCGTCCACCATCGACTGCACATGGAACAACCCCCTCCGCCGCGAGCGTCTGGCCCTCTGCCGGGCGGTGCTACGGGCGCTCGACGCCGTCGAGGCGGGAGGTGAGGCATGAGCCTGCGCCTGTCCATCATCGACCCCGACGGCAACGCCGGCACGATTCCCAACCCCCTGGAGTCGGACGCCGACGCCGCCCGCCTGCGGGCGTGGTGCGTGGAGAGGGGGTGGATGGTCATCTTGGCCTGCGACAAGGATGGCGCCTCTGCGACCATCCTGGAGACCGAGCCTAGCGGCATCGGGAATGGGCATGTGTCACCCAGCATCGAGCCCGACCCCCTCCGCCGCGAGCGCCTGGCTCTCTGCCGGGCGGTGGTCCAGGCCCTGGAAGCGGGAGGTGAGCCATGAGCCTGCGCCCGTCCCTCGAGGCCGATTACATCCGCCAGGCCCTCTCCGACCTGGAGCGCGCGCACACGACCATGCTCTACCTGGAGGGCGTCGGGGCCTGCGACTACAGCGCCGACCTGCAGGCGGTCCGGGCCGCCCTGCGGGGCCTGCGAGACCACGTCCAGGAGCTGGGCAGCCCGGCGCCTGGGACCATCATCTGCCGGAGGACGCCATGAGCCGACACAGCCCAACCGAGCGCATCATCCTGGGTCACAAGGCCTGGCGCCTGGCCGACGCCGCCCGTCTGCGGGCGTGGTGTATGGGGAAAGGGTGGATGGTCATCTTGGCCTGCGACGAGGAGGGCGCCACTGCGACCGCCCGCCTGCTGCAGGGGCGCTGCCAGCGCCTGCGAGCCAATCGCGACACATGGCGCCATATGTGCGAGGACCGGGCCATCTGTGGCATCTGCCATGACGTACTACAGCAGGAGCCCTGCGACGACTTCGACCGCCCCTGGGTCCTGCGACAGGACTGGGCCCAGGCCCGCACCTGGGCCGCGAGGTGGAAGGCCGTCGCGCATCGCTACCGGAGCCGGAGCCGGAAGGCTGGCGAGCACAACGCCTACAGCCTGTTGCGCCGCGTCCAGGCGGAGAACGAGGTCGCCCGCCTCCAGAACGCCCTCGACTCCGCCAACGAGCGCTGCAATCGCATCCAGGCCGACGGCAACGCTCTGGCCGAGCAGTTGCACGCCTGGCGCCAGGCCTGCCAGGACCACGGCATCCAGCCCACCCCGGAGGCGCTGCGGGCAGTCCTCCGGCGGGTGGACGCGGCATGTGTTGCGGGGGCGGACCTGTGAGCATCACCGCCGCCGACATCACCATCCCCACGACCCTGGACCTCAACGCTGCGCCCCAGTGCTTGCCGAGCCTGGAGGAGACACGCAAGCGCCGCGCCCAGCAGGCACGACACCAGACCAGCGCCTGCCCGCACTGCGGGGAGTGGGCCATCGTCGAGACCGTCACGGTCAACCGGCCCGGCCTGCCCGGCGTGGTGCAGACCCTGTCCCGCTGCCAGCGCAACCCGCGCTGGCAAGAGGAGCGCTGTCCGCTTACCATCCTGAGCGAGGAGTGGGCACCAGACCCGCCAGACGACACAGCAGACGACCAGGCCCCGGCAGAGTCTTTGCGTGAGGCTTTGCGTGAGGCTTTGCGTGACGAGCGGCCCCAAGCAAAGGCGGAGGCCGAGGAGGAGGAGAGCATGCCAGATACCAGACCCCTGCGCGAGCGGACACAGGCTGCCCCTGAGATTGTCCAGCGCCCCGTCCCGCCCGCCCTGCGGGTCTCCGTCCTCGACCTGGCCCAGCGCGCTGTCGAGGGGGCCAGCATCCGCGCAACCATGCGCGCCATCCTCGCCCTGAGCCCCGAGCGCCAGGACCTGCTCCGCAGGCTGCTCGACGACGTGGAGGCGGAAGCATGACCAAGACCCCGCCCATGCCCAGGCTCCAGGTCTCCGTTCTCCTGCGGGACGAGCACGGCAAGAGCTACCACGTCCCCGGCAGGACCTGTCGAGGGCTGGCCATCCACCAACCGCACAGCCTCATCCGCGGCACAGCCTACCCGGTGCCGCAACCGCGCAACGACCAGCGCTGGACCATCACGCACGAGGAGAGCGGCTTCGCGATCGGCTGCGTTCGGGGCGGGATCCGCGCCGCCTGGGCCGCCCTGTGTCGGCTCGCCAACGCCGCCGACTGGACCAGGCCACAGAGCGAGGTCTGTCGAGACCCGGAGTGCCGGCGGCTGTGGCGGCTCATCCCGGTCGTGGGGGCCCCGCGAGCGGAGGAGGTGCTGCCATGACCTACTCCCCCGGCCCATCCCGCCTGACCCCCGCCGCCCGCCGCGTCCTCGTGGCCATCCACGACCTGAGCGAGGCGCGAGGCGTGCCGCCCACCCTGCGCGAGATTACCGAGGTCACAGGACGCCGCGCCTGGTCCACGGTCGCCCATCACGTCACCACCCTGCAGCGTCTGGGCCTGGTCCACTCCTACCCCGGCCAGCCGCGAGGGACCTACCTCACCGACGCTGGACGCGCCGAGGTCACAGAGGCGCCGACCATCGACGACGCCGCGAGGCACTTGCGCACGTCCGGGCCGCCTGCTCGGCCCTGGCCAAGCACCTCGGCAAGAACACGCCTGGACGCGCCTCCCCTGGGCCGCGTCGATCCGTAACGTCTGAGTCGGTGCCGGTTCACTCCGGCTGAATGGAGCGCTAGATGATGACCAATGACGACCTGAGCGATCGGCCTGAGGCCGGTCTGCGATCGGTGGAGACCCAGGGGGGTGACGAGAGGATCAGCATCCACGAGGTAATTGCGGAGGTCATCGCCGACGCTTACCGCGCTGGCCAGGAGGCCATGCGGGAGCGGTGCCTGCAGGCCTGTGAGGACATCATCTTGTTCTCGCGGAGCGCAGAGGGAATCCATCTGGCGGCCGACATGCGCTGCATGCGGTCCCACCTGCTCCAGGCCATCCGCGCCCTGGAGGTGGAGTGATGATGACGCCTGAGCAACTAGAGGGCATTCAGGCTGACGTGGAGGACGCGGAGAAGCGCGCTGGCAGGATCGCGACGTGGCGTGCGATGCCCCATCGGTTCGCGGTCGAGAGCGGATTGCGGACTCAGAGACTCCGCGCTCCGCGTTTGGCTGCTCACCTGCGAGACCTGCTGGCCGAGGTGGCCGGGCAGCCCACCATCGACGACGCCGCGAGGCACCTGCGCGCGGCGCGGGCCATCCTCCACGGCCTCGACGCCGAGCGCATCGACACGCCGCTTGCCTGGGCCACCGTGGCCCTGGAGGACATACTCACACACCTGGAGGTCCCCGCCTGATGCTTGTTGCCAATACGACTAGGACGCCCATGGTTGCAGCCTACGCAGAGCGCTCAGACGGTCCATTCTATTGCCCCGAGTGCGCCGGGGCAGTCGTCTTGAAAAAGGGGAAAGTGGTGGTTCATCACTTCGCCCATGAGACAGGTTCGTCGTGCACGTTTGGAACGGGAGAATCCGAGATGCATAGGCGGTCAAAGTGGGATATCTTCAGGTCATTGCAGTCATACGGGATTGAATGCAAACTAGAACATCCCATCGGGAGTCAGAGAGCGGACGTGTATGCCATGATTGGAGGAGAACCGGTTGCCATCGAGGTGCAGGCATCCGCTTTGACCGCCGATGATATAGCTCGAAGGACCGTAGGGTATACCGCCTCAGGATTGGCTACGATATGGGTCCTTACGAGATCTGCGCTACCAAACAACATGGCAATTTTCCGGCCCAGCGAACATGCCCGGTTCCTTCATCGTCTCGGATTCGGCAGGGTTTATTATCACTGGGAAGGGCATTTTGTGGTGCCTGTGCACTTCTCCCCGTCCTACCGGTGGGTAGAGTCTACCGATTGGGGTGGAGGATACTATAAGCGACACAAATCTCTGAGACGAGCATACGCGTCGGGCAGCATAAGCCTGCTTGAGTTTGCATCAAGAAGGCGCCCTACGTGGCAGGACGTTCCCTCTTGCATGCTGTGGCAAGACCGTCTCCCCCGGTGGTGGTCTACCAAAGAATCGGAGGTCCCCGCCTGATGCAGCCCCAGGCCCCTGAGTGCCCTGTCTGTGGTGGAGTACTCCGCCTCGAAACGACCATCACGCCGATCGGCCCGGTCCGGGAGTGGCTCTGCACCGACAGCACCTGCCCGACCATCATCCCCGAGTCCGCCCTCCAGGGGGAGCGGGGAGACCTGCTCGGGGCACCCGTCGAGGACCTGATGCGCGCGCCCGTCACGCCACAGGGGGCGACCTCGGGTAACGGGCGGGCCAGGAGGAGGCAGCCCAAGCCCGGGGACCGGGAGGCGATGCAGGCCAGGAGAGAGCGCCGCTACCTCGACCAGGCGCCCGCGGGGAGGCGGGACCGGGAACCAGTCGAGAAGCGCAGGAGCTACTGCCTGCGCCTGTCCAGCGACATCGACACCTGGCTGGCGCAGGCCTCGGAGCGCTCGGGGATGCCGCGACAGGGCATCATCGAGGCGCTCCTCTGGGCCGCGATGGAGGCGCCCTGGTGCACCGTCTGCGACCTGCCAGGCCTGCCCGGCGGGGGCTGCATCGGAGGGTGCCGGTCAGACCCGGATTGACGATATTTCACGCCCGTGATATCATCTGGGTGTCTCCGTATGTACAGCGGCGACACAGCAAGCCCCGCAGGCACCCCAGACCCTGCGGGCTTCGCATTTAACCGACCTGGAGCGCGTCGTGCCGAGCATCCTGAATCTCACCATCGGACAGGTCCCCGTGGACCAGCTCCGCGCCCACCCGCGCAACCCGCGCCGTGGCGATCTCGGGGTGATCCAGGCGTCCATCGAGCGGCATGGCTTCTATGGAACCGTCGTCGCCCAGCGCTCCACCGGCTTCATCCTGGCCGGGAACCATCGGTGGCAGGCGGCACGGGCCGCTGGCCTGCCAGAGGTCCCCGTCGCCTGGGTGGACGTCGACGACGACCAGGCCGAGCGCATCCTGCTGGCCGACAACCGGACCTCCGACCTCGCAACCTACGACGAGTCCCAACTGACGGAGTTGCTCCAGGCCCTGAGCGCAACCCCTGACGGCCTGGCCGGAACCGGGTGGGCCCAGGATGACCTGGCCGAGCTCGTGCGTAACCTCCAGGGTGAGGAAGAGCGGACGCTACAGGGGGCGCCTGACGACGTGCCGGAGGTCCAGGAGGAAGCAGTCACCCGCCGCGGAGACCTGTGGATCCTCGGCCAGCACCGCCTCCTTTGCGGTGACTCCACCAGTGCCGCTGATGTCGCACGGCTTGTTGATGGTCACCGCCCCGCCCTGTTTGCGACCGACCCGCCATACCTCGTGGACTACACCGGGAACGACCGCCCCCGTGCAGGGCGCGACTGGTCAGACGTTTACCACGAGGTGGAGATCCGGGATGCCGCCGGCTTCTTCAGGTCCATCTTTGCCAACGCCCTGCAGGTGTGCCGCGAAGACGCCGCGTGGTATTGCTGGCACGCCTCGAAGTGGGCGCCATTGATTATGTCCACCTGGGAGGAGCTGGGGGTCCTATATCACCAGACCGTCATCTGGGTGAAGCCCGTGGCCACCATGACCTACAGCTACTACCGGTGGCAGCACGAGCCGTGCCTGATGGGCTGGAAGCAGGGCCACAAGCCGCCCATCAACGACGGGATGCAGAGCATGACGACGGTCTGGACGATGGACTGGGAAGGAAAGTCACGCGCCGGCGACGTGGGCCACCCCACCCCGAAGCCCATTGAAATCTTCGCCACCCCGATGCGCAATCACACCCGACCCGGTGAAGTGTGCCTGGAGCTCTTCTCGGGCTCGGGATCCCAGATCATTGCCGCCGAGAAGACCGGACGCAGGTGCTTTGCCATGGAACTCGAGCCCCACTTCGTGGATGTCGCCGTGCGCCGCTGGCAGTCCGTGACCGGGCAGCGCGCACTCCGGGAGGACGGCTCGGAGTTCCCAGCGTCGCCGTAACGCAGTCGTGGAGGCATCCCAGCTCTGGGAGCGCCAGGCCGGCGAGGGCGACAAGGCCTGGGCCGCCTTCGTGGCGTTTCGCGATCTCGGCCCTCGTCGAACGATCGTGTCGGCCCTCCGGTGCGAGGGACAGAAGCCTGGGTCGCTGCGACGGTGGGAGAAGTGGGCATCCCAGTTCCACTGGAGGGAGCGGGCCCGGGCCTGGGACGCGGAAGTGGACCGCCGCTCGCGTGAAGCGCAGGTCCAGGCCAGGGAAGACATGGCCAGGCGGCACATCGAGCAGGCCATGGCTCTCCAAGCCCTCGGCCGTGGCCAGCTCGGCAGGTGGCTCGACCCGACCAACCCCGAGAAGCCGACGCTGAACATCTGGTCTGTGATGCAGCTCATTTCGATGGGGACCAACCTGGAGCGCTTGGCGCGCGGAACTCCTGAAGAGGAGCAAGACCCCAAGCAGCCCATCAAGGTGGAGGTTGAGGATGCGACGTGGCAGCGGGTCATCAAAGACCCCGACGCCCTGCGCATCCTTGACCGTCTCGCAGCTCGCCTCGGTGGTGGAGAGGCTTCGGGAGGCGAGCCCGGCTGCGCTGGCTGAGTGGCTGTCCGATGGGTCGTGGGTTCGAGCGCGGCACCTGGAGCGACTCAACGACCGCCTGCTGGACTTCGCCACCGGCCGCATCCGGCGCCTGCTGGTCTCGATGCCACCCCGGCATGGCAAGAGCGAACTCATCTCCCACTGGCTGCCGGTCTGGTACCTGAACACCTGGCCCGAGCGGCGCATCATCCTGGCCACCTACGGCGCGGACTTCGCGGCCGACTGGGGGCGCCGGGTGCGCAACACGGTCCAGGAGCACGCCGATAGCCTCCGGGTGCGCATCGCCCAGGACTCCGCCGCGTCCAACCGCTGGCACACGACGGCCGGCGGGGGCATGGTGGCGGCCGGTGCGGGCGGACCGCTGACCGGGCGAGGGGCCGACCTGTTCATCATCGACGACCCCATCAAGACCGCCGAGGACGCTTACAGCGCGACCTGGCGCGAGCGGGTCTGGGACTGGTGGACCACGACGGCCCGCACCCGACTGGAGCCCGGCGCCTCGGTCGTGGTGCTCATGACCCGCTGGCACGACGACGACCTGGCCGGACGCATCCTGCGCAACGCCCAGGAGTCTGGCGACGGCTGGGAGGTCCTGAACCTGCCCGCCCTGGCCGAGGAGGGAGACCCC
>JAAZKF010000287.1 GCA_012799975.1 Burkholderiales bacterium
GCGTGCGTTCTGAGGAGCGGAGCGTAGTTGGAAACTACGTGAGCACCGCAGAGGTGCGCCTGACGACGCAGACGGGCCCCTCCCACCCACACCCTGGTGTGGGTGGAGTCTCAACGCCTCGATGGCCGAATGCCACGGTAGGCGGCGGATTCAGGCCCCCCCGTCTGCCCACCCCGGGGTAACGCAATGGTCTCAACCGGGAAAGGCTGTGAGTAGAGCTCATGGCTTGATCCGGTTGTTTCAGGGTCAGAATCTCTACGCCTGACCCGAGCACTGGGGCTTTCCAGGAGGATGCGGGAGGAGCGCTTTGGAATTCGGCGAAAAGCTTGGCCGCGCAAGAGCCGGCCCCGGATGGAGCCTACGCAGTCTCCGTCGCCTGGGACTCTGCTGTGCCACCTGACGCGAGGAGCGCTGATGCATTCATCCAGGAAGACCCATCGAGTCCGGGTTGGGACAGTCGAGATGGGCGGCGGAAGTCCGGTTCGGATCCAGAGCATGACCAATACACCGACTTCCGATGTCGAGCGTACGGTGGCTCAGATCCTCGAGTTGGTCTCGGCCGGTTCGGAGCTGGTCCGCTTCACGGTCAAGGATGAGGAGGACGCCCGAGCTGTACCCGAGATCGCTCGCGTCCTGGCAGGCTACGGCTGTTCGGTCCCTCTGGTGGGGGACTTCCACTACAACGGACACCGTCTGCTGACGCGCCACGAGGACTGCGCACGGGCCCTGGACAAGTACCGGATCAATCCGGGGAATGTCGGGACGGCCGAGCAACACGACGCAAATTTTCGGACCATGATCGAGGCGGCAGTCGAGCATGGCAAGGTCGTTCGCATCGGAGTGAACGGCGGCTCGCTGGACCAGGGATTGCTGGCAGACCTGATCCAGGCCGATCTCGAAGCCGGACAGCCTCGCGGAACCCGGGGGGTCTTTCTGGATGCCATGGTTGAGAGCGCCCTGCGCTCGGCTCGTCAAGCCCAGGAGTATGGCTTGCCGGAGGATCGCATCGTGCTTTCCGCCAAGGTCAGCGAGGTCCAGGAGGTGGTCGAGGTCAACCGCGCTCTGGCCGCTCGGAGCCGATACGCCCTGCATGTGGGATTGACCGAGGCCGGGATGGGCCTCAAGGGCACGGTCGGGTCGGCCCTGGCCCTGGGGATCCTTCTTTCCGAAGGGGTCGGGGATACCATCCGGGTTTCCCTGACCCCCGCACCAGGCGAGTCGCGCTCCCGGGAAGTCGAGGTGGCCCGCGAGATTCTGCAGGGTCTCGGCCTGCGCAGTTTCTATCCGCGCGTGACGGCTTGTCCGGGATGTGGGCGGACCTCTAGCAGCCTCTTCCAGGAATTGGCCCAGGATGTTCAGAGATACCTTCAGCGGCGGATGCCGGACTGGCAGGAGGCCGGCCTGGTCGGGGTGGAGTCCCTGAAGGTAGCGGTAATGGGGTGCGTGGTGAACGGCCCCGGAGAGGCTCGCGGTGCGAATATTGGCATCTCGCTGCCGGGCTCCGGTGAGATCCCTGCCGCTCCGGTTTATGCCGACGGTAAGAGGTTGGAGACCCTCAAGGGCGACGACCTGGCCCCCAGATTCCTGCAGATTCTGGAGGACTATGTCCGCCACCGCTATGCCCCCAGGCCAGCGACGACCCCGCCAGTTCCGGACCTTAAAGGCCTGAATCCGCCGCCTGGCGTGAGAACCGAGGCCATCGAGGCGGGTCTGGATGCCAGGAAGGCGTGCATCGAGGAGCGTAGCGTAGTTGGAAACTACGTGAGCACCGCAGAGGTGCGCCTGACGACGCAGACGGGCCCCTCCCACCCACACCCTGGTGTGGGTGGGGTCTCAACGCCTCGACGGCCGAATGCCACGCCAGGCGGTGGATTCAGGACAGGAGCCCGCTCTTGACCTGCTCGGAGAGGATCCACACTTCGGAACCGGGCCACCGGTTCCGAAGTGTGGATCCCAGACAGGCCTGGGGGGGGGAATCGCGTCCAGGAGGTGTTTGAGTCCCTTGGCTGATCTCGGATTCCTGGTCACCCGCTCACCTCATTCCAGCCCTGGTGCGCGTTCCTTCTACTTCCTGGCCCGGGCGGCCCAGGAAGAGGGGCACACGGTCCGGGCCTTCTTCTACATGGATGGGGTCTATCAGTGCCTGAATAGCCAGGGTGGCTCCCCGGATGATGATGGACCGGCCCGCTGGCTGGAGGAATTGCTCGAGAACGGGGCCGTTATGGTGGCCAGCAATCGCTGCATGCGGAGTCGGGGATTGGACCCCGCAGCCCTTCTCTCAGGGGTTCGGGTGGGGACCATGGAAGAATTGGCCAGGCTGACGGGCCAGGCGGATCGAGTGGTGTGTCTGTGAACGCCGCGCATAAGAAGGTCGTCCTGACCGTACAGAGCGTTCCGCGGGACTGGGGGGCTCTGCGGGAGGTCCTGCACACTGCCGTCGGTCTGGCAGCAGGCCCACCTCGTCACCATGTGACGGTGATCCTTCTCGGGGACGGGGTAGTGCACGGAGTGCGCGGCCACGACCTGCCTGGAACCGCAACCTACATGACGGCGGCTCGAGCCCACGGAATCGAGTTCTTCGTCGACCAGCAGGGCATGCTGCTGCGTGGCTTCTCGGAAGATCAGTTTCGGGACGAGTTCAAGGTCGTCTCGCGCGACCTGCTGCTCTGGAAGTTGGGGATGGCGGAAGTCCACCTGAGGATTTGACCATGAACGAGAAAAGGCTCTGTCTCGTCTCACGAGAGACGGTCGTGGAGGCGCGGAACCTGCTGGAGAATGTCCCGGACACCGCGGTTCTGCTGGTTGGGCGTGCGGTGATGCTGCCCGGCAGTCTCTTCGGAGACCGGGAGGTCTTTGCCGTGATGGAGGAGATCCGCGACCTGGGCTTGGAGGGGAAGGTATCTCCGGCGGTGAAGGCCTTGCCCGCACGAGAGATCGTAGACCTGCTGTTGCAGAGGCAGATTTTCAACCTGGGGTGATCCGGCCCGCCCCTGGCTTCGAGCGTATGCTCAGGAGGCAATGGTCATGGGTTCGTTCTTCGGTCGTGGTGAGAATCGCAAACCGCAGGCTCCCAAGCGGGCATACAAGAAGAGCCTGAATGAGCTGGTTCCCCCCTTGTCTCGTGAGGTGGAGGATCGGGAGAGCCCCATGACGGCCCCGGAAGTGGACCTGAAAGGGAAGCTCCCGGCCGGGGTCGCCGAAAGGCTGGGCGAGGTGCTGGAGACGGGGGGACGAGCACTCTTGGCCAATCCCGAGGAGGAGGAGGTCCGCTGGTTCGCGCTCCACGAGGACCACATCGAAGAGATCGGACGCAGCCCCGTGGCTGAGTATGACCATCAGTTGTTCCTTCTCGAGTCGTGCCGCGACGGAGCCATCACCTTTCGGGAATCCCGCTATCGACTCGAGGCCTTCAAGGCCTTCAACGAGTTCGGAGACCGCCTGGTGCTGCAGTTTTTCGAGGAGGGCCGCTTCACCGGTGATGAGGCCATCGAGCGACGGCAAGAGAATATCCGACTGGTAAACCGCCTGAAGCCAGCCACCTCGCTCACGGCCCGCAATGAGTTGGACATCGCTCGGACCATCGCCAACAATCCCCGGCCGCACTCGTTCGTCGACATCCTCTTGAAGGAGGAGGTCCTGACTCCTGAAGAGATCGACCAGGTGCCGGCCGGCGCGGACTTCGAGTTGAGGTTGTTGCAGTCCCACATCTTCCCTCGGAAGGTGGCTGCCCTGGCCCTGGCCCATTATCTCGAAGTTGATTATATCGATGTCGAGGCCGCCCCGTTTTCCAAAGAGGCGGCGCGCCTGCTCGATAAGGATTGGGAGCTGGAAAAGCAGGTGGTTCCTTTTGCCCGGGATGGAGAGGAACTCAAGGTGGCCATGGCGGATCCTACCGATGCTGCTCTTCTGGAGGAACTCGCCCGGTTGACCGAATGCAGGATCCGCCCCTACTGTTCGGCTGCACAGGACATCGTGGGAATGATCCACAAAGCCCACAAGCGGGACGACTGAAAGTCCCAGAAAAGAAGGGGAGAGGAAGTCCGCCTTGGCATGGTTTTATGAAACCAATCCGTTCGTGGTGCAACCTGAGAAGGAGTCCTCGGGACGGACCAACCAATGGAATATCCTCAACCCCGGGGGCATCAAACTGGCTCGGATTTTTCATGCGCCCGACTCGCTTCTGGTCCGGGCCATGCGCGGCGTGGGCCTGGTGGCTCAGTACCCCGCCCGGATCACCATCCAGGACATGCAGGAGGAGCCGCTCCTCTCCTTTCGCAAGAACTTCACCTTCGGCATGTTCAGGGCTCGGGTCTACGACCAGGGTGGTCTCCTGGGAACCGTGATCGAACAGAAGCTGGGCCTGGAAGGACGCCAATACATCCTGCAGGATGCCGGGGGGACCATGCGGGGCCTCCTGGAAGGGGACTGGCGGGCCTACAACCTGCAGATGAAGGATGCCCGGGGCTCGATCCTGGGCAAGATAAGCCGCAAGGCCGACCACCTGAACAAGGTGATCTTCAGCAGCGACTCACCTTTCTACGTCGTCCACCTGTACGTCGACCAGGAGGACCAGGCGTGGCGGCGCCTCCTGTTGGGAACCTCCGCTGCGATAGCCCTGCTTCTGCGTTGAGGGAGACTCAGGAGGCCGGTTTCGGAGCCCGATAGCGGCTCAGGTCTATCAGGGCATAGCGGGTAACCGTACCCCGTTTGAGGGTGATCAGGAAGCGGGCGCGGCGCTCCAGGCCGCTCAGTTGTTTGCGGAAGTCTTCCACAGTGCGGATCTGGTTGCCGTCGATCTTTATGATGACATCTCCGACCTCCAGGTTGGCTTCCTGGGCTGCAGATCCGCGGGTGACGTACGAGACCAGGACGCCTTCCCGCTGGTCGAGTCGGTACTCCAGGAAGAGGGCCTGGGTGATCTGCTTGGCTCCAAAACCGAAATCCGTGTCCACCTCGGCGGCATCCACGGGCGGCTGAATGCCCACGGTCAGGATCCGCTCCAGGGATTGCCCCTGGCGGTTGATGCCGACGGAAATCCTGGACTTGGGCTCCAGGCTGCTGACCATCTGGATGAACCGGTTGATGGAATCGTCGGAGTCCGCGTCCAGTTCCACCTGGTCAAAGCGGGTCAGCACGTCCCCGCTCTTCAGACCCGCCTGGTCGGCCGGCCCTCCCTGGACCAGATCGCTGACCAGGACCCCGCGCAGGCGGGGATGGCCCATATAGTCCGCCATTTCAGGCGTGAAAGGCTGCAGGTAGATGCCCAGCCAGCCTCTCTGGATCCGTCCTTCGACCTCGGCCCGGGTGATCACGTCCCGGACCACGTTGGCAGGGATCGTGAAGCCTTGCCCCCGGCCGATGCCGA
>JAAZKF010000288.1 GCA_012799975.1 Burkholderiales bacterium
AGCCGCCGCTGGCAGCATGGGTAGTTCAGGTTGGGCGCGGGCCAGATTCACCATCTCGTCATCCAGGGTGTTCAGGCCGGTAGGATTGCAGCGGACCTCACGCCCCAAGGCCTCGGACACAACCTCCTCGATCGCAGTGGCATCCTGCAAGCGGCCGGCGCTCTCCGCCAGCAGCAGCGAGAAATGGAAGCGCCGCCGCACTCCGGGGCGGGACAGGGGGCGGAGCGGGGTCTCCACGGTCTGGCCCGACTCGTCCAGGAAGAGCAGGATATCACCAGAGAGCGGGCCCAAGACCAGATGCGCCAGCCGTCGCGCGAATCCGGCCGTGCCCACCTCGGGGCCGGCGCTCAGCAGGGTAAGCCGCTCGCCTCCCAGCAGGACTCGGGCCAAGGGGTGGAGGGGGCCATCCGGGGTCGACAAGGCTTCGGAACCGGCCTCCAAGACCCAGGCCTCTCCCAGGGACTCAAGGAAGCGGGAGGCCTCCGGGGTGATAACCGGGCGACGAGCCTTCATTTCAGCGATCTCTCCAAGGCCCGGATCTCCCGGCTCAGGACCCGAATCGACTTGATCTCCTCCGGAATCTCCTCGAGACGGGCGTGCACCTCCTCGATCCGGTTCTTGAGTTCCTGGACTTCGCGCCTTTGGGAGGAATCGGCTCGAGGGTGGGAAGTGGCCCAGGCCAGCATGCGCTCCAACTCGGGCAACTCCTCCTGGGAGAGTCTTTGCTGCTCGGATTCGAGTTCCCGCAAGGTCTGATCGAGCTCGGCCAGCTTGGCGATTCGGGCCTCGCGCGAGGACTCCAGGTCCCGGGCCTCCTGGCGGGAGATGGCGGCTGGACCGCTGAGCGCCGAGCTTCCCGAGGGCAGCAGATGAGCCAGGCGATACCCGTGTATCTGGGTCAGGTGGCTCGCTCCCCACAAGCACAGCAGCAGACTTCCGACCACCAACA
The DNA here is from genome assembly GCA_012799975.1 of Burkholderiales bacterium. Taxonomy (GTDB): domain Bacteria; phylum Vulcanimicrobiota; class Xenobia; order Xenobiales; family Xenobiaceae; genus Xenobium. Next base: position 950 of record JAAZKF010000288.1, read on the forward strand.
GGGAGTGGGTCAGCGTCAGGCCGTCAACGGGAAGACGCCCCAGGAATTCCGGGGAACCATCGGAGGACTGGCGGACCCGATAGCGCCCCAGGGGGAGCACGGGCAGGTGCCCCACGATGAACATCAGCCGGGTCTCGTACGAATAACTGGCCGGGTCCACCTTCTCCATACCGACCAGGGCCGTCCCCATACCCGAGAAGGAGACCACCAGGGGGGGGCGAGAGACCGGCTTGAGACCCCGACAGACCAGGCGGGTCGCCAGCCTGCACCGAGCCTCCTCCACGGCCCGGATATCTGCAGGAAGGGCGGCCATGTCCTCGGCAGCATGGATGGCTGCCATGACCGCCTCCCGGTCCCCCAGGCGCACCGCTTCCTCCGCCTCTTCCAGGGCGATGAGCATCCCCGCGCGGCGCTCTTGATGATTTTCGTAGCCTACGTACTCCTGGCCGATCCAGCCGGGGCCGAAGAGCGGGATCAAACCGCCTCCAGATGCTCCTTTCCGCTCGGGAGACAAGAGGTCCTGAAATTCCTGCGAGATCCATTTTTCCAGCCCGCCCCGCAGCTCCATGATCTGCTCTTCTGTTCTCTCGCCATCCAGGAAGAGAGGCTCCAGGCGTCCCCCGGCCACGACGTGGCGCCACCAGATCCGGGCCTGCTCAAAGTCGCGGAGGGCGGCCGCCGGGCCTCGAGGAGCCGAGAGGGCCCGCGAATGATAGAACACTGCCAGGTTGTGCGCAGCCGTGGTTCGCCAGCCCGGCTCCTCCTTCCAGGCGCGCTGCCACAACTCGACGGCGACCTCGAAGCGGCCGGCCCGCGCAGCTTCCAGCGCCTCCTGGTCGGCAGGGGTCCGCTGATGCGGCCAGAACAGACGTTCGCGCATACGCCCCTCTGCCTCGGACAGGACCTGGATGGCCCGCTTCAAGGTGGCCTCGTCCTGGCGAACCTCGGGGAGCCAGGGAAGGTCACCGGGCGGGCGTCCGGCGACTCCCCGGGAAGCTGCCTCCAGGGCCTCGTTTGCCGCTGCCTTCAGGGATTCCAACGGCTTTTCAGCCGACAACCCCAGGAGTCGGAAAGCCGAGCGCGAGTAGGCACTTTCGCTGAGTGTGGGAATCCTGGAACTCATCTCTCCCCCAAACCGGCCAGCCAGGCCGCCGAGCGCCGCGGGTCCTCCGGCCAGGCTCGATGGCCCACCACGCCATCCGGCCGCACCAACAGGACCTCTCCCGGCCTGCCGTTCAGGGCCCTCTGAAGACTTCCATCGCCGTCATGGAGGATTCCCGGCCCACTATTCCGAGCCGAGACGCGGAATCCGCCCAGCGAAGGTCCCTCCCCGAAACGCAGGACCAGGGGGCGCCGCCCCACCAGGTCCAGGAGCCAGCCACGCCGACCCGTCTCATCCTGGAAACGCACCTCCGGCAAGCGCATCCCCGGCCTGGGCGGGGGGCGATGCCGGCGGGGGCGTTCGTCCAGACACCACTCCGAGGGCTGATAACACCCCGACAACCCACCCAAGGCCTGGCCCAGGGGATGGCGAAACAAGCCAAAGCGCAGAAATGGAGCCAGGGCCCGAACCAGATCCGGGCGGCACCAGCGCGGGAACCAGAAACGCGCCAGACTCACCCGGGCCCGGCTCTGGGCGCTCCGCTCCAACCCGTAGCCATCCAGGAGCTTATCGGGAGCTCCCCGCTGGACCGCCGCCATGCGCCAAGCCAGGGCCTCGGCTTCGGCCACGTCGGTATCTGCACTCCTCCAGGCACCCACGGGGAGGCTGCGGGCGCCTCCGCCCAGCAAGAAGACCGGGCCCAGACGCCAAGTCGAAGCCGTACCCACTTCCCGGCCCTCCGACTCCGCTTCCAACGAGAAATCCCCTGGAAGTTGCAGTTCCTGGCCCAGTTCCCCGGCGCCCGCCTCCTGCCAGGCCTCAGCGGCCAGGAAGGGGGGCTCGTCGACCCGAGGGCAGGTCCAGGCCATCCCGGAGGGCCCCAGGAAAAGGCCCAACTCGTCCCCGGGAGCACTCGGAGCACTGCCTGAGGCGCGCCAGGAGAGGTCTGGGAGCGGCAACAAGGGGACCTCCAACAGGCGGCGGAGCGAGGCACAGGTGGCAGCCAGGAAGCGGAAAGTGCGAGTGTTCCCATCCTCCAGCAGGATTCGCACCCGCTGCGAACGGGCCTGGATCCCGACCACCCGGGCGCAGGGAGCCAGCTCGACCCTCCCGGAGGAGCGGGCGACTTCGGCCAGCAGACGCCGCAGTCTTCCTCGGGTCGGACACACGTAGAAGGGATACCGGGTCGGCAACTCGGAGGTGGACACGCGCACCAGCTCCTGGCCTTGATAGAAGGCTCGGATCCGCCGCATCACGGGGACCAGTTCCCGGAAGTGCCCGGCCAGGCCCCAGCGGGCCATGGCCTCCAAAGACCGTGGCCCCAGGGTCACCGGGTGGTCCTCCTCTGCAGTCGGAAAACCTTGGTCCAGAACCAAACTGGCCACTCCCTGGTCGGCCAGGCCGCAGGCCAAGGCCAGACCAGCCACCGTGGTTCCGACGATTCCAACGGTTGCAGACATCGAAATCGGAATTGGACTGACCGGGCCCGACTCCTGCGCGCTCATGACGGCTCCGGCAGACGGACCCGAACCACCAGCCCCCCGGCCGGGAGTTCCAGATGCACCTCCCGGGCACTGGCCGGCACGATCAGGACATCGCCGGGTAGGAGCCGCTCGGTCTGCCCCTCGACTTCCAGTTGACCCTCCCCTCGGACCATCGCCAGGATCTCCAGGCTCAGGCCAGCCGGATTCCAACCGGCAGACCCGGTAATCGTCTCCAAAGCGAAATGCGGGCATGCCAACCGAGGTTGTCCCACCCCTGAAGGCGGCAGGTTCCGGAGGGGCTCGGGACGCGAATCCCGCAGCGACCGGAGAGCCTCTGGCAGGTGCAGTTCCCGGGGGTTTCCATCCAATCCGAGGCGCCCCCAATCGTAGAGGCGATAGGTCAGATCGCTGCTCTGCTGGATCTCCAGCAGGAGCAACCCCGGGCCCAGGGCATGGACCGTACCGGCCGGCGTATACAGGATCTGGTCGGCGTGAGCCACCTGCCTATGCAGAAAATCCAGGATTTTCCGACCTTGGAATCGGGCCAGATCCTCTACCGAAGCGCCTGCGGCCAGTCCGTGAATCACCTCGGCCCCCTCCTCGGCTTCGACCAGGTACCAGCATTCGGTCTTGCCGCGAGCCGAGGGGTCCCCCGTCAGACTTCGGGCCACGACATCGTCCGGATGCACCTGGACAGAAAGCCAATCCCGACAGTCCAACCACTTGACCAACAAGGGGAAGGTCGTAGAAGGCGGACATCTCTTCCCCAGAAGGGCCTGGCCCTCGCGTCGGGCCAGCTCGTCCAGGGTCAGGCCTTGATCGGGACCGCCAGCGACCAGCAGGTCTCCGTGGACCTCCCAGGACTCGCCGATGCCTCCCCCGGTCCGGGCGCAGCGGGCGAAGCGCCGCGCCAGGAGGTCTCCACCCCAGACGCGCGGGTGGAGTTGCGGAATCAAGCGGAGGGGACGCATCTGCATGGTTTCAGGAAGACCTGAGGTCCAGGACCGTCACCTCTGGACGGCACAGGAAGCGAATCGGAAGCAAGGCCTTCCCCAGCCCCCGATTGACATAGAGGGAGGTAGGGCCGACCTGGAAGAGTCCGGCGGCATAGCGCCGATAGAATCGAGAAAAGCAATAGACCGGTCCCAAGAACGGTAGACACACCTGCCCGCCGTGGGTGTGTCCGCTCAGCATCAAGGGGACCTGATGCTCCGAGACCTCCTCGACCAGGTCCGGATTGTGGCACAACAGGATCGTGGCCTCCCCGTCGGGGATGGCGCGCAGGGTCTCCTCCAGATCGTCGTGGCCGGTCCCCAGATCGTCCACCCCGGCCAACCACAGGCGCTCGCCT
>JAAZKF010000289.1 GCA_012799975.1 Burkholderiales bacterium
CCAGGAAGGCGTGCATCGAGGAGCGGAGCGTAGTTGGAAACTACGTGAGCACCGCAGAGGTGCGCCTGACGACGCAGACGGGCCCGCCTCGACGGCCGAATGCCACGGTAGGCGGCGGATTCAGGTGGTACACCCTTGAGTGGAGAGGTGGTGACACGATATGTCACCCCCCTTGAGGTAGGATATGGAGGACGTTTTGAAGTGCTCAGGGAACCTGACTCTGACAAAACCATCCTGCGATGGGTAACCTTCCAATGCATCCGGAGGAATCGCCCCGGGATGGTGATGAGGACCTGCATTGCCCATACCACGATGTCTGAGCTGCCGAAGAGACCTTGACCCTGCAGACGAGCGCCACCGATACTGTCCCGTCTGCGGCTCAATCAGGGTGCTGCCGGATCCGCCGGGTACCGGGCCAGAAGGGTCCTATCTGGTCTTGGGCTTCCACGTCCTGGGACCCAGGTCGGGACATCTCTACAGCTATGCCAGTCTGGACCAGCCGCCTCAGGCCCTCGACGACCCTCTCCGGGGTCCTCATCCAGGCGGGACGAGCCATCTCCGCGCCGACCTCTTGGCATCCTCCGAGGCCCCCTTCCCGGAGGATGCCTTCTACACCCTGAAACCTCCTGCGGAATGTCCTCAACAAAGAGAATGCCAGGGGAAGACGACGAACACCACCTTCTGGCAGACCGCCTGCCGCCACACCCGGATCTACTGCCTCGTGGACGGGGGACAACTCTGGGCCTACGATACCCGGACCCTGGAACATCCCACCTCATGGACCTTTCCCAGAGTGGAGGGGGCCGACTCTGAGACACAGCTTCAGGTGGGAGAAACCCTGGTCTACTGCTTGACCCGGGTCCAGGGCAGCGCGACCCTCCAGTGCTTTGCTCTTGGCACCGGCGAACGCCTGATCCGACAGAGCCTTCCCCTGGCGGACCCTCGCGTCCTGATCGCCGGCGGCGAGGTGCTCGTGGTCGGCACGAACGGAGCACGCAACCAGAGGATGGAGCGTTATTCGCTGGAGCGCTTCACCGATTCCACGACTCCAGGACAACCGGACGGGTACAGTGAGATCCCCCTGCCCGGAGGGCTGGCTTCCTCCAGCCCCTCCCCGGTCCGCCTGAGGGATGATTTCCTCCTGGTCACGCCGGATGGCAAGATCCAACGTTGGGGCAAGGACCCCACCGAGCCGCTCCAGGTCCTCTGGCCGAACCCCCAAAGTGCCAGACTCTGGCAGCAACCAGTCCCGCTGGGTCCCCAAGAAATCGCTTTCGTATGCGAAACAGATTCAGAGGAATTTTCCCTGGTCATGATCCAGGCGGAAGCTGATGGGCGGTCTTCCCTGAAGAGCGTCCTGCCCCTGCCCACGCTACAGGGTTCAAGGGCGCGCTCCGTCACGGCCTTTGGCGGGAGCCTCTTCCTCTGCACTCAGCCGCCTGGAAGTCCGATTTGCCTGCACTCGGTGGACCTGGCCCGAACCGGGGACGGCACCGTCGGAGCCCGGCAGTTTGCAACCCTGGACGGCACCCAGGAAGCAGAGGTGGGAGGAATGCAGGCCCTGCCCTTCCAGGGTGAACTGCGTTTGCTCCTCGAATACTCTCCGGAGCCCCAGGCGCTGCACAAAGAATTCTACCTGGTCAACCCCACCACGGGCCATCGTGACAAGCTTAAGTGGGCTCCGCTTCGAGTCGCCAGGACCCGCGTCGTGTGGGAATCCGGACGTGCCTGGCGGGTCGATCTGTCCCGGGGCCAGATCCAAGTGCTGCCGTGAGAGGACCGTTCCGGTTCTGGAGCGGGCTCTTCCTCGGCCTGGTCCTGGCCCTCGCCCCCTCGCCCGCTCATTCCCAACAGGAAGGCACCCCCACCCTCAAGAGTGCCCGTGCCTGGTGCAGAATCCTGGCCCAGGATACGAGGGGTCTCTTCCCTGCCCTCTGTCAAGCCAAGGTCCACTGGTTCCTGGGTGTCGACGTCTCGGGCAGCATGAGCGGACTGCAACTCCAGACAACCAAGGAACTGATCGGCTTCTGGCTGAATGAGGTGGCCGTCGAAGGCGATCGCCTGACGGTTCTGGCTTTTGACAACCGGATCCAGGTTTCGCCCGACCCCACCGCTCCCTGGCAGGTCGGTCCCACTGACGAGAGGTCCCAACTGCGTGAGAAGGTGATGTCCGCCCTGCGCATTCCGGGGAAGGCTTCACCGGGAACCGCAACACTGGCAGCCCGAGCCAGGTTGCTGGAACTGGCCTCCCAGGTCCCTGCCAGCCATCTTTCCCTGGTCCTGGTCCTAGGCGACCGCGACGACGACGACGGGCGGCTCCTCAAGGCAGACTCCACCTTCCCTCCCCGATTCAAAGAGAGGTTCGCCTCCCGGCAGGATCCCAGACCAGAAGACCCGGTGTGGGGGCAGAAGGCCTATACCTTCACTCGTGACCAGAAGACCTTCGAGCTCCTGGTACTGACCAGTGGTTCCAAAGACGCCAAAGACCGGATGCATGGGGCTCTCCAACCCAGGCAAATCCCGGTCATCGACCCTGGCCCGATCCAGACGCCTACCCACCCCGTCGACACCTGGAAGACGGTACGCGGGGCCGTCCCACTCCTTCCCCTTCTCCCCCTGGTCGCAGCGGTGGGGCTCTTGCTGAAACTCAACTCCAGCCGTGCCGGGACCCTGCTCCATCGGGAAGGCAACTGCCAGGTCACCGTCCCCTGGCGCCTGCGCCCCCCTCCCCCCCTGGACATCAAGGCCTCCAAGAACGAGCCCGGGCTGGCCTTGACCCCGCTGCGCGACGACCTGGGTGACCCCGTGGTTTTGCGCGCCACCCTCCAGGCTCCCTGGTCGTGGTCTCCGTGGAAGCTCCGCCTCGAGGCCTTGCCGGGCTTCATGTTCCAGGAGATGGCCAGCCGCACCCAGGAGACGACCCTTCTCCCCCACCAGGAGCACCAACTCCAACTGGTCGACCGACGAGGGCCCGTGACCCGCGGCAGCCTGGAATGGAAACCCGACCGGGGCACCCGGAACACCCTGCGCGCCGCGATCCTGGCTGCGCTCCTGGGCGTCCTGTTCCTGCTGGGCCATCCCGTTCTGCAGCAGGTCATCCCTGCACCGCCGTCCCGGCCCGCGCCGCTGATTCCCCGGGATTCCGAACCGCTTTGTGAGTCCATCGTGCTGCCCCGGCCCGGCGCCCCTCTGTGGCTTGGCCCCTCCACCACCCCTTTCCGAACCACGGCCTGAGTACCCATCCCCCACCTGGAGGAAACCCATGAAACTCGCTATCGCCCCCACAGTCTTCATCGGTCTGGGGGGAACAGGCACCCTGATCCTGCAGAAACTCCGCAAGCGCATGGAACACCGGATCGGAACGGCAGACCTGCCTTTCCTGCGCTATCTCTACGTGGATACCCACGCAGACTCCGCCACCAAGGCCCTTCAGGGCCTGGGGGGTGACAGGCGGAAATGGTCAGTGGCCAACGTGGTAGAACCGCCAGACGACGTCATCCGCAGCATCCAGGACCCCAACCGGGACCACGGCGTGGTCTCCCGACGACTCCGCGTCGCCGAGTGGTTCGACGAGCGCATGCGCCAACGCCTGAGCACGGTCGGCTTCTCGCAGGGCGTCGGAGGCCAGCGGATGTTCAGCCACCTGGCCTTCCTGGCCAGCGGCAACCTGGCGGGACTGCGTCAGGCCTTGATCGACTTCCACCAGCAGTTGATCACCTCGGTTTCCCTCCAAGGCCAGCCCCTGGAGGGCCTGGACCCCTCCTGGCTGGTCCTGACCCCTACCCGCGTGCTCACCTCGGTCCGATTCGTGGTGGTCACCTCTTCAGGAGGGGGGACGGGATCCGGCTCTTTCATAGATGTAGGTTTCCTTCTCCGGCGCCTGCGAAGAGAACTGAACTGGTCGACCCAGAGCGTCACCCAGGTGGGACACGCGGCCCTGGCCCGCCCCGGCGTCAGCAAGGACCTGGAGTTGCGCAACACGGCGGCATTGCTGACCGAACTGGACCACTACGACGGCAGCATGCAGTACGAGTACAGCTACCTCACCGACCAGGACGGGGTGACCGTCCCCCCGGAGAGGAACCCTCCCTTCGACCAGGTCTATCTTTCGATTCCGGCCCAACAAGACCGTCCGTTGGATGCGGACCCCGCTCGAGCCTTCAACGAACTGCAGTGGAAGATCGCCGAGCACCTGCTGACCGGCACCGTAGCCGTCTACCGGGACGAGACCCCGGATGAGAAAGTCAAGCTCCCCTCCGAATCCTCCCAGGGGGCTATCGCCTGGCAAGCCGACGCTGTAGCCAACAATCCCAAAGGGTTCTTCACCTTCGGTGTGTCCAGCCGGGAATGGCCGGCGGCCCTGGTCACGCGCCATCTCTTCGTCCACCTGGCCCGCGAGCAGATCCGCTGTTCAAACCAGGTGGACGCCCCGGCCTTGGCCGACGCGGTGACCAGGAGTTGCCGCGAGCTGGGGATTCCCGAGGAATCGATCCGCAGGAACCGCACCCCGCGAATCGTCCAGGAAGACCAACTCTGCCAGAACCTGCTGCAGCCCGTCACGGGCTTCGAGCCCCTGACGCAACTGGCCAACTGCAAGGCCAGGGCCTTCGATGAGCAGGGCCGAATCAAGCCCGGAGGTCTGGTCGAGACCCTGAACGCCCTCAAAGAGCAGTTCCAGACCCGGCACGGTGGTCCCGTCGCCAACCAGCCCGGGATCACCTGCGCCATCGTCCAGACGAATCGCGACCGCCTGTTGGCCCAGGACAACCTCGAGAGCCTGCCCCAGTCGACGGCCACGACCTTGCTGCAGGTGTGTGCCGAGAAGGGTCCAGCCACGGCCCGGGCCGCTGCCCACGAGATCCACCAGGCCATAGCCGAGGAGCTGGCCTTTCTGGAGGAGGGCCTGGAGGAGGTGAAACCCCAGGCCACCCAGACCCCCAGGTCTCTGGAAGAGTGCTGGAACTTCGCCAATTCCAGCCTGCTTCGCCTGGTCCTGGAGAGCAAGAGGCAGGTCTACAAAGAACTCGGACCCTGGCTCGAGAAACTGGCCAGGAGATTCGAAAACTTCGCGAGGTATCTGGAAGACTACCAGAGCAGGCTAGGGACTACCACGGACGACCTGGAGAAGGACGCCCCCGGCCTGGTGCTGCCGACCTCCGAGATCGAGCGGTTGAAGAAGGCCCTGGCCACGACCCCTTCCAAAGGACTGGGCCTGCTGAAGAGAAAGACCCGGGGTGTTCAAGGTCAGACCCGACCAGGGCTTCTGGAAGAACTCGAGACTCTGGTTCGCCAAGGCCTCCCCGAACAGGACGCGACGGCCGAGCCGACCCTCTTCGCTGCGGGTCCTCCCAAACAGCAGGGGGCAGCCGATTACCTGCACCTGCAGGAAATGGAGAGGCAGGCCTTCGAGCGGGTCACCAGGGCCCAGGGCGAGGCCAACCCCTACAACCTGAAGGTCTTGTCCCTTCTCCAGAAGGAGGCTTCCGAGTCCGGCCGCCCCTTCCCGAACCTCTTCGCCGAAGCCGAACCACTGATCCAGTTCCAAAGGAGTTCATCGGAGTATCTGAACCTCTCCTTCGGAAAGGCAGGGACCCAGTGCTCCCTGATCGTCCAGGCCAATCAAGACGGCTACCCGGACCTGATGCAGCAGGAGGCCGCGGGAAAGGCCTGGCTGCAGCAATGGCGGGGAGGATATCAGGAAGAGAAGATACACGAAACGCTGACCGACCAGTGGAGCCCCTGGTCGGTGACCTGCGCCGTCGAAAGGTGCTCGATCAAGACCCACCTGCTGACCGGCTACGACCTCAACTCGCGTCAGACCCTCCTCTACGCGGGTGCTGACCAGCCTGACTGGTTCCCCGCCCTCAGCGATCAGCGGATCAAACTCCCGCCCACCGAACAGGCCCTGGAGGAAGCCACCAACCTGCTTCTCGGCTCAATAATCCTGGAACGCTGGACCTTCCTGGACAAGGTCCAGGGTCACGAGTTCCGCTACGAACGCCAGGACCCCGCCGGCCGGCCTATCCCCGAAAGATACCAGGCGAAGGGCGACCTGAACCTGGCTGCCCGGGACCTGGCCCACCGCCCCGACGTGCGCCACGCGATCCAGCGCAACATCCGCAGCTATCTGCAGGACAACCTGGGAATGGCGGCCGAAAGTCTGCGCCAGGCGGTCGAGGCCATCAACGAGCGGCGCCTGCAGAAGGCGGATGAGCGTCCGGGCGACCTCCCCGACCTGCAACTGTACGGAGTTCACTACGACCGGACCCTGGACGGGGTGCTCAGGTTCTGCACCGACTTCGAGATCCCACTGCCCACGGTTCCACACGAGTACGCCCGGTTCCTGAAAACCGGCGAGCCCCGTCCGAGCCAGAACACACCGGCCCCGCAGGCGGGTTGGTACTGCACCCGGTGCGGCCACCTCTTCGGGGTGACCATGCCCGGCCGGACGCTGGATTGCCCGAAGTGCGGAAACCCATCCAGGCTGGGAGGTTCCTGATGTCCAGCTTCTACTACGCCAACAACGAGATCCTGTTGCCCGCGTGGAGGTCCCCCGAGAGCCGTCGCTCCCCGTGGGGGTGGATAGTAGCCCTTCTGCTCGTGCTGTTCCTGGTGGGAGGTGGGGTCTTCTACTACCTCGACTCGCTCTCGGACCAGAAAGCCAAGGAAGCTGTAGTCCTGATCACCAACGTCGGCGGAGAGGAGTGGAACCGCCAGGGCAGCGGCGTGATCATCCATCCGACCAAAGGCTACATCCTGACCAACAAGCATCTCTTGTGGCATGAAGGCCAACAGGCCACGGGGAGGATCGAAGTCCACTTCCTCTCAGGCGACGGCAGGCGGGAGATCCTGCCAGCCACCGTGCAGGCCCAGGGCCAGGGGGAACCGGGCCTCAGCGACGAGCAGTTGAAGTATGACTGGGTGGTCCTCAAAGTGAACCGGCCCTCCCCCCTGCCCTACCTTCCCTTGGATAAGGCCACGGAATTCCAGGAAGAGGAGAACATCAAGGTCTACGGCTTCCCCATGGCGGATAAGACCAGCACCAACGAATTCGGCCCCTCCGTGAAAGTGCTGCACGGGATCCTCTCCCGGGTGGATCGGAACGACCAGGGAGGGGTCACCCGCTTGACCCACGACGCCAAGAGCGCGCCCGGAATGAGCGGTGGCCCGATCACCCGCAAGGGCAAGGTCATCGGGATGAACACCCTATGCCTGTATGAACAAGACCAGATCGACCCCAACGAGAACTACGCCCTGCCCACCTTCCTGCTGCTGGAGCAGATCAAAAACTACCTGCCGGAGGGCTAGGAAGCGCCGTGGAATCCACCATCCTGTTCCCAGCCGTGCTATTCCTGGTCGGGTTGTTTTTCTTCGCCCTGAATCAGAGCCAGAAGACCTTGAATTGGTGTAAGCAGCAGCGCAGCCTGCTCGAGTCCCTGAGGTCGGCCGGAGACTCCTGGGAACTCCCCCAGGACCAGCCCCAGAACCAGCACGTCCAGTCCGAAGCCGTGGCAAAGGCCTTTTTTACAACCTGGGAACTCCCCCAGAACCAGCTCACGCCCTTGCGCGACCGCCAGGAATTCCTCAAACGGGCGATCGACACGCCCCTCATGGAGGGAGATATCGGGACCTTCCTGCTGCGCAGGCTCGAGGTGCCTCTGCAACAGGTATCCTCACTAATGTCGAATATCCTGGTGTCGCTGGCCATCGTCTGCACGATCGTGGGGTTGATCATGACCGTGAGCGGACTGGCCGACGCCCTGGCCCACAACGAGGCTACCGACTTCGCGCAGCTCATCAAACAGATCCAGGCTCCCCTGAGACACCTCCCCGCCTTCTTCATCCCTACCGCCGTGGGTCTTTTCCTGGGGGTCCTGCTGTCGGGGCGCCAGGGCCAGATCGACGACGAGATCGAGCGGACCTGGCAGGACCTCGACCGCTTCACCGAGAGCGAGATCCTCGCCCGGATCCTCAAAGAGAAGGCCAAGGCCGAGCCCTCCAACCAGTTGAAGGAGGCGGTCGAGGAGCTCCAACCCATAGCCCGGGGGATGCAGACCTCCTTCGAGAAGGTCGCGGAAGTCCTCAAGGCCCTGGAGAACCTGGACCAGAGCCGCTGGGTCGCCAAGGTCGAAGAGGCCATGGTCTCCTTCAAGGAGTGCGTAAGGTCCTCCGAGCAGGCCCTGCGGGAAGCCTCGGGAGAACTAAAAGAGGGGCTTAAGGCCCTGCCCTTAGCTTCGCAGCAATTCGCCGAGACCAGCCGACAGGTCACTGCTGTGTCCACACGCCTGGCCGAAGGAGGGCAGGCCTTGGAGAAGGCCACCCGGCAGACGCTGGACAGCCTTTCCCAACTGCTGGTCGACCAGAAGGCCGTTCTGGAGGCCCAAAGTGATCTGGCTGATCTGCGGCAGGGCATAAGTGCCCTGGCGACCAGCCTCAACAGCCTGAACGGTAATTTAGGAGAGTGGGAGAAGCGTCAGCAACAAGAGTTCTCCCGACTCACCTCGATAGTCGAGGACCTGCAGAAGACCGTCAGCCCCATGACCGACCATTGGAAACTTACTGCAGAGCAAATCCAGGAGCACGCGCGGGTGGTCCAGACAGCCCTGAGTGAAACCACGGACAGGATGGGACAGGTCAACCGCGAGCTTGTGCAGATCCTGGAGACCCAGAAGGCTACCTTCACGGACGTCGGCGAGAAGGTTGCCGAGTCCTTGCGGACCGGCCACGAAACCTTCCTGGTCTCGATAGAGGACCGCCTGGACCAGGGCGAGGGCCTCTATACCCGACTGGAAGGCCTGCGCAACGCCTTGCAGGCGCAATCGGAAGGTTTGAAGCCCCTACAAGAGAGCCTGGAAGGAATGCTGGATTCCCTGGCTCCCCACCGCCTCAGCCTGGAGCAGGCGAGCCTGGCCACCGACGGGATGCGGGAGGCCTTGGTAAACCTGGCCGAGACCTATGCCGAGATGGCCCGGCGTCCGCCGGGAGGGTATGGGCGCCTGGAAGACATGGCCCAGGCCCTGGCTTCCCTGAGCCAGGATGTCAACACCATCTCCACTTCCCTGACCACTCCCCTCTGGGCCCGATTATTCCGCAGGAAACCGGTAGGCGCTGCGGTGCCGGACAGTAACAGCGGGGGTTCCCGGTGAATCGGCACCGTCGGAATAGCGTTCCCTTCAACCCCTTCATCGTCCTGAGCGACGTCACCATCTCCACCCTGGTGGTGCTGGCATGCCTCCTGATGGTCTTCAGCGTCGGGGCGACCAGCGCGGATTCCGAGAAGGAAGGCCTCCAGAAAGAAAATATCCGGTTGAAGACCAAGAACCGGAAGCTGGAAGAGGAGAAGCAACAACTCACCCAGGAGAAACAGAGGCGACTGAAGGCCATCCAGGACCGCCAGGAAGCGCTGGCCAGGGGAATGGGCCAGGAATTCAAAGATGAACTGCCCCCGCATTTCGGCGTTTCCTATGCCCGAGGGGACAGCACCTTCCTGGTCCGCTTCTTTGACCAGAAGATGTTTTCCAGCGCCCGACCAGACGCCTTCTCCGAGCGGGGAAACCGTGCGCTGGCCGTCTGGGCGCGGCACGTGGGACCGATCCTGGTCAGGCAGGCCAGAGAGTCCGCCAGCCTGGAAGCGGAAGACCCCGGCGGACTCATCGAAATACAGGTCCGCGGTCACTGCCGCCCCGACCTGGCGCCCAAGGAAAGACTCTGGACAGTCTCGCTGAACCGGGCACAGGCGGCCGTCAGGGTCTTCGA
>JAAZKF010000290.1 GCA_012799975.1 Burkholderiales bacterium
GCTACCGCCGCCCCCTCGAGACCGCCTCGGGGGGCCAGGACCTGACGATCGGCTTCGTGGCCCGGCTGGTCGAAATCAAAGGGGTGTTGGATCTCCTGGAGGCCATGACCCTGGTGGTGGCTCGCTTCCCCCGGGCACGCTTGGTCCTGGTCGGGGACGGCCCCCTGCGCGAGACCGTCCTCGAGCGCATCCAGGACCTGGATCTGGCCTCTCATGTCGAACTCACGGGGCGTCTGGAAGACCCTGCTCCAGCCCTGCGAAGCTTCGACCTCTTCGTGCTCCCTTCCCACAATGAGGGCATGGGTCGTGCGGCGGTCGAAGCGATGGCGGACGGTCTTCCGGTCGTGGCCACCTGCGTAGGAGGTCTTCCCGATGTGGTTGTCGAGGGAGAGACGGGTCTGCTGGTCCCTCCCCGCGAACCGGAGGCCTTGGCCGAAGCCCTGGCTCGACTTCTGGAAGACCCGGACCTGCGGGACCGCATGGGGCGGGCCGGACAGGTCCGGGCCGAGGAATTCAGCGACCAGGTGATGTTCGAACGCCTGGAAGCCCTCTATTCGGAGATTCTGACACGCCCCAACAGATGAAGGTTCCCAGCCTGCCCTCTTCGCAGGCTGGGAACCAGGGCTCAATTAATCCGATTTTTGCTGTGTGAACGGCCATTGCCGTTGCCATTGCCGTTGCCGTTGCCGTTGCCCGAGCGGGAGCCCGCCCCCACCGCGACCATCTCGCGCACAGCAGCCTTCTTGAGCTCCTCCCACTCTTCGGCCAAGTCATCAGGTAAACGCGGGATCGAACCCAGGATCGGCAGGTTGAGGGCCTCCTCGACGCGAGGCTGGATGCGCATCGACGACGAGAGATAATCCAACAGCAGTACGATAGTGAAGGCGAAGATCAGGCAGAAGGGGAATCCGATCAGAAGCCGGCGGGCGCTGCTGGGCCTCTCGACAAGCAGGGCCGGCTTCCCCTGGCCGGGGGCTTCCAGAATCGAGATGGCGCCCGAGCGGCGGCTGCCCTGCTCGGCGACCCGAGCCTTGTAGAGCTGGGTCATCAGGGAGTTGTAGTTATCTTCGTACATGGCCAACTGACGCTGCAGGCGGGCGAGCTGCAAACGCTGATCGCCGACGTCCCGCTTCTTGCGCACTTCGGCCAACCCGCCATCCACGGTCTTCAGCGCTGCCAGCGCCTTGCCCAGGGACGCCTGTTTCTCTTCGATGAAGGAACGAACCGTAGCTGAAAGTTCTCGGTTGTAGACCCCTTCGACGATTCCCAGGCGCCGGGTCTGCTCGCGGATCTGCTGGCTCTCTTCGGTGAAGACCTCGTGCAGTTCGGCCAGCTTCAGGCGCTGCTGGGAGACATCCTGTTGCAGATTGGCCAGACCGGACCTCTCCTGCCCCAGGACGGCCCAAGGGGGAGTGGAACTGCGCCCGCTGGAAAAGTCTTCAAGCTGGGCCAGCTCCGAGCGCAATCCGGCAACCTGTTGTTGAAGCTCGTTCTTCTGGGCCTCCAACTGGTTCTCTCGGTCCGCGATGGCGGTCAGGGCCTGCTCGACACTGAGGGCCTCGTGTTCTTCCTGCCACTTGAGGATGGCCGTCTCGGTCGCATCCAGGTTGGTCCGGGCCTCAGCCACCAGGTCCTCGAGGAATTGACGGGTGCCGGCGAACTCCCGGGCAGAGAGTTCCTCGACGTAGGTGATGAATTCTTCCACCAGGGCCCGCGTCTGCTTCTGGGATTCTTCGCCATTCTCCGCGCTGACAGAGATGGCCAGCAGGGTGACCTGGCCCCGGGTTTCGGAGACCGGCTTGATCTGGATCTGCTCGCGAAGCAGGCGTCCTTCATCTGCCAGCCCCAGGCGACTGGCCACCCGGCCCACCAGCTCCCGGCTGAGGATCAACTCGCTCAGCAGTTTCTGGTCGGCAAACCAGAC
>JAAZKF010000291.1 GCA_012799975.1 Burkholderiales bacterium
CCCATGGGTATTAGCTATTCTCTTCATGGGGGACCCGTCCCGCGAGGAGGCGCGGCCCTCGGGGCCGAACGGGGCGTGCCGATGGACAAGGACGCGATTCGCTCGATCCTGGCTACCGACTGCGGCAGCACCACGACCAAGGCGATCCTGATCGAGAAGCGGGGCGACGAGTTCCGCCTGGCGGTTCGCGGCGAGGCTCCCACCACGGTGGAGGCTCCCGCTGAGGACGTGACCCGGGGGGTCATCAACGCCGTGGCCGAGGTGGCGGAACTGGTCGGGCGGCCGCTTCTCGACGACCGGGGAAACCTGATCCGCCCCTTCGACGGCAAGCAGGGGGTGGACCTGTACCTTTCCACCTCCTCGGCGGGCGGGGGCCTGCAGATGATGGTGGCCGGGGTTGTCCGCCAGATGACCGCCCAGAGCGCCGAG
This sequence comes from Burkholderiales bacterium, assembly GCA_012799975.1. Classification (GTDB taxonomy): domain Bacteria; phylum Vulcanimicrobiota; class Xenobia; order Xenobiales; family Xenobiaceae; genus Xenobium. The sequence continues at coordinate 430 of JAAZKF010000291.1, forward strand.
CGCGCGGCCCTGGGGGCCGGGGCCATCGTGATGGACGTGCTCTCGGCGAATGATCGGCGCCGGCCCCACGAGAAGATCGAGCGGATCCGGCAGTTGCGCCCGGACATGGTCCTGCTGGCGGGCGGCGTGGATGGAGGCACCCAGAAGCACGTGGTCGAGCTGGCCCAGTTGATCGGGGCCGCCGACCCCCGGCCCCGCCTGGGCACCAGCCTGCGCCTGCCGGTGATCTACGCAGGCAATCGCGAGGCTCGCGAGCAGGTCCAGGCGGTCCTGGGAGAGCGGACCGCCCTGGAGGTGGTCGAGAACCTGCGCCCCAGCCTGGAAGAGGAGAACCTCCAGCCGGCACGCCTGAAGATTCAGAATCAGTTCCTCGAGCACGTGATGGCCCAGGCTCCGGGCTATCCCCGCCTGATGGAGATGGTGGACGAGCCGATCATGCCGACCCCGGCCGCGGTGGGGCTGATCATGCAGCGGGTGGCCTGCGAGCGCGGGATCAACCTGGTGGGGGTGGATATCGGAGGGGCCACCACCGACGTCTTCTCGGTCTTCGACGGGGTCTTCAACCGGACGGTCTCGGCCAACTACGGGATGAGCTATTCGATCTCCAACGTCCTGGCCGATGCGGGCCTGGAGGACGTCTTCCGCTGGGTGCCCTTCGACCTGCCCGAGGGCGAGTTGCGCAACCGCATCAAGAACAAGATGATCCGCCCGACCTCGATCCCCTACCTGGTCGAGGAATTGATGATCGAGCAGGCCCTGGCCCGTGAGGCCCTGCGCCTGTCCTTCGACCAGCACCGGCTGCTGGCCACCGGCCTGAAGGGAGTCCAACGCCAGTCCGACATCGCCTCGATGTTCGACCAGGGCTTTTCGGGGCGGAGTTTGGTGGACCTGATGGGGCTGGACCTGTTGATAGGTTCGGGGGGAGTGCTCTCCCACGCGCCACGCCGGGCCCAGGCGGCCATGATGCTGATGGATGCCTTCCTCCCTGAAGGGGTGACCCGTCTGGCCGTAGACTCGATCTTCATGATGCCGCAACTGGGGGTCCTGGCTGAAGTCCACCCCGAGGCGGCCACCCGGGTCTTCGAGAAGGACTGCCTGGTGGAGTTGGGCACCTGCATCGCTCCCGCCGGCCCGACCCGGCCCGGCCGCCGGGTCCTGAGCGGTCGGATCGGCCAGGCCGGATTCACCCTGGACCAGGGCCAGCTCAAGCTTATCCCCTTGGGCCCCGGCGAGGTGGCCCGGGCCGTCCTGGTCCCCGAGCGGGGCCTGGACGTGGGGTCCGGACGGGGAAAGGTTCTGGAATGCGAGGTACACGGAGGCGAGGTGGGTCTGATCCTGGACGGCCGGGGGCGGCGCCCCTTCGCCCTGCCCACCGGGAAGGCGGAGCGTCTGCGCGCGCTGGCCGAGTGGAATCAGGCCCTGGATCTTTACCCCAGGAGCCCGGTCGGGAACCCCGATCGGGTTGCTCGGGAGGTTGCCGGTGGGTAGCGCCTATGTTCCGGGCCTGAAGGTCACTGCTGCGACGCTCCTGCACCTCGAGCGCCGCCTGCCCCTGAAGGGCGAGGTGGTCGTGAAAGCCGGAGACCCCGTGAGTTGGGATCAGGTGGTGGCCCACACCCACCTCCCCGGCAGCGTCGAGATGGTCAACGTGGCAGCCCGGCTGGGCCTGGAACCAGCCGAGGTTCCTGAATGCATGCTCAAGACCCGGGGCCAGCATGTGGCCAAGGGCGAAGGCCTGGCGCGGAACAAGGGTTTCTTCGGCTTCTTCAAGGCGACCCTCCAGGCGCCTATTTCGGGGACCTTGGAGTCGGTCTCGGGGGTCTCGGGCCAGGTGGTGCTCCGAGGTCCCGCCGTCCCCGTGCAGGTCCACGCCTACGTGGATGGAGTCATCGAGAGGGTGATCCCCGAAGAGGGAGTGGTCGTGCGCACCCATGGGGCCCAACTTCAGGGCATCTTCGGCATCGGCGGCGAGACCGCTGGCGAAGTGGTCCTGGCCACCGGGGATCCTGCCCGGGAGATGCAGGTCTCGGACCTGGAACCGGGCCATGCCGGCAAGGTGGTCGTGGGGGGAGCCCTGGTGACTAGGCAGGTCCTGGATCGGGCCCTGGAGATCGGGGTTCGGGCCCTGGTGGTGGGGGGGATCCACGACCAGGACCTGCGCGACTTCCTGGGCTATGACCTGGGCGTGGCGATAACCGGCTCGGAGGACAAGGGTCTGACCCTGGTGCTTACCGAGGGCTTCGGCCCGATCCCCATGGCTCGGCGCACCTTCGAACTGTTGGAGGCGAACGCGGGACGCCGGGCCTCAGTCTCGGGGGCGACCCAGATCCGCGCAGGGGTGATCCGCCCCGAGATCCTGATCCCCCATCTGGACGAGCCCGAGCCCCCGGCGGTGGAAGGCCCCCGGGCCGGCGAGGGCTTCGTCCCCGGCGCCTGGGTGCGGGTGATCCGCGAACCCCACTTCGGCCACCTGGCTCGGGTCCTGACCCTGCCCGTCGAGCCCCTGCAAATCCCTACCGGCGCGCGGGCCCGGGTGGCTGAGATCGAGTTCCTCGATGGGACCAGATGGCTGGCGCCCCGGGCCAACCTGGAGCTTATCGAGGAGTAGGGGAGAGGGGCTGCGAGGGGGAGGAAGGACCTCCGTGAGTTTCGCCGCCCCGGGGCGCTTGTAGAGCGCCCAGGCGGCGGGAGCGCTTCTCTGCGGCAGGGATCGGCTCATCCCGACCGCGAATCATCCATTTCCGGGTGTGCACTCTCTGGGGGGCGCGCCAGGTGCTCTGGCCGCAGGGGACGTCGCTTGCCCTCCAGCGCCGGAAATCGATCGGGAGGTCCATCGCATCTTGAGATCCCGAATTCCAGGACTCCGTCTGTTCCTTTTCCTGCTGCTGGGCTTGCTGGTCTTCGTCCCCTGGACGGCGCGCAGCCAGGCCGATGTCTCTGCCGGACTCTTCTACTATTTCCGGGACCAGGTCATCCCTTTGAACGTCGTTCCCAACCTCGTGGCCGTGCGCCTGGCCCCCGGAGCGACCCTGAAGCAGAAGACCGGTCGGGTCCAGACCCCGGGCCAGGGAGCCTGGCGCTTGGTCTCCATCTCCGGCAAGAAGGATGCCTCCGAGCAGGCCCGCGAGATGCTGGGCGAGTCCGGGGTGGAGTTCACCTCGCCGGTGGTCCAGGCCGAAGGGGCCCGGGCCATCCTGACCGACCAGCTCCTGGTCCGCTTCCGCCCCGAGGCCACCCCCGAGCAGATAGACTCGGCCTTGCAGGGCTTGACCCCGATCCCCCGCGAGAATCTGGCGGCTCGTTCACATCTGGTCCGGGTGGCCACCCGTTCGGGACTGGAGACCCTCCAGCAGGCCAATCGCCTGGCGCAGCTGCCCTTCGTGCAGTATGCCGAGCCCAACTTCATGAACCTGCTGGACGAGGCACTTCAGCCGGCCCCCGACTTTGAGGCCCTCAAAGCCCGATTCTCCGGCCCCGTACGCTTCAAAGCGGCCCGCACGGCTCCGCTCCCCGAGCCGCTGGAACAGCGCGGAGCTGCCACCTGGACCACCATCCTGGACGAGGACTTCTCCAAGGCCTTCCCCGGCCCGGGGTGGGCCGTCAGTGGTAACCCTACCTGGGGGCGCGTGGGCTTCAGCGAAACCGAGGTCCGGCTGTGGCCGGCGGCCGGCGGAGAGGACGCCGTCCCCTGGCAGGGCGGAACCCCGAGCAATCTCGAAGCCCGGATGGTCTACGGACCTTTCGACCTCTCGGACGCGCAGTTCGCCCGGATGGTGATCCGGCTGGATGAGGAAGTCTCGAAATGGGAGAATGAAAACCTGTCGGTCCTGTATTCCACCGACGGCGTGAACTTCTCCTTGGTCGATACCTGGTCCCAGGGGAGGGGCGACTATGGATATGGCTACAGTTTCAACCAGGATCGCGGCGAGGCCCGCCGGCCTGGAGTGATCGCCGACCTACGCGGCCAGCCCCAGGTCTGGATCGGGATCAGCTACAGCACTCCTGACCGCGCAGTCTGGGATGACGACGAGGACGACGACGAGGACGACAACAACACTGACGAGCCGGTCGGTTTTCCGGGGCCCTTTATCAAGAGCATCCAGATCAAGAAGGCCACCAGGTCCGGGCGGGCCATATCCAACGACCCTCTTTCACCCATGCAGTGGCACCTGGACAACACCGGACAGACCGGGGGAACGCCGGGCGCGGATATCCGGGCCGTCAACGCCTGGGCCCGCACCGAGGTGGACCCCGACCTGGTGGTGGCGGTCATCGACACCGGCGTCGAGAATCACGAGGACCTCAACTGGATCCCCGGTTATGACGCCACCGGCGGCGGAGGACCGGGAACCCCCGGCCCCAACCAGGGGCACGGCACCTCCTGCGCCGGGCTGATCGGGGCCATCGGCAACAATGGTATCGGGGTGATCGGTGTGGCTCCGGGCGTGCAGATCATGCCCGTCCGGATGACCGATGACTGCGGACGCTTCGCTAAGCACGACGATATAGCCGCGGGTATCCGCTGGGCCTTCCAGAACGGAGCCCGGGTGCTGAGCAACTCCTGGAGCATCTACCTGCCCTCCGCAGAGATCCACGAGGCCATCATCGAGGCCACCGAGGCCGGGGCCGTGGTCCTTTTCTCCGCCAGCAACTTCCAGGGCGAGGCGGTCAGGTATCCGGCCCGCTACCCCGAGGTCATCGCCGTGGGTTCCTCCAACCAGTGCGATGAGCCCAAGCGAATCGACGACCAGAGCATGGA
>JAAZKF010000292.1 GCA_012799975.1 Burkholderiales bacterium
CCCAGAGCCGTTCGAGTTCCTGCCCGGTGGTTCCGGTCACCTGCATGGAGATGTCCTGGAATCCGACGATGCGCTTTCCGTCGGCGAACATCATGGCGTCAGCGACCACGTAGGGTTCTGGCCGGTAACCGACCTCTTTGATCTCTACCTGGTAGCAGACCACCTTCGTGTTCCGGGTCACCGGGCCACGGCACTTCAGGCCCGCGTGGACTCCCGGGACCGGCTCGTAGGCCAGGCGATCCGCCTCGCCCACCCAGCCCATACGGGTCAGCAGGAAACGGAGGGCGTGGGCGCAGCATTCGTACATCAGGGTTCCCGGCATCACCATGTCATCGACGAAGTGACACGTCAGATACCAGTCGTCGGGGTGCACGTCCGCCTCGGCTCGGACCATGCCCAGGCCCCAACGACCGCCACGGGGATCGCACTCCGGAACCCGGTGGATCAGCCGTAGCAGTCCGCCCGGAAGCGCGACGGGCGAGGCCAGGGACAGCCCTTCAAAGTCCGGTCCGAAGCAGGTTACCAGATCCCCGCGCCGCAGGGCCTCGACCTGTTCTTCGCTGTAGGACCCGGACCGGAGCGGGAGCAGGTCGCGGATCTCGGGGCCCCGGCGTCCGGTCTTGGGGGCCAGATCCTCGTCGGTGAGGACCAGTCCGCGGTTATCCTGGATTTCCTGGTGTGTGAAGAAGCCTGCGCAGCCCTGGCGCATGGTCAGGAAGGTATTCCCGGCGATGCTGGCCTCATACTCGAAGAAGAAGATCCAGATTTCTCCCTGGCGGATGAAGCGGTCGATGCGGATGTCGTAGCGGATGGTCTCGCCGGGAATCGGCAGACCCCGGTGGAAGCACACGGTGGCGTCCAGAAGACGGTATACCCGTTCGCCGCGGGTAACCAGGTCGATACCCAGCCAGCCCGAGAGGAAGAGGTCGGCCTGGCCGGCCTCGACCGACAGGAAGACCGGAGCGCGTCCGCCGTCCAGATACCACATCCCCGGCAGGACGTCGTGCTCGGTGACCAGTCTTCCCGGTCCCAGGGTCAGGGGCTCGCCTTCGATGCTCAGGATCCGGTCAACCAGCATCAGGGGCTCATCAGGAAGGCGCACCCGGGTGGGGTGTTTGTCGATGGGGGCAAAAGCCGGCCCCAGGACGTCGCCGATGCGGCCTACGGCGAACTCGTGGCACTTCTGGCGGTCCAGCCAGACGCGCAGGCCGGCTGGAGCCAGGCTGGGCTTGTGCCCGCGCACGTAACCTCCGGCTGCCGAGGTGGGTGCGTCTGCAACCATCTGGATGGAGAAGTCGGGTCGAGTGGATGCGCCCGGAGTGGGGATTTCCGAGTATCCCCAGAGGCCGGTGCGGGCTACCAGTTCGGCCTGTCGGGCCAGGATCTCTCCCATGGACTCGAGGGTCTGGTTGGACAGGCGCAACCAGGTCTCGTGGGCCTGGCAGGTGGCCTGGGCCGAAGAAGCCAGTTCTCGGGCCAGTGCGGCTGCGGGGCCGAGAGCCCGAGGCAGGTGTGTCGGAGGGGAGGCTTTCGACGAGCGAGCCGGCGCCAGGGCGGGTGCCGGAGCCACACTCCCGACCGGGGTTGCCGGCGCCGCGAGGGGAGGAGCCGGCAGAGCGGTTTGCGGGTCGGCCTCCTGGAGCCGGGACCCGTTGCGGGGAGAGGGGGCGGTAGCTTTGGCCGAGCGGGGCCGTCGGGGCTGTGGTGCCGATCGGCCCAAGGGCACCCTGATGACGGAAGACGTTTCAGGGATGGGGGACTCGGTACGGGGGTAGAGGAATCCCAGGTCCGGGCGGAGCCCCTCAGCCGTGAGGGCGGCCAACAGGCGTAACAGGGCGGGGATTTCGCCTTGCCCCCGGGCGCTGGCACTGCGCGCCAGGTGGGGACGGGAGCCCAGGATCTTGCGGATCATGCGCGAGCACGAACCGCGAGGACCGACCTCGACGAAGAGGCGGATTCCGTCTTCATAGGCCTGGCGGATCAGGGCCGGAAAGTCGAATCCGTGCAGGGCGTGGCCCAGGATGGAGTCGGCGGCGGCCTCGGAGGACAAGTCGTAGCTTGTGCCGGCGTGTCCACCGTAGAAGCGGATGTGCTCGGGCGGTTCGGTGGGCAGGACGTGCAGGTTCCGATACTCTTCGGAGATGGGAGCCAGGGCGTCGCAGTGGACCGTGTCCACGCCCTCCAGCAGGATGGCCTCGCAATCCAGCTTCCGGGTCAGTTCCTGCACCGCATCATGGAGGCCTCCCACCACGCACTCGTCGTCGGTGTTGATTATCAACAGGCGGGCTTGGGGGATGGTCTCCAGGGCCTGGCGGACCTCCGCCGCTGGTCGGTTCAGGACGGCTGCAACCCATTCGAAGGGTTGGTCTGGGGAAATTCCCCAGGCGGTCCGGGCGGCGCGGCACGGACCCGAGAGATCCTCCCGGAAGATGAGTGAGCTCTCCAGGCGCGAGAGCATCTCTTCGCGGCCCGGCCAGGCACGCAAGGCGAAAAGGGAAGAGGACTCACCCAGACTGTAGCCCAGCGCGGCCGAAGGCTCGATGCCCATCCGGCGCAGCAGGTCGCTCATCAGCAGGCCGAAGGTGACCTGTCCGAACATCATCTTGTGGGAGTCAGCGGCCAGTTCCTCAGCCGCCTGACGCTGCCAGTGCGGTTCCCAGGAGATGCGCTGCGGGAGGCAGGAGGAGGCCATGAACTGGTCGGCCATGCGCCAGCTCTCCTGGTCCAGGTTGCGCATGATCTCCGGGAATCGGACGCCCAGGTCCTGGCCCATGCCCAGGAAGTGGTTTCCCGAGCCGGGGTATACAAAGGCTACCCGGCCGGACTCGGCCAGGGGTTCGGGTGAGTAGAAGACCCCTCCCCGGCCGTCCAGGGCCTGTTCGGGGGTCGTCCGCAGGTGGGTTCGGGCCTGTGTGCAGGTGCGCCGGAGCGCCTCTGCCGAGTCAGCCACCATGGCTACCGCCAGGCGGCCGCTGCGGCCTTCACAGGACCACCACCAGGCTTGGGCCTGCTCCTGGATCGGGCCCTCCACCAGGCTCGAATCCAGTCTTTCGAGTTCCGTAACCAGGTCTTCCGGGGAGTCTGCCAGGACCGAGAAGAGCGCCACCCGGTCGGGGCCGGCGGGTTGTTGCCTCTCTTCGGCCAGGGCCAGGGCCTCGGCCCCCTCCAGGACGACGTGGACGCACTGGCCGTCCCGCGTCATGCTGGAGACCCCGGCTCGACGAGGGCCTTGTGAGCGGTTGCGGAACCACCAGGTCGGTTGGATGGGAACGTGGATTCGGCCTTCGCTCCATTCGGGGCCTTCGCGAGGCTCCCGAAAACCGCGGAGCGGGGGCAGCATCTCCTGGTACAGGCACAGGGCGGCCTTGGCCAGCGAGGCCAGGCCGGCGGCGTTTCCGGCAAACCCCACGGTGGGGGTCAAGGAACCCAGGGCCAGGGGCTTGCGGCCTCGCGCGAAGTAGTCCAGCAGGACCCGGGCCTCTACCTCATCCTCGCGCGGATCGCCGCTGCCGTGAGTCTCCAGGTAGCTTATCGTGGCGGCGTCCAGGCCGGCATCCCCGTAGGCTTTCTCCAGGGCCCGGCGATAGACCTCGGCGTCGGGCCCTTCCTCGAAGCACCCTCCACCAGCCGCACCGATTCCCCGGACGATGGCGTAGATCCGGTCCTGGTTCCGGACGGCATCGTCCAGACGCTTCATGACCAGGGCCACCGCTCCTTCCCCGAGGGCGGTTCCGCTCGACCTGCCGTCAAAGGGAAGTGGGGCCCCCAGAGCGCGGGTCATGCTGGCCACACTGCGGACGTCTCCGCAGAGGTCGACGGCGCCCACCAGGGCCACTTCCAGTTCGCCTCGTTGCAGGGCCCGGAAGGCTACCTCCAGGGCCCGCAAACCGGAGGCCTCTTCTGCGGAGACCGCATAGGAGGGGCCGCCGAACTGGAACTCCCGGGCGATCCGGCTGGCTACGATGCTGCCCAGGGCGCCCAGGGTACGCGGGGCATCCAGGGGAGGGCAGGCCTCGTCTCGCAGCTCGGCCAGCCAGGCCTGGGTGGTCTCTTCATCCAATTCCAGTTCCCGGGCCCACTCGCGCACCCGCTCGGCCAGGGCCCAGCGCAGGTGGAAGTTGGTCGCACCCAGGTCCAGTCCCAGTCCGATCAGGACTCCTGCCTCTTCGCGGCGTTGACGCAAGGGCAACCCGGCATCTTCCATGGCCTGGGCGGCGACCTGAAGCATCAGGGTCTGCTGGGGCAGGATGGAGGGAAGGTCAGCCGGAGGTACCCGGAAGCGCCCGACCGGGATTTCGACGGCTTCCAGATAGGCACCCGGAGGATCCGGGAGGTTCAGACCCGCCTCGGCGTGGTGCCAGCGGTCGGCGGGACGCTCGGCCAGAGCGGTGCCCCCGCCCAGGACCAGTTCCTGGAATTGGCGCAGGGTCGGCACGTTCCCGAAGTGGCAAGCCATGCCGACCACGGCCACGGGCACCCGGTCACTCTCGCCGGTGACGGCCTCGGGGCGGATTCGGGGAACTCGGACCGGCGCCCGGTCGGGGTCCCACTCTTCCACCAGCAAATGGGCATTGATCCCCCCGAAGCCGAAGCCGCTGACGGCGGCCCGGCGCAGCGAGTCCTGGGAGCGACGGTCCCAGGGTTCCGGGGCGGTGAGAATGCGGAACGGGCTCCCCGCCAAGGGGATGTCGGGACCCGGCCGGCGGAAGTTCGCCTGGGGGGTCCGTTGGCCATGATGCAGGGATAAGAGGACTTTGATCAGGCCTGCGATCCCCGCCCCGGTCAGCAGGTGGCCGATCATCGACTTGACCGATCCCAGGACGCAGCCGCCCGGTCGGCCGCTGCCCTCCCACATGCGCAGGAGGCTGGCGAATTCCACGGCGTCGCCGGTGGGAGTCCCGGTGCCGTGGCACTCGACGAGTTGCACGTCTTCGGGTCGCCAGCCGGCCGCCCGGTAGGCGGCCCGCATGCAGCGCAGTTGCCCGGCAGAGTGGGGGGCCAGGAGGTTGCCTTCGATGTCGTTGGACAGACCCGCTGCCCGGATCACGCCGTAGATCCGATCTTCGTCGCGCAGGGCGTCTTCCAGGCGCTTGAGTAGCACCATCCCGCAGCCTTCGCCGACCAGCAGACCGTCGGCGGTTTCGTCGAAGGGCGAGCAGCGCCCGGAGGGCGAAAGGGCACGCAGGGCCGAGAAACCCATCTGGGTATACAGACAGTCCGGTCGGGACAGGCCCCCGGCCAGCATGGCATCTGCGCGGCCTGCCAGCAGCTCTTCACAGGCCAGGTGGACGGCATACAGGGAAGAGGCACAGGCGGCGTCCAGGGTCCAGGCCCCGACCTGCAGATTCAGGGCCCGCGCCACCAAGCCGCCGGAGAGGCCCACCGCCCCGGTATTCCAGGCTGCAGGAAGTTGTGGAGGGGGGGCCGAGCCGCGAAGACGTCTTTCGAAGTCTCGTCCCAGCACCTCCCAGGTCAAGGTTGAGGTGCGCTGGGTGGGCAAGGCGATGGCGGCCATGATCAGGCCCGTGCGTCGGAGATTCGGTTCGACGGCATCGGCCAGGGCGTCTCGCGCGGCCTGGATGGGCATCCGGAAGAGAGGATCCAGGTCGTCCAGAAGTTCCGGGTCGATATACAGGCCTTGGACGTTGAAGGGAGTGGGGTCGACGAAGCATCCTCGCAGGGTGGGGACCCGGTCCGGGGCCGGAATTCGGCTCAGGGCATCCAGGGGTGACAGGCTCCAACGGCCGGGGGGAACCTCACGGGCCAGGTCCCGGCCTTGGGTCAATCGGGTCCAGAATTCCTGGGGGGTGCGGGCTCCGGGGAAGACCAGGCCCATGCCGACGATGGCTATGCTCCGGCTCATCTGGCTGCCGGGCTCCCCGCCGCGAACGCGGTCTTGAGCGACGGATCGACGGCCCATTCAAGTCCGCTCCAGGAGGCCACCAGACCATCCTTGTCCAGGAACAGGACGTCTCCGACCAGGCGGAGCCTGGAGGAAGACTTTACCTGGAAGACCAGGCGCACTTTGGCGGGGAAGGACTCGCGATATTGACGGTAGCGGGCTCCGAAGAGGGGAAGGCTGGGTGAATCCTGGGCCGCCCCGGTCCACAGCAGCCCGGTCTGGAGAGCGCAGTCCAGGATCAGGGGATCCGCCAGCCAGCGGGGTGAGGGCGGGTCGAGAAGCCACTCGCCGGGTCGGGGGGCTCGCGAAGCGGTCGCCTCCAATCCTCGCTCCGACCACCCTTGGATTCGACCCAGACCTTGTAACCTGGGACCGTGGAAGAGGAATTGCCGGTAGGCCGCCTCGCCCTGCAGCGGGAAGGGCGTGCTGGCCACCTCGGGGGGGGCGATCTCGGGGGCCTGTGGCCAGTCCTGGGCCAGGAGGGCTTCGGCGCGGGCGTGCAGGACCTCACCCAGGCGCAATTCCACCGGCACGGCCAGGTTCTGGCCGTCAGGTCGCGGGGAACCCGCCAGGAGTCGGACCGTGGGTGCGGGGTCTTCGATCCGGACCGGACGCAGGACGCGCAGTCCGTCCAGGCCCACCAGACGTCGACCCGGGCAGCCCTGGCAGGCCGCTTCTCCCAACCATTCCACCATCAAGGCCATGGGCAGGACCGGAACCCCGGCCAGCATGTGGTCATGCAGGATGGGGTTGGTCTCCAGGTCCAAGGAACGCTGGAATATCTCTATCGGTTCGGAGGCCGGGGTGGCCTGGGCGAAGCCGGAGCCCAGGATGACCTCCACCTCGTCGGCGGCCCCACGGCGCAACTCCTCCACCAGGCTGGCGGCTCCGGTATCACGGGGGATCAGCCCGACGCCGATCTTCTCGAATTCGCGGCGCAGCGAGTCGTTCACCATGCCGCCATCCCAGGGCCCCCAGCCCAAGGCTACCACCCGGGTGCCGGGCCGGCGCTCTGCTTCCAGGCGGGCGGTCTTGTTCATCACCTCGTTGGCCATGGCGTAGTCGCTCTGGCCAGGGCGTCCGAAGCGCGCGGTGACGGACGAGAAGAAGGCCATGAAGTGCAGGTCGTCTTCTTTGAGGGCAGCCAGCAGGTGGCGCAACCCCTGGACCTTGGTGTCGAAGACCGAGTCGAATTGCTCGGCGGTCTTGTCTTCGATACGGCGATCGGCCAGGACCCCGGCGGCATGGATCAGGCCGCGAATCGGGCCCAGTTCGCGGCGGGCCCTGCGGACCACGGCTTTTACCGAGGCGGCGTCACGGACATCCAGGGTCCAGTAGTGGGCTCGGGCCCCCAAGGCCTGGAGTTGGTCCAGGGTCTGACGGATCTCCCGGGCAGCCATCACTGCCCGGGCTTCCCGTTCCAGGTCCGCCGGCCGGGACTGGCGACCTTCGGCGGTAGCACGCTGGAAGAGGGTGGCCTTCAGCTCGGCTGAACTCTGCGCGGACTGGAGGTCGGCAGGTTCCTCTCCGGGTTCCGGCGAGCGGCCCAGCAACACCAGGGTGGGCCGGAAGGCCGCCGCCAGGGCTCGGGCGCAGTCGGCGGTTACGCCGCGGGCACCTCCGGTGACCAGGACCACGGCGCCTTCCTCCAGGTCGATGCCCACGCGGTCTTCGATGGGAGAACCGACCAGGACCGGGGTTACCCGTCCGCCTGCCGACAGACCGACTTCCATGGGGCCAAAGCTGCTCAGTTCGGTGGCGATGGCCTCGGCGGCCTCCTCGGCGGGCCAGTCGGGGGCGACATCCAAGGCTCGACAGGTGGCCAGGGGCCACTCCAGGGCCGCGACCTTGGGCAGACCGGCCAGGCCTCCGGCCACGGGGTTGTAGCCGGAACCCGAGAAGCCGAAGCGGCCGTCCAGGCGACTTATGGTAGCCAGCAGGGCGGGCCTGGACTTCAGGGCAGGAGCGGCGGAAGCGGCGATGCGGAAGCACTCCTTGAGCATGCGCTCGCTGGTGGGGTTCCAGGCTCCCGAGGGGGAGCGGGGCATGATCAGGATCAGGCCTCCCAGATCCTCCCCAGAATACTTCGAGGCCGCAGAAGCGGCCTCGGGGAGGGGAACGACCCGGGCGGTAGCTCCCCGCCTTTCCAGGGATTTTTTCAAAGCACCGGCCAGGTCTCCGTCATCCACCACCAGATAGGTGCCGCCCCCCGGCAGTGCGCCGGGGGCCAGGGGCGGACAGGCCTGCATGCGCAGGACCCGCCGCTCGGCCAGGGGGACAGAAGGGATCACGGTCCCGACGGGTCCTGAATCGGACGGATGGGTTGTCTGGTCTGTGGCTGGAGGCGCCGCCGGGGCCTTCAGCCCGCCTCCTCCGTTGCCTCCAGGCCCCCCCCCCTCTGGACCACCGCCCAGCCTTTCTACGACCTGGCGCAGGGTGCGCAGGTCGCCGATTTCGTCGGGGGTGATGGCTTTGAGGTTGGGCAGGTGCTCTTCGACGGCGGCCAGGATCTCGACTCGTTTGATCGAGTCTATGCCCAGGTCTGCCTCCAGGTCCATGTCCAGGTCGAGCATCTCCAGGGGGTAGCCGGTCTTCTCGGCCACCACCGCCAGCACGATGTCGACGATGTCTGCAGTCGGAGCCGCGGAGGGCTCCGGCGTCTCGGAGGGGCCCTGACCCAATCGTTGGACCACCTGTTCCAGGGTTCGCAGGTTGCCGATTTCGTCGGGGGTGATGGTTTGGAGGTCGGGCAGGCGTTCTTCGACGGCGGCCAGGATCTCGACTCGCTTGATCGAGTCGATGCCCAGGTCTGCCTCCAGGTCCATGCCCAGGTTGAGCATCTCGATCGGGTAGCCGGTCTTCTCGGCCACCACCGCCAGCACGATGCGCGGTGTATCGCCATGCGTGGCTCGGGCCGAACCGTTCCCACCCGCCGGCACACCCGAACCCAGTCGGTCGGCCACCTGCTGCAGGGTGCGCAGGTTGCCGATTTCGTCGGGGGTGATGGTCTTGAGGTTGGGCAGGCGTTCTTCGACGGCGGCCAGGATCTCGACTCGCTTGATCGAGTCGATGCCCAGGTCTGCTTCCAGGTCCATGCCCAGGTTGAGCATCTCCAGGGGGTAGCCGGTCTTCTCGGCCACCACCGCCAGGATCGTGGAGGTCACCCCCTCGCCTGTGTCTCCTGGTTTCGGGGCCGGTGCGGGAGGCGGAGGCGCCGGGCTGGCCGCTGGCAGGGGAGGTGCCGCGAGCGTCATGGGCGGAGGGGCTGGAGGGGGCATCGGCGGCGGGGGTGGAGGAGCGGCGAAGGCCATCGGCGGGGGCGTCAGGGGGGCG
>JAAZKF010000293.1 GCA_012799975.1 Burkholderiales bacterium
CCGACGCTGTCTATGCGCTGCACGCTTTCAAGAAGAAGTCCACCCGGGGGATAAGCACGCCGAAGCGCGAGATGGACCTTATCAGGGAGCGCCTGAAGCGCGCGGAGGAGCACCACTCGCGTTGGGTGCAGGAAGTCGAGTCAGACCATGAATGAAGAGACCCCCATCACTCAGGCCACTGGTAATGTCTTCGCCGATCTGGGGCTTGCAGACGCCGACGAGGCCTTGGCAAAGGCCGGGATCGCCGCGCGAATCTGCGAGGTGATCGCAGCGCGCAAGCTCAGCCAGGCCCAAGCAGCCGCTCTTCTTGGGGTGGACCAGCCCAAGATTTCGGCTCTCATCCGCGGCCGCCTGGAAGGGTTCTCCACGGACAGGCTGTTCCGCTTCCTCAATGCCCTCGGGCTGGATGTCGAGATCGTGATCAAGCCCACCTGTCAGGAGGCGAAGCCCGGCAAGATACGGGTCGTGGCGGCCTGATTCAGGGCGTCGATTTGACAGCCGGACAGCTGGTGTCCGACCATCTGGAGGCCTTCCTCGGGAACTACGAGGAGCGTCACCAGGGGACGCACGGTCCCATTGGCCGTCACGTCGAGGGCGTCCTGAACCAGTTCTTGCTGTGCGGAGACCCAAACCAGGGTCTCCTTCTGCTCCGCTGCGAGGAATGCCGGAGGTCGCTGGCCGTGCCCTTCAGTTGCAAGACGCGCGGGTGCCCCTCGTGCATGGTGCCCCCTGCCGCGCGGCGCGTGGACGGACGCCTGCTGGCCAGTTGCGCGTCTCCCTTCGCCTGCCGCTGGCGCCTGGCCCCCGGCCGGGGTCACGGTGCTGGAATTGGCAGGGATCGACCCCTCGAGCCGCAATTCCCGGCGAATGTCGACCGCATCCGGCGCCTCCTCGGACGAGAACCTCAGCCTGGGCCAGAGCCTGAAGTTCCTGTTCGGGGCGTCGCGGGCCTTCTGGCTGGTCAATCTGGTCAACTTCGGCGATGGCCTGACGTACTTCGGAGTGCTGACCCTGCTGACCAGGTTCCTGGGCGCCGACCTGGGCCTTTCGGACGGCATGACCGGGATCACCGTCTCGGCCTTCACCGGTATGGTCACGCTCTTCATGTTTGGCGGAGGCTACGTCTCGGACCGCCTGGGGGTCCGGCACGCCCTGAGCCTGTCGCTGCTGCTGATGGCTCTGGGGCGCTTCCTGCTGGTGCTGGCTCCCGGACTGGGCGCGGCCGGGGTTCCGGTTGCCTGGTTTTCGCTGTTCCTGGTGGCCGTGGGCTCGGGGGTGCTGGTCCCAGCGCTGTACGCTGGCGTCAAGGAGTTCACCGACCCCCGGACGGCGACCCTGGGCTACGGCCTGTTATATTCGATCGCCAACCTGGGCATCGTGGCCGAGACCTTCCTCAGCCCCTACCTGCGCACCGCCGAGCCCTTCCTGCGCGTGGGCCCGTGGCAGATTCATGGCCTGGGCCTGGGCATCCAGGGGGTCTACGCGGCCTGCGCCCTGCTGACGCTGCTGTTGCTGATCGTCAACGTGGTCTTCTTCACCCGGCGGGTGGAGGAGCACGACCGCGTCTGCGGCGCCGAGCCTGCCGAGGAGGAGTCGCAGGCGGGGC
>JAAZKF010000294.1 GCA_012799975.1 Burkholderiales bacterium
AGGTGCGGCGCGAGACCGGGCACGATCAACGCTACGAAGCCGTACGGCCGAACCATCTGTGGCACCTGGATTTCCTTCACCGCCACATCCACAAGCAGAAGGTCTACGCCCTGATTATTGACGCCCACTCTCTGTGGCCGGCTCTTGCCCACTTTCGCTGGCCACTCCGGAGGCGTGAAGAAGGGGCCGGCCTCTGGGCTGGCCCCTTTGGGACTGGCGCCGCAAGGCGGGGCCAGTTGGTTCAGGGGGGCGTTCAGCTCAGCTCGGGAGGCAGCACCTCCGTCACCGCCTGCTCCAGGCAACTCTGGTCCACCAGGTCCTTGGTCTCCAGGGCAGCTGCCATCAGGCAGTGCCACGCAAGCCGGTTGATCTGCCGGGCCAGGCCGTGAGTCAGCCGGTAGATCTCCCGGGAGACGTCACGCGGGAACAGGGCCCGGTCGCACCCTGCCCACTTCAGGTGGGCCGCCAGGTAGGCTTCGATTTCCTGCTCCTGCACGTTCTTCAGGTGGAAGCAGAACTGCAGGCGGCTGCGAACCTCCGCCAGACCGCTCTGGCGCAGCGGAGCCAGCAATTCCTGGCGCGAACCCAGCAACCACAGGCAGAACGGCACTTTCGAGTCCATCTCGAAGTTGGTCAGGGTCTTCAGCCCCAGCCAGGCTCGGGTGTCCAGGGCCTGGGCATCATCCACGATCACCACGGGGACCACGTTCTGCTCATAGCTGCGCAGCAGCGCCTTCTGCACCAGGGCCATGGACCGGGCCACGTTGTTGAACGGGACCCTCTCACCCAACTGGTCCAGCAGGCCCTCCACCACGGGCCGCAGGGGATTCGAGTTCTCGACCGCGGCGAGGTAGAGCACCCGGTAGGAGCTGGAAGCCAACTGAGAGGTCACGGCCCGCACCAGCGCGGTCTTGCCTGCACCGAAGTCCCCGGTCACCAGGGCCATGCCCCGGTCCCGGGCAGCCTGGCGCAGGCGCCTGCGCCCCTGCTCGAAGCTCTCCCAGGCGTAGAGGGCCCCGGCGTCGATATCCGCCTGGAAAGGCAGGCGGCGGAATTGGAAGTTCTCCAGAATCGGGTGGCTCATGGCGTTTCCTCCTCGCTCTCGTATCGGGTCAGGTTCATCTCCTGCCCCAGGCGCTCCAGGTGGGCCTGCTCCAGGCGGTTCAGGTAGTTCCTCGCAGCCTCTGAGGGCTGCTCGCCCCGGACACGCTTCCGGCGGGAGACCCGGTGCAGGAGTATCAATGGGCGGGCCACGGCCACGACCCGGCCATCCTGCCAGAGGTAGAGCCTGCCGAGGTCTGCCGGGTCGTAGCGCAGGACCGCCCGGTCCCGGCCGGCAAATTTCAGGGAGACCGAGTATCGGTTGCCCTCGAAGCGGATCTCGCCCTGGTCGGTGACCTGCCGGGTGGTCCACTGCCAGAAGGCCTGCTCGAGCATCTCGGCGGTGACGGGACGATGCACGGCACCCTGGAGACGCTCGGCCGGGGTCTGCCGAGTTCGCGAGTGAGGGGTCGCGTGATATTCGGAAAGCCAGGCCACCAAGAGTCGGTTGAGGGCGCTCAGTTCCAGGGGCTCCACGTTCTCCACCTCGTTGAGGAGCTGGTCGCGAAGCGTCCTGAAGAACCGCTCCTGTTTGCCCCTGGAGGCCGGGTAGTGGGGCGTCGAGTGGATTTTGTGGATGCCCAGCTCGGAGCAGGCCAGGGTAAAGGCCTTCCCCGAATAGACCTTGGCATTGTCCACGAAGACAGCGGTGGGGCATCCATGTTTGCGGATCGCCTTTTTCAGGGAGTCCTCGATGGCGGCCTGGGTCTCGTCCGGGTAGGCTTCCAGGTGGCAGATAGAGCGGGAGTGGTCGTCCAGCCAGCACACCACCTTGCAGCGCACCGTCTTGCCATTGACCAGGACCATCGGTCCATGGAGGACGTCTCCCTGCCACAGGTCGTGGGGCGCCAAGGCTTCGAAGGTGGTGAAGGGGCCCTTTCGGTCGACCCGCCCCGCGCGGGTCGAACCGACAGTCCGCAGGTGGCGGCTCAGGCTGGTGTAGGAGAGCTTCTCGGCCCACTCCGGCCTCTCAGCCAGGAGCAGCTTCCTCAGGATTGCGACTGTCCGCCCAGGGTCCTGGTCTCGGAGTTCCTGGGCCCGTTCGAGGGCCTCGGGCGGAAAGACCCGAGGCCGACCCAAGTCCTTGCGGGCCGTGGAGACCAGGCCTGCCATCCCGGCTTCCCGAGCAGCCTTGCACCAACGCCGGAGGGTCCGGGCACTCAACCGGATGGCGCCTCGCCAGGGGTGGATCAGGGGATTGGAAAGCAGGACCTTGCGGTGGGCTTTCCGCTCTTCATGATTCAGGGAGCCGCGGACCAGGGGCGCCACCACCTGGAAGCGCCAGGCCCCCTCCAGCAGGCTCCGATCCATCTCCGGGCTATCGTGTCGTTCGAACATCCAAAGCCTCCTGAGAATCCGACCCGGGGTATCCGGGTCTGGGCTTCCCTCAGAGTGCCTCAGATGACAGCGGCCATCGAGACCGAAACGTGATCGTCCCTCAGGCGGGTTCGAACCCTTCCGAGGGTGGGACGGCGGAGAGAGCAGCACGAAGCAGGGCCGGCTCGCAGAGCCAGGCCCGCGGAGGACTGTCGCAGACGTCAGGAGGAGAACCGGAGACCAGAAGGACGGAAGGACCAGAGAAGAGCCAGGGGCGAGCCGACGTGGAGGCCCCGCTCGCGGAGGGCCTCGGCCAGGAGCCTGACCCGCACCAGGGCGGACCAGAGATGTGGGCGGGCCTGCGCCGGGCAGGGGTCCGGGGGCCTGGGGAGCGGCCGAAGGGCGTCCAGGGCCCTCTGAACCCAGGCACCGACCCGCAGGTCTGCCAACCGTGCAACCCAGCGGCGCGCGGCTCGCTCGGCCTCCGCGGTGGCTCCTGGAACCCGGGCGACAGGGAGGCCCTTCACCACGTAGGTCTCCACGGCCGCCTCCACCGCCAGGGCTACGGTTCGGACCCAGGGGAGCAGGCACCAGGCCTGGGTCGGGATCCAGCCGTGGTCCAGGCAGTAGAACCGGAGGATCGGGATCGGGGCGAGAGGGTCACCGTTGGAATCGCGCACATCCGTGCGAACCCGCTGGCCGCGGCGCTGGGGCCGCCGGCGGCACCCTTGGACCGGGCAACGCGGCCTGGGCACCTCGTCCTTCAGAAGTTGGTCTACATAGTCCAGGTACCTCTTGACGGCCGCGTGTTCCTCCGCCACGCTGGGGTGGGGGTGGTGCGGCTTTGAATAGACACCTGATCTTCACCAACCCCCACCGAGGGAGCAAGGGTCACCTTGCTCCCTCATCTGTTTCATGCGGGCAGGCGATTTGGACTACCGGCCACCGATTCTGGTCAGGATCGGCTCACAAGCGGCCTTCAAGTGTGGGCGTCAATAAAGGGACGCTCCACGCAGGCAAGGTGAAAGCCTACATCCAATTGGTCCTGGCCGTGGCGGCCAAGGCGCTCAACGGCCGGGCTGCCTCGAGCCGCAAGCGGTCCTTCGATCCCCAGAGCGCCCGGTACGACTTCCGGGTCTTCCTGCTCCACCTGGGGCTCATCGGCGACGAGTTCAAGACCGCGCGCAAGCATCTGATCGCCGCCTTGCCGGGGGACTCGGCCTTCAAACGCGGCAGAGTGAAACCAGATGAACAACCAGCTCCCAAGGTGGAAACCATCACGGAGGCCGGGCCTGAAACCCGGCCTCCGGCGTTTTCGGAGGGCGAAACCGGCGGGACACAAGGAGGCGCGTCATGAGAGTGCTGATTCGAAACACCGCCCTCAATGGGCAGCCGCTGGACGGCGACGGCGAAGTCTTCACCGGGGAAACGGTCACCGACGTGGTCTACGCCATGAAAGGGTCCACGCTCTTTTCCGACCAGCGGGACATCGAGGATTACATCGACATGGTCCTGCGCAACGCCAAGATGCTGTCCGGTGTTGAGCTGGCGGTCCGGGGCGACACGGCAGAGGAAAAAGCCGCATCCTTTTTAGATGCATTGATCAAACACGGCCTTGCCGAGGTGCAGGACGACAAGCCCGCGCGGATACCGATTCCTGCCATTGTCTGGCAGGGCATCGACGCGGTCCG
>JAAZKF010000033.1 GCA_012799975.1 Burkholderiales bacterium
GCCAGCAGTTCCAGACCAGAATCCAGGTCGAGTCAAGGCCCACACCACCCGATTCGGACAAAACTTTCGGAGTGATCCAGGCTGCCCCGGCGCCCAGGAGTCAGGCCGACAAGATCAGGCGTCGCCGGTTCTCGGAGGAAGACCTCGCGCAGCGGCTCAAGCAGAAATTCCTGAACCGGGACGAGCCCTGATCGGGCGGAGGTTCAGACCGAGCCAGGGCCAGCTTCTGACGGTTCAGGGTCGGGGAACCACCTGGCGCCCTTGCTCATCGTGACGGATGTAGAAACGATCCTTGGTATGGAAATTGGACTGGAACTTCTCTCTGGGAGTCCCATCAGGCCAATATGAAGTGTAGGCCATGATCCGCGGGTCTCGCGTCAGGATGGCAGCACTGCGGCCATTTCCGTGCCAGCGCTCATAGGTGATGGCCCCATCGGGCTTGCGCTGGTACTTCACGGCAAAGTTGCCGGCAGGATAGAACTTGGCGTAGGACACCGTTCCGTCTGCTGCCACTGAGTATTTCTCCTTGGGTTTTCCATCCGGCCACGAGGTCTCGAATCCCTTGGTCCCCATCGTGCTGAACGGACGCAAAAGGGCCTCCAGCTCCGCTTCCATCTGGGCAGCGTCCTGAGGCAAGGCCAAGCCCGGCAGGGTCAGGAGGCCGAGCAGGAGCAAACCGGTCAGGGTCACGTGCAACTTCTTCACAAGCACCTCTCGATCAGGTCGTCCCAAGGGTTTCGGCTACCTTCTCAATCCCTCCTGCCCGGCGGGTCCTGTTCGAAACTCCCAGGGAACGCTCGCCTGCAGGACAGGCCCCTCCTCCTCGCCGTCGAACGCTGCACGCGCCATGATGGACATCTTCGACCGCCTGATGGAAGACCTGCGTCCCTTGAGATTCGGCCCGCCGGTAACCTGCATATACAACCCCCTGGAATACGCCCGTCCCCCCTTTGAACTATATCTGCAGCGCTACGGTCAGGCCCCCAAGGAAGTGATCCTGTTGGGCATGAATCCGGGGCCCTTCGGAATGGCCCAGACCGGCATCCCCTTCGGTGAGGTCTCCCACGTCCGCGACTGGCTGGGTCTGCAGGCCCCGATAGGACGCCCTGATACGGAGCACCCCAAACGGCCGATCCAAGGGTTTGAATGCTCACGCAGCGAGGTCAGCGGAGCTCGGGTGTGGGGCTGGGCCCGGGCCCGTTTCTCCGACCCGGAAACATTCTTCCGCCGCTTTCTCGTCCTCAACTACTGTCCCCTGGTCTTCATGGAGGAGTCCGGCCGCAACCGAACTCCAGACCGGCTGCCCTTGGCCGAGCGGCGACCCCTCTTTGAAGCCTGTGACCGGGCCCTTCGTCAACAGGTCGAGCACCTCCGCCCCCGATTCCTGCTGGCTGTCGGCCGATTCGCCGAGAAGCGGGCCCAGGAAGCCCTGCGGGGATTGGAGGTCGGGATAGGTAGCGTCCCCCACCCCAGCCCCGCCAACCCGGGAGCCAACCGGGGCTGGGATCGTCTGATGGACCGAGCCCTGCTCGAGCTGGGGCTCAACCTCCCCTGAGCGGCTGACCGGTTCCCCATACCGACGAGTGTCCAAGAACTTGCAGGGTTCTGTGAGAGGTGCGGAATAGGGGAAGCAGGTGAATACCATTCCGAACCGCGCTTCCCTCCGCGATATTGCCCGAGTCTGCCTGGACGCCGCCAAGGTCCTCATCGCCAGCGGTGCCGAGACGGCACGGGTCGAAGAGACCGTGACCCGTATCGGCTCCGCCTGCGGCGTGGAGATCGAGAGCACCGCGACCCCGACAGGGATCACCGTGTCGGTAGGCGGCGACCGCCCGGTGACGCGACTGGCGCGGGTCCGGGTGCGCACCATCGACATGTCCAAGGTGGCTGACGTCAATGCGCTCTCGCGCAGTCTGGAGGCGGGGGAAATCAGTCTGCGCGCGGCCGGTGACGAACTCTGCCGGTTGCTGCAGAGCCCCGGGCCAAACCAGGAATCGAGAACACGGCGACGGATGTACCTGGCGCAAAGCCTGGCCACCTCCGGATTCGCCCTGCTGGTGGGTGGCGGGCCGAAAGAACTGGTCCCGGCCTTCCTCCTGGGACTGCTGGCCCGTATGGTCGATGAGCGACTGGCCTTCCTCCCCCCCTTCCTGGCCGTCTTCCTGAACGCCCTGGTGGTCAGTATCTATGCCGGATTGACCCGTCACATGTTCCCGGGGATCAATATGGATGCCCTGATCGTGGCCGGTGTCATCCCCCTGCTACCCGGCCTGGCCCTGGCCAATGCCGCCCGAGACCTCATGGCTGGCGAACTGATTGCCGGAGTGGCCCGAGGGGCCGATTCGATCCTGACTGCAGCGGCCCTGGCCGGCGGCGTCTGCCTGGGTGTAAGCCTGATGGGCCTGCACTTATGAGCCTGCTGCTGAAGGCTTTGGGCGTGCTGGTCGGGACGGCCGGCAACGCCATCCTGTTCAATGTGCCGCGCAGTGCCCTGCTGTGGTCCGCCCTGGCAGGTTTGATGGGTTGGGCCGTGCAGGTGCGGGTGGGCCTCACCGGGATCTCACCGGCTGCCGGGGCCCTTCTGGGCGCCCTGACCGTCTCGCTGACGGGAGAAGCCCTGGCCCGGGCCCGACGGATGCCTGCCCTGGTCTTCGTAGTGCCGGGGATCCTGCCCCTGGTCCCGGGGACCCGCGCCTTTCAAGCCATGCTCGCCCTGCTCCGACAGCAGCACACCCAGGCTGCCATAGATGGGGCCCAGGCCCTAGTGGCTGCAGGCGGCATCGCCGTCGGACTCTTGATGGGGACGGCCCTGACCCGGGCCTGGGGTCGCCCTTCCCCCAAGGCCCCGACCCCCTCCTCCCCACCGCCTGATCACCCCGAGGAACACCGCCACCGGGCCGAGGTCCTCCCGCTCTGGAAGGGCCGCAACGTTCCGCCCGAATAAAGGTCGAGACAGGCCTGTAGGCTGGTCTCGGTTTCCCGGACACCTGAGATCGTGTCAGGCCGCCTTGGCCTCCGGGTTCCTGGATCTCACCGGAAGCAGTCTACACATGGCATGGCTGCCGAAAAATCACCGTGGAATACACCGTCAGCACCCGCGCCCGCGCAGGGGAATACCATCGGGTGACGAGGCGACCGAGGGGTTTCCGACCGGGTTCCTAGGAAATGGACTTCTTGAGCTCATCCCTCAGCGCGCCCACCAGGTCCATCGTCGTCACGATGCCTTGTGGATGGCCATCCTGGGTGACGATGATCCGATGGATCCGGGCGGCCCGCATCATATCGGCCGCCTCCAGGATGGTCGCCTCCTGCCCCAAGTTGTAGACGGCGGGAGTCATGATGTCGCGCACCGTCGCACCCGGAGAGAGGTCGGTCACCGTGAAGAAGCCGACCAGATAGTCCTCCATTTCCGGAACGCTATAGTACATATTGTCGCGATCGGTCTGCAGGCCAGCCCGGCCGCTGGCGGAAAATGCCGCAATATCCGAAAGGGAGACCACGCCGATGACCTTGCCATCTGCGTCGACGACAGGAGCACCAGAGATCATCCGGGTGCTGAGCAACCCGGCCAGTTCGGAAACCGGCATGTCCGGTGGAACGACTACCAGGTCCCGATTCATGAGGTCCTTGAGCTTCTTCATCCGTTGCGCCTCCGTCTCGTCTTGCTCACCAGCCCAGCCCGGGACTCGGGATCCCGGTCAGCGGTACATTCCCGCCTGTGGCGGACTGAATCCTGCACGAAAACCACATTCCGGGGCACACTGGCACAGGTAGAAGAAGAGGCAACTCATCCGGCCATCAGGATGGTCCGAGCAGGAGGGTGCCTCCTGACCGCGTAGGCTGAGGCACCATCCGGGTTCCACTCCGAAACCACACCAGGGAGGACGAACTTGAATATCTGCCTGCCTACCCGGGACCGGAACGGACTGCAGAGCCAGATCCACGACACCTTTGAGGGAGCTCCCTTCCTGGCCCTGCTCGACGCCGAGACCCTGGAGGTGGAGTTCCTGTCCCGCCAGGATTCCGGCCAGGGTTCCGGTCTGGGCGAGCGCCTGGTCGATGCCGTCTTCTGTCACGGGATGAGCCAACCGACGCTGACCTCGCTGAACAGCCTGGGCATCGAGGTCTTCGTGACGGCCGCCGACAACCTGGAAGAGACCCTGCAGGCCATCCTGGATGGTCATGTCCGTCGATTGGAGCGCGCCTGGACATGCTCGGGGCACAACCCGGGCGGAGAGTGTTGCGGAAACCGATGAGCACCAAGCACCGCCCCGAGGACATCGACTGCCCGATCTCTGAAGGTCTGGCCGGGTTCCAAGGCGGCTTCCTGGAGTCGCCTCGGGCCCCTCGCCAGCCTCTGCTGCGTCTGGAATGGGATCCCCAGAAGACCCGGCTGATCCGGGACCGCCTGGAGGTCCTGACCTTCGACCCGGCCGGCAGGCTCTTCTCCTTCTCCGCCCAGGGCAGTGTATGGAGACGGGGGCTGGACGGTCGCCTCCTGGAGATCATGCATGACAGTTCCCCCCGGGCCGACATGCCCGCCTGCAACTTCCACGAAGGTCGCGTGACCAGCCTGGAAGAGAGTGAGAAGTGGCATCACTGGGTAGATAAGGTCCTGGCCGAGGCCCGCCAGCGCTTCGGCCCCCATCCGGCCCTGGAGGCCCCGACCCGCTTCGACTGGAAGGCCGATGCCGAGGCCTTCCTGTCCATCTTCCGCCCCGTCGGCATCCTGCCGCCCGACCAATACCGCGCGCTGGTCCTGCAACTTACCTGGGGATGCGCCTACAACCAGTGCACCTTCTGCGACTTCTTCAAGAAGGAC
>JAAZKF010000295.1 GCA_012799975.1 Burkholderiales bacterium
CACTGCGGCATCGTCTGGCGGATGCCTACCTGTGGAATGCCGAGTATGAGGAGGCGGCTTCGACCTTCCTGGAGCTGGCCGAACTCCATCTCAAGAATGACCGTGAGGCCGATGCCGTCGACATCTTCCAGTCGGTGTTGAGCCTGGATCCCAACCACTTCCTGGCACGCCGTCGCCTGGTTGATCGTTTCTCGAAGATGGGGCAGAAGAATCTGGCGGTCCACCATCTCCGCCAGCTCGCAGAGATCGCCCTGGCACGCGGAACGGTGGAAGAGGCCATCGGCGCCTTCCAGCAGTTGATGACCCTTTCAGAGGACCCGACCTTCCAGGAACGTCTGGCCCAGGTCTATGAGTCCCAAGGCGAGGTGGCCCAGGCGCTGGTCAACTATCGCGCCTTGGCCAACCGCTACCGGGAGGCCCAGATGTGGAGCGAAGCCACCGGGGCAACTGAGAAGTTGGTGGCCCTGGATCCGGACAATCTGGTGGATCGCCGCTCCTTGATCGAACTCTATGAGAAGCTGGATCGCTCGGATCGGGTTTTGGAGAGCTGCTTCGAGTTGGGATGCCGCCACGAGGATCAGGGGGCTATTTCGGAGGCAAGTGCCCTCTTCGAGCAGGTGTTGCAGAAGGACCCCGCTTATCACGAGGCTCGTCGTCGCCTGGTGGATTGCCATCTGCGCAGCGGCGATCTCGCGGCCGCGCTGAGGGACTCCCAACCGCTGACGGAACTATACCTCGAGACCCGGGACACGGGCCCTGGCATCGACCTGTATCGCCGCCTCATACAAGCTGATCCCCGCTCCCTGGACCTGCGCCGACGCCTGCTGGAGTTCTACGAGATGGCCGGGCAGCAAGAGGACGTGCTCGAGCAATTGTTGGTGCTGGCTGATCTGCACGAGGCTTCCGGCCGCGAGCGTGAGGCCGTCCAGGTCCTGCAGAGGGCCCTGGAGGTCGCTCCGACGCGGGATGACCTGCACTATCGTCTGGCCCGTCTGTATGATGAGAAGCTGGGCAGCCTGCCGGGAGCGTTGAACGAGTTCCGGAAGGTCTTCGAATTGAATCCGGGCCACTCCGAGGCCATGGACCGCTACGCCCGGCTCCTGATGGAACAGCGGAAGGCCCGCGAGGCTGCCGAGGTCCTCAACCGGCTGGTCGAGGTCCAACCCGAGGCGGGGCAGGCCTCTCGGGATCGGATCCTCAGCGAATACAAGGAGAGGATCGAGGCCGATCCGACGGACTGGACCACTCGGTTCGTCTACGGAGAGGTATGCTACTTCCTCGACCGGGTCGAGGACGCCGTCGAGCAGTTCCAGAAGACCCGTTCCGACCGGGACCACGAGTTGCGTTCCTACAACATGTTGGGGCTGGCTTTCGCCCGGAATCCCCGCTTCGGTCTGGACCTGGCTGTCCGTCAGTTCCGCCGGGGCCTGGAGACCAAGGGACACGCTGAGCAGGACTACCTTGAGTTGCGTTACAACCTGGCGATGCTTCTTTACAAGAACCGTCGCTTCCAGGAGTCCCTGACCGAACTCAAGGATATCCTGGCGGTCGATGTCGCCTATCGCGATGTCGGCGAATGGGTGAGGCTGCTCCAGGAGGAGATCGCGGGGGGAGCCAGTGGGAAGTCCCCCCGACTGCCTCCCCGACGGGGGCTCTGAGCCCAGTCTCCTTTACCCCAACTGAGCGCAGACCGGAGAAGATATGGCAGACCGCAAGAAGATCGACACATTGATCCAGCAAGGGGACAAGTTGGCCGCCCAGAACCATTGGGAGCAGGCCATGGGGGCCTATGGCCAGGCCCTGGAGCTGGCTCCGGAGGATCTTCAGCTTCGGGACCATATCCTGGAGGCGGCCA
>JAAZKF010000296.1 GCA_012799975.1 Burkholderiales bacterium
ACAACCCGGCAGACGTCGGTCCGGCTACCCCCGACAAAGCCCATGGCCCGGTGCTGGATGCAGCCCTCTCCGCCTCCTGCTACGATGCCGCCGTGGTCGCGGTGATGCCCTATGGCAACGGCATGAAGGGGATGTTCCCTCCCTACGAAGGGGAAGAGCGGATGGGTTCGATCCTGGTAGACCTGGTCGCGCGCCACGACAAACCCTTGGTCGCCTCGGTAAACGGCGGATCGCAGTACGAGGGCCTGCGTCGCTTCCTCGAGCAGCACCGCATACCGGTCCTGTCGGATGCCGAGCGCGCCGTCCGCGCCCTGGGATTGTGGAGCCGACTTTTCCGCTGAGACCGCTCCGGGCAGGATTCCAGACCTCCTGCCCGCGAATCGGGTCGCCATGTGGAAAGGTCTGCAAGCGATGTCGGAAGAGGAGCTGGGCCTGGGAGCCCGGCTGGCGGGGTTGCCTACCGGAAGCTCCCCTGCCACGCGCCAGGAGCTGCTCAATCAGCTTCTCGACCGGCTGGGAACCGCGACCGGTTCTCCCACCCTGGAACCAGAAGACCTGGAAACTGCAACGGCCAACTGGCTGGCCCGCGTCGCCGGGATCGACCCCTTGCCGGAGGAGTCCCCTCAAGCCTTGGAGGCCAGGGTCTGGGAATTTTTCTCGGAAGAGGCGGCCCGACAGTTGATGCCGATCTGGCGGGTCGGCTCGAGTATGGCTGCCCTGGGCCCCCCGGAAGCCCTGGCGGACGAGAAGAAGCTCCTGGATCGGGTGGCGGCCCGGTTGCTGCCCTCCGAGAAGGCCCGGGAGACCATGCGAACAGAGTGGGAAGCCTGGTGTGCCCGCCCGGCCCGCCACCACTCCGAACTACTCGATAGCCTGGCCCCGGACCTGAAGTACCTGGCGGCCCGCCCCGAACTGACCGAGCCCACCTTGATCCTGGTCCTGGTGGTGGCCCTGGCGGACTCCAGCTTCGAATTGGAGGAGTCGCGTCTGTATGATCGCATCGCTTCCGCCCTGGGCGTGGATGCAGCCCGATCGGCCCAACTCAAGGAGAAGGTCAGCCGCGCATTCTGGGATGCGCGTGAGAAGCTCATGCCCCGTGGGCCCTCGCAAGGGGGGGCGAGCGCCCACGAGGCTTCGCTGCGCGCGGCCCATGAGAGCCTGGAGGCAGCCGGCGGACTGGAGGGCCTTCAGGAGGAGATCAACGCCGGATTTCTGGCGGGTATGCACAAGGGAATCCTCCAGAACCGCGACTTCCAGCGCGGCATGAAAGCCTGGCGCAAGACCCCCCTGCACTGGCCGGTAGGCTTGGCCGTAGGTCTGTCCCTGTACCTGAAGGGGCGGATGAAAGCCAGCTCGGAGCGCAACCTGCTGCAATTCCTGTATCTGGTCCGTGCCCGGGAGGTCCTGGCCGCGGAGGGTTGATCCCGCCCTTCCAGGCCAGGCTAAGATCCGAGAATTTCCATCCCTAGGACCGTCACGTCGTCGTGGGGTTCCTGGTCACCGACGAACTCGCGCAGGGCCTGCTCCAGGTCCGCCACGGCCGCGACCACCCCTTGCCCCCGGGTGCGTTCCAGGCTGGCCAGCAACCTGCTGGTAGCGAACTCCTCGTGACGGTTGAGAGCACTGCGAGCATCGGTTAGGCCGTCGGAGTAGAACACTACCAGGTCCCCGGGGGCCAGGTGCAGGACCGCGGAGTCGACCCGGATCTCGGAGAAGACTCCCAACGCCGAACCGGCCGAGCCTTTCAGCAGACGAGCCCCCCGGGAATCGACCAGCACAGGCCAGGGATGTCCAGCTCGAGCATAGTGGAAGACCCTCTCTGCAGGGTCCAGGACGCCATAGATCATGGTGAAATACTGACCCGACTGGCGCATGACCGGGAAGCGCCGGTTCAACATCCGCAGGACGGCCGCAGGATCATCCAACGAGACCTCCCCGCCCGGCTCGGGTGCAGCGCCTCCGAAACAACCCCGAGTCCTCCCCAGGGACTCCAGAAGCATCTGGATGCTGACCGAGAGCAAAGCCGCCTGGGTTCCGTGCCCGCTGACATCCAGGACATAACCGGCCAGTTTCCCCTGCCCCAGATCCATCTGGTTGAACATGTCCCCGGCCACGTGGCGTGAGGATTGAAAGATCGAGGCGCAACGAAACCCGGAGGTCTGCAGGATCGCCTCGGGCAGGAAGGAGAGCTGCACCCGGGTGGCGGCCTCCATGTCCAGGCGGACGCGCCGGTCGATGGCATCGAGCTCGGCAATCCTCTGGGCATTCAGTTCGTCCAGATCCAGGATGCGCCGGGCCACCCGGACCTGGGCTTCGAGTTCCGAGGGGTCGACAGGCTTGACCAGGAAGGCATCTGCCCCGGCCTGGATGGCCTGGAGACCCTCACCCCTGGAGGACCTCACGGTAAGCGCCAGGATATGCAGGTAGCGGGGACGCTCCAGGTCACGCGCCATCCGACACAGCTCGCCGCCGCCACACCCGGGCATGCGCCAATCGGTGATCAACAATCGGATCTCGGGGTGAGCCAACAGGGCCTGACACGCCTGGCCCCCATCCTCGGCGATGAGGACCCGGTAACCCCAACGCCGCAGATTCTCTACCACCACAGCCCGGGTCAGGGGTTCGTCTTCGGCCACCAGGGCGCAGATCTCCCCTTCAGGGGGCTCTGTGGCGCGCGAGCGGTGTCGGGGAATTCCGGAGGGACTCACGGGGAAGCAAAGACCCGGGGCAGCAGTTTTTCGAAGCGCTCCAGGTCTCGCTGGACCAGATCCAGGCTCTCCAACCAGAAGTCCGGTTCCCCCAGGTCCACCCCCAGGGCCTGCCGGGCCACGCCCTCACATGAATCGCCGCCCGTCCGCCTCAAGAGGTCCCTATAGCGCGGCAGGAAGGCCGGACCTTCGCGGCGGGCCCGAGCGTAGACTCCCAGGCTGAACAGATAGCCGAAGGCGTAGGGGAAGTTGTAGAAGCTGGTGGAGGTGAAGTAGAAATGCCCCTTGGAGGCCCAGAACCAGGGGTCCAACCGGGCCGGGTCCAGGACCCCCCCATAGACCTCGCTCTGGGCCTGTGTCATGAGTTCCTTCAAGCGGCTTACCGTCAGCTCACCCCGGGCACGCTCCTCATACAGGCGGACTTCGAAAAGGAAGCGCATGGGGATGTTCAGGAGGTAGGTCGCTGCCTGCTCCAGGCGCCGGTCCAGAAGGACCAGCTGGCTCCGTTCGTCGGCGCTGGGGTCTTCCAAGAGTGAATCGGCCAGGACCTGCTCGGCGAAGGTCGAGGCCGTCTCGGCCAGGGTCATCGGATAGTCCCGCATCCAGGGGCGCAGGTCCCGAACCACCCACTCGTGCCAAGCGTGGCCGAGCTCGTGAGCCAGCGTACTTACGTCGCCCATCTGCCCTTGGAAGGTCATGAATATCCGCGACTGTCTCAGGGGGATCGAGCTTATACAGAAGCCTCCCGGGGCCTTGCCGGGGCGCGGTTCGGACTCGACCCAGCCCTGTTCCAGGGCCATCTGCGCAAAATCCGCCATTTCGGGATCGAACCCAGAAAAAGCCTGAAGGATCCGGGCGCAGCCGGCCTGCCAGGAGACCCTCTCCGGCTCGGGGAGCGGAAGCGGGGCCGACAGGTCTTCAAATCCAAGAGTCTCTCCACCCAGCAGGCGGGCCTTGCAGTGCAGATACCGGCGAGGGACCTCCCAGCGCGACCGGATGGCTTCCAGCAGAGAATCCAGGGTCCTCCGCTCCAAAACCGAATCGAAGGCCGCCTCATCCAGGAAATGTCGGATGCCCCGGCGGGCCTGCAAGGTCAGCCGGTGCCCCGCCACGCAATTGAGACAGGCAGCGGCCACGTCACCAACCTGGCTCCAGGCCCGATTGGAGCCTTCCAGGACGGCTCGGCGCACCTCGGGATCCGGGTCCTCCAACATGCTGATCTTCAAGGACATCGGGAAGCGTCGGCTCGTGCCTTCGGGGCCCGGAATCTCGAACTCCAACTGGCCCGCCAGGGTCTCGTACAGCCTCTCCCAGGACTGGAAACCGGTCACCTCCAGGTCCGCCGCCAAAGACTCCAGGGAGGCCTCCATGGTGAAGCGGGCGCGCTGGCGCATCCGCTGGAGGAACCAGGAGGCGGACTGGAGCGCGGGTTCCTCCAGAAGAGCTGCAAAATCGGCCTGGGAGGCGACCTTCAGGGAAGCCTCCAGGGGCACCTCGACCTGCCGGAAGGCGGCCTGGAGCAGATCCAGACGCGCACCGGCCTGTCCGGCCTCCTCATCGGCCGTATCCTCGGCGCGACGGCAACACACATAGGTTACCAGGTGTCCCATGCGGGCCAAGGCCTCCTCCAGGTCTACCAGGAGTTCCCTCCAGGTGGGCAGCCGGGCAGGTTCCAGGGGGCCCAGGACCCGGGCCCGATCCTTCAAAGAGGTCACTCGGCGCTCGACGTCATGAAACCAGGCCGTGAAGCGGTCCTCGGTGAGGCTCGTGAAGAACGCGGTCAGGTCCCAGTTGGCGAAGCCGACTTCGGTTGTAGGGGTGGGCATGGTGTCTCCAGACCTTGAGTGTTCAGACCATCCGGGCTTGGGAGGCATCCTTCGACGCCCTGGGACCGAGAGCCTACCCCCCCCGCAGGAGGGGAAGGGATGCTGCGCGCGTGGAAGGGTAGAGGATGAGAGTCCTTCTGGTGGCCGAACGCTTCCGTCCCCAACCCGGAGGGGTGGCCGTAGCGGCCGAACGCAATGCCCGAAACCTGGCTCCGGCCCTGGAGTGCCTGGAAGTCCTGCATCTGGTC
>JAAZKF010000297.1 GCA_012799975.1 Burkholderiales bacterium
ACAACCCGGCAGACGTCGGTCCGGCTACCCCCGACAAAGCCCATGGCCCGGTGCTGGATGCAGCCCTCTCCGCCTCCTGCTACGATGCCGCCGTGGTCGCGGTGATGCCCTATGGCAACGGCATGAAAGGGATGTTCCCTCCCTACGAGGGGGAAGAGCGGATGGGTTCTATCCTGGTAGACCTGGTCGCGCGCCACGACAAACCCCTGGTAGCCTCGGTAAACGGTGGCTCGCAGTACGAGGGCCTGCGTCGCTTCCTCGAGCAGCACCGCATCCCGGTCCTGGCGGATGCCGAGCGCGCCGTCCGTGCCCTGGGGTTGTGGAGCCGACTTTTCCGCTGAGGCCGCTCCGGGCAGGATTCCAGGCCTCATGCCCGCGAATCGGGTCGCCATGTGGAAAGGTCTGCAAGCGATGTCGGAAGAGGAGCTGGGCCTGGGAGCCCGGCTGGCGGGGTTGCGTATCGGGAACTCCCCTCCCACGCGCCAGGAACTGCTCGATCAGCTTCTCGACCGGGTGGGAACCGCGACCGGTTCTCCCACCCTGGAACCGGAAGACCTGGAAACTGCAACGGCCAACTGGCTGGCCCGCATCGCCAGGATCGACCCCTTGCCGGAGGAGTCCCCTCAAGCCCTGGAGTCCAGGGTCTGGGAGTTCTTCTCGGAAGAAGCAGCCCGACAGTTGATGCCGATCTGGCGGGTCGGCTCGAGTATGGCTGCCCTGGGCCCCCCAGAAGCCCTGGCGGACGAGAAGGAACTCCTGGATCGGGTGGCGGCCCGCTTGCTGCCCTCCGAGAAGGCCCGAGAGACCATGCGAACAGAGTGGGAGGCCTGGTGCGCCCGCCCGGCCCGCCACCACTCCGAGTTACTCGATCGCCTGGCCCCGGACCTGAAGTACCTGGCGACCCGCCCCGAACTGACCGAGCCCACCTTGATCCTGGTCCTGGTGGTGGCCCTGGCAGACTCCAGCTTCGAGTTGGAGGAGTCGCGTCTGTATGATCGCATCGCTTCCGCCCTGGGCGTGGACGCAGCCCGATCGGCCCAACTCAAGGAGAAGGTCAGCCGCGCATTCTGGGACGCGCGTGAGAAGCTCATGCCCCGTGGGCCCTCGCAAGGGGGGGCGAGCGCCCACGAGGCTTCGCTGCGCGCGGCCCATGAGAGCCTGGAAATAGCCGGCGGACTGGAGGGACTTCAGGAGGAGATCAACGCCGGTTTTCTGGCGGGTCTGCACAAGGGAATCCTTCAGAACCGCGACTTCCAACGCGGCATGAAGGCCTGGCGCAAGACCCCCCTGCACTGGCCGGTAGGCCTGGCCGTAGGTCTGTCCCTGTACCTGAAGGGGCGGATGAAAGCCAGCTCGGAGCGCAACCTGCTGCAATTCCTGTATCTGGTCCGCGCCCGGGAGGTCCTGGCTGCGGAGGGTTGATCCCGCCCTTCCAGGCCAGGCTAAGATCCGAGAAGTTCCATCCCCAGGACCGTCACGTCGTCGTGGGGTTCCTGGTCACCGACGAACTCGCGCAGGGCCTGCTCCAGATCCGCCACGGCCGCGATCACCCCTTGCCCCCGGGTGCGTTCCAGGCTTGCCAGCAACCTGCTGGTAGCGAACTCCTCGTGACGGTTGAGGGCACTGCGAGCCTCGGTGAGGCCGTCGGAATAGAACACTACCAGGTCCCCGGGGGCCAGGTGCAGGACCGCGGAGTCGACCCGGATC
>JAAZKF010000034.1 GCA_012799975.1 Burkholderiales bacterium
GCCAGGCTGCCACGGCCAAGACCCCCAATGTCCTGGTCGTGGGGGGCAAGGAGCAGGAGACCGCGTCGGTCACCTGGAGGCGCTTCGGCATCCAGGACCAGCGGAGTTTGCCCTTCGCCGAGTTCAAAGCCATTTTGACTCGGATGCGCCAGCAGCGGATCATGGACAACTTCCCTGACGTGGAGCTTCCCCAAGCCTAGAGTCCGGGCCCGGTCAGGGTGTGAGCCGACTTGTCTGACGAGAAGTCCACCAGCTACTGGAACATGGAGGTAGGAAGTCTCGTCCGTATGCTCCGGGAGCGCCAGGGTGCCCCGGTGACGGAGGCTTCCCCCAGCGCCTCCGGGGAGGTCTCTTCCCCGGAGGCTCGGCTTCGGGTTGTCATTCGCGACGGCAGATTCCTGGATTTCTACTCGACCATGAACCCCCGCCGGCTCTTTTCGCTGGCGGCGACCCTGGCCGGGACGCTCTCGAAGTTCACCCAGGTCGAGGCTGCCGCAGGCCGGCGCGTGGTGGTCGGAGTGCCGCTGGCTCTCATGGGGGGAGAGAGGGTCCAGATTAAGGTCACCTTGCACCTCCCTCGGGGGGTCGAACCCGGGCAGGATCTGGAGCTGACCCGGGCCGGGCAGGGGAAACTTCCTCCCGATACGCGCCTGCTGGAGTTCCTCTTCTGCGAGGGCGAGAACGAGTTCCGCTACGTGGTGGAACTCCACCAGCGCATCGAAGTGTTGGACTTCGAGGAGGTGGTCGACCAGAGGCCGATCTTCCTCTCGGTCCCACCCGTGGCGCAGATGACGGCCTTCCTCCGGGCCATCACCCAGAAGCGCCGTACAGCCCTGGACATCCTCAAGAGCCTGAGGGGCCAGGCTTCCCCGCAGGCCGCCGAAGCCATTCAGATCCTCAAGCTGCGCACACGTCCCCACCAGGAGCTGCTGCATCCGGGCGTGGAGGCGCTGCACCGGCTCCTGGAGGCTTCGGAGCGGATCGTCTCCTCGCAGGCCCTGATGGCCTTCGCCCTCTTTGCCGACATGGAGGCCGGCTACTTGACTGCGAGGCAGCTGGAAGGGTCCGAGTTGACCGAGCAGCTCCCCCTGACAGCCGATGCCGTCCTGCTGGTTTCCGAGCACTTCGGTCTGAAGCTTGACCCGGACATCTGGGCGGCGGAGTTCCCCTTCTTCGAGGAGTCCCTGGATGCAGTACGGGCCCGCTCGAGCCATCCCTCCCTCCTCGAGATTCGCGAGAAGCTCGGCCAACAGCGGGATCGCCGGACTCCCCTGGAGATCCTCGAGCAGATCGCCCGGGAGAGCAATAGCCGGAGGGCTGCTGCCTTCGCCGAAGGGCTCAAGCAGCGTCTCCCCGAGGGGCGCATCGGCCTGAACGACGAGCAACTGGCCCTGTTGGCCCTGCTTTCGGCAGCCGGACGTCGTTATCAGGCCAATACGCTGGTGGCCTTGTGTCTCTTCGTCGACGCCGAGGTGGGCTTCCTGAGCGAAGCCGATTTAGAGAACCTCAGCCGCAGTTCGGAGACGGTCGATACCTCCATGTACGCCATGGTGGCGGTGGCCGGCGCCTTCGAGGTTCAGCTCCGGGGCCTGGTCCTGGAAGAATCCGAACAAGAGCCGGTGACGCGCAGCCTCCCGGCCTTGGTCGCCCAGGCCCAGGCCGGATTGCTGGGCGGGTTCCGGCTGCCGGGCCGGGCAGGTCACCACTGGCATTGGATCCGCTCTCCTGAAGAAGCAACCCTGGCCCTCCAGGGGGGCGAGTTGGAGTTCACCAGGATGGTCCTGGGGTCGTTTCCGATCCTGGACCAGCTCAGCGAGCCCGACCTGGCCGTCCTGGCGGATTCCGGGCACGATCTGGTGGCGGTCTTTCAATCCGACCTGGACCGTTCGCTGGTATGGAGGCGCCTGGGCTCGCTCCGGCCTGAGGACTGGCGGAGCCCTGCTCTAGAAGGCCGCCGTACCAACTTCAGCTTCGTCGAAGGCTTCAGCGCCTTCCACTTCAGCCGACTGGTCCTGGCCAGCCTGCAGAAGGTGGAGGATGCCGAGCTGGTGGGCCGCCACCAGGTGGTGGCGGTCTATCTGGACAATCGCCAGAACCGCCACTTCCGTCATTTCTCACGGGTTGAATCCACCCAGGACTTGGAGCCTACCCCCAATTCGGGTTTGGAGTGGAGTCACCAGATTGTCTGCTTTCCGGACGTCTCCGACCTGCCTGGCATCATGCGGGAACTCGGCCAGGACGCTCTGTTGGGGCGGACCGACACGCTCTCGACCGATATGCGCAACCTGGAGTGGATTCACGAGGCCCTGTGGCAGGTGCTGACCCGCCCCGTCGACTACCAGTCCCTGCTGGCTCGGCCGGATCTGCTGGAGCGGGTGCGCAAAACGCTCTGGTCCAGCCCGGCCCGGGACATCCTGGCCACCCTGATCGATCCCCGAACCCATGATGACCTGAACAAGAACCTTCGGGATACCCCGAGGTTCGACTTCCGCCTCTACCGCCCGTTGCTGGAGGGGGGCGCGGGAAAGGAGCAACTGGAGTTCGCAGGGCTCCGCATCATGTATGAGATGTGCCGTTCGGAGCTGGTGGGCTCGGAGGGCTATTTCAAGCATTACGACGCCGCCCGTTTCCGCGCGGTGATCCACAACCGCCTGATGGAGATGCTGGAGTCTCCCGACCCTTCCATCCGCGCCATGGCTCTGCGGCTCCTGGCCACCGCCGAGGAGGTCCCCGAAGCCAGCTTGCGGCTGGTGATAGACTACGAGCTCTCGCGTGCCCTGGCCGACCCCGAGCCCGCTGTGGGACGGGCGGCTGCCGAAGGCTTGCTGCGCTTGTGCCTGATGGACAAGGTACCGCTGCCGGAGATGGTGGACCTGGTCCAATTGGCGGTCAACGAGGTGGCCGAGTCGCTCGAAGAAGAGCCGCTAAGTGAGATTCCCGGACTGGATCCCGAAGAGTTGCGACGGGTCGAGGTCGAGATCCGCAACTGGTTCAAGAGCCTGAAGTCGTCGGATCCCAAGAGGGCCCTCAGCTTCCCCCTGGCCGATTCGGAAGGCAACCTGCGAGACGATCGCCTCAATCCCCTGGTCGAGATCCTGGCGGGTTTGAATTCTACCTGTCAGCAGGACGGCTCGTTCTTCAAAAGACGCTACTTCACGATCATCTCCAGCCAGGAGCTCGAGAAGCTCCGAGGTGCCTGGCTGGATTCATGGAAGGTGATGGCCCTTTCGCTGGGGCGGCGACTCTCTGAAGTGGTAGCCGTCGAAAACCCGGCCGAAGTCTTCCTGGACTACCAGTTCTTCGTCGAGGATCACGCGGCCGAGCTCAAGTCCGAGCTGGGAGCCTCACCCTACCTGACCGGGCCGGACCAGCCGCGGACGGTCTATCATCTGCCTCCCGGCGAGCCGGCCGGCGTCTTTCGCCGCCGGGGCAGTTCCTTTGTCTCGGAGGTCCTGGAGGAGTCCCGACTCTTCCTGGACCTTTCCGAGCTTCTGGCCACTGTCGAGCCCCAGAAGATCCGGATCCTGAGGCTGGCCAAGGTGGGTGGGATGGCCATGGAGGAGTTCGAGAGTCACCTTCCCGTCTTCTCCCTGACCCGACCAGCCGACCTGCGCACCGCTGAGGTCCTCCAACTGCATCGAATTCGCTTCGGTCCCCTGCTGCACGAGCTGGCCTTCTCGCGTGAGCAGGTCGGTCCCGAGGACCAGGACCTGGAGGACCTGCAGGCCCTGATGGCCGTCTTTCAGGGCCGCAAGCCTGCCGTTCCCGCACAACGCCTCGGTTCGGGAGAAGAAGAGCCCGCCGTGGTCGAAGAGCTCCCCTCGCCCGCCGAGGCGGAAGAGGAGCCGGAACCAGAGGAACCCGCACCCAGCGAAGAGTCCTCCCACGACGTTTTTCGCCGTCTGGCCGTCGAAATCGCCCAGGCCTTCGGGATGCCCGAGGAGACCGAGCGCCAGATCTTCAACATGCTGATGGTCGTGGGACGTCGGTCGCTGTACGATCTGTAGGGCGGCTGCGGCTGCGCGGTGTGCGGCGGCTCCGGCCTGATCGGACGACCGGGTTTGAACGCAGGCGCCCGGCGAGGGGGAGTCTGGCCTTCGGGGGGGCCGACAGCCTGGGCAAAGGAGCCGACTGTACCCCGCCGAAGGCCACCCCACCCTGAAGAGGTCAGCACAATGCCCGCCAGAGCCAACTTTCTGAGCCCCTCGCGACTTGTCCTGCTCCTGGTGGCGGCCAGCCTGGTCGCTGCCGAGCTGATCCCTTCCCTCTTCGGGCTGGGACACCCGCCTCACCGCTTCCTTCCCATGCTGGCCCTGACCCAGGTCCTGCTGGCCTCGGCCTGCCTGGGATCTTTCTTGTTCTACCTTTTCCTGCTGCCCCGCCGGAAGGTGGAGATGGCCCTGGTGGTCGTCGTCGGGGTCGCCTTGGACGCCTGGCTCAGTTCCCACCGGATCTCCTACCTCTACCCCACCGGTTGTCTGCTCGCCCTGGGCATGGGATTGGGGCTGGCCAGCCTGCCCGCCACTCTGTTGCGGGCCCTGACCCCGGGTCCCGACCGTGCCCGGGCCGTCGAGGTCCTGGCCCTGGCGGTGGCCTTGCCGGGCCTGTACATCTTCAGTGTCTTCTTCCACTCGGTGACAGCGACCCTGAACCCCATGGTCTACGACCACTTCGCCTATGCCTTCGACGGGCTGACCGGGGTCCAGCCCAGTTTCCTCATCGCGGGGCCCATCGAGGCCTTCCGCCCTTTCCGGGGCCTGGTCAGCGCCGTCTACTTCCACCTTCCCGTCTTCATGGCCCTGGCCCACATCCAGACCGTGCTGCAACCCGACCGGGCCATCAGCAACCCCGTCCTGGCCTTCCTGCTGGTGGGGGTCCTGGGTGGGTCACTGTACGACTACTTCCCGGCGGTCGGTGTGAAGGTTCTCTGCGGCCAGGCTTTTCCCAGCGGTCCCTGGCCCGCGGTCCCGGATCCGCCCAGGGTCATACCGGCCCCTTTGGAGTTCCCCCGCAACTGCATGCCTTCCATGCACCTGGCCTGGATCCTGACGGCCCACTGGGCCCTTCGTGGATACGCCCCGACAATCCGAGCCCTGGGCTCGATGCTGGTCTTTTTGACCTTCCTGAGCACCTTCAACGTGGGCTGCCACTACCTGATCGATCTTGTCGTCGCCGTGCCCTTCGCCGTGGGCATCCATGCCCTGGCCATGCGCTGGTTTCCCCGCCTGGTCGGTCTGCGGGTCGGGGTCTTCATCTTCGGAGCTACGGCAACCTTGGGATGGATCGCTTTGATGCGCCATCGGCCCTTCTGGGCGCTGGACAATCCCGCCCTGACCTTGACGGCCTTGGCCTTGACGGTGTTGGCCTCCCTGGCATTGGAAGGCCGCCTGGCCCGGGCGACCCTCCTGGCCGCGGACCGGACCTCGGGAACCCCGGCATCTTCTCCCTCCTCTCCCCCCTGAAGCTGCCCGGACTGCAGGAATCCTGAATCGAGCCGCAGGACCTGACCCAGGACTCGCCTGACAGGATGACGAGACTCTGGGGAACCCTGGCATCCCATGTGCTCATCCGGACGGATCATTGCAAAGGGATCCCGGCCCTGATACGCCCTCGCCTGGAGGGATTCTGCACCGACAGGGATGACTGTGAGACTGTGAGCCAGGATTGCCTCGGCTTCCCAGGAGGCGCCTCCTGAACCAGCGACATGAGCCTACCTCCGCGACAGTCACGACCCCGTTCGACCGGGCTACTGCAGGCCGTCGACAGGAGCAGAAGCGCTGCCTCCGGTAGAGTCAGGAATCTGTGGTATTTCAAGACCTCAGGGATTCAACGCCTTCTTATCTGGGTGTTTGGTCTTCTCCCACGGGCAGACACTCCTCCGGGGTAATGCCAGCAAAGTCTGCAGGTTCCTCCTGATTCCGTGCTTCACCGTCCCGCGGCAGCGCCGGTTCCCGTCCCAGCACCTGGGTTCCCGACGCGGTACAGGTCTGTTTCTCCATCTCGAGCGATCAGTTCCAGGTGGGTGGCCAGGTGGCGATCAAAAAGAACCCGATCCTCCGGTTGTAGCAGGTCGCGATGGACCACCAAGAAGCGCACCTTCCGGTTCCGGAGAGAGTTCAGGGTCTGGGTGTACATGTCTTCCGGGATCTTGTCGTGCCTGGGCGGCCACTTCCGCAAGACCGGATTGTACGCCGCCTGCCCCATCTTCGCCAGGGCCGGGAAAAGGTTACTGGCCGGATTCCCGTCCGGGCCACGATAGGTCTTGGAGGTCACCAGGTCCAGGTCGGTCACCAGCGGACGCCCATGTATGGTCTGTTCCAGCAACTGCGTGTCGACGGACCACCTTTCGGGTAGGTGGTGCACCGCTCCAGGCTCTTCATCCTCGCTCAGGAGGTCCAGGTATGCTGACCGGGGCATCGGGATTCTTTCGAGAATATCGTGGTACCTGGAACTCTCCAAGGCTCCACCCACGACGGCCACGGCCAGGATCAAGCCGGCAGCCAAGGCGGGAATCCGCGGGAGGAAGGCCAGGATCCGGGCCAGGCCCAGGGCCACCAACACGGCGGCCGCCAGGTTCGCCAGGACCATCCAGCGCATCGGAAATCTGATCATTCCGGAGAAAGGCAGGCCCAGGAACAGGTCGTAGAGCGCCGTGGAGGCACGGGAAACAAGACCCAGCATCGGTCGCAGGGAATCCGTCATCCAGGATGCGCTCGGTTTCTGGTAGCTCATCGACAGCAGTACAGCCACCAGGCCCAGGGCCAGGGGAAAGGCGGCTCGCCGCGGGGCGACCAGGATTCCCAGTCCTACCAGGGCCAGGGTCAGCCACGGGAGGTGGTGCAGCGACGAACGGTGCCAGCACTGAGGGGACGGCTGCCACAGGTCGCACAGGTTGACCGAGTTGTTGATCAGTAACTGTCGGAGCCTTTCGCCCGTCTCCATGGCATTCAACACGTGGCTTGTCACGTCCCCATAGATCAGCATCATCCCCAGAACGAAGAGCCCGAAGACCAGCAGCATCCACTCCAGGCTTCGGACCCGAGCCCAGAACGCCCCCGGGTCCCTTGTCGGCAGGCCGACAAGAATGATCGGAATTGCGAATAGACAGGCCATGTACCCGAAATACCAGTTGGCCATCGTGGTGCAGGCCAGAAAGATGCCGGCCAGGATACCATCTCGCCGGGTTCCGGTCGTCAGGGAACGGTACAGGAACAGGTAGAAGATGGGGATCCAGCCGACATTCAGCAACTCCGAAGTGCCGGCCGGAGCCGCGCTCAGTGCCAAAGGAGCCAGACCGTAGGCCGAGCCGGCCACCAGGGCGGCCGGCTCCGAGCCGACCAGGTGGCGGGTCAGAAGGTAGCAGCCCAGGCCGCTGAAGGCCGTGGCACAGATCAGGAAGGCGTTGTAACCTCCGGGGAACCCCAGGAGGATCTGTAAGGGAAGGCTGAGCAGACAGTTCAGGGAGTCGATGGTGAGGATCAGTTGGCCGTAGGGATAGTTCAGCATGTCCGTCCAGGCCGGCCATCTGAGGTGGTCCAGCAGCATGGAGCGGGTCCACCAGTATCCCCAGGCATTCCCCATGGCGTCCCCGCGTGCGGTCCCGATCAGGGCGCTGTTCAAGCTGCTCAGGGTGGGCCAGTAGGCCCAAAGCGACAGAGCCAGGTAGACAAGGTAGACCAGGATGACTGTGGGCCAGGATTGCCTCGGTTCCCCGGGTGGCGCCTCCTGAACCAGCGACATGAGCCTACCTCCGCGATAGTCACGACCCACAATGCGCTACCGTGGAAGCGCCCGGATCTCTGGGAGGCAGGCCTTCCACGCTCTGCAAAGGAGTCCTCCGCCACGATTTGGAGGACGCTGGCCGGCTCGGGCGAACAGTTCAGGAGTACCGGGTCCGGCTGCGAGACCAGACCAGAAATGCAGAGGTGTTCCAGTCATGGCCAAGAGCAAAGCCTCAAGCGATGCAAGGAGTTCGGCTGGAGACCAGCCCTCCAAGCTCGCGGAACAGCCCCAGGCCGGAGACCAGCCCTCTAAGTCCGCGGAACAGCCCCAGGCCGGAGACCAGCCCTCCAAGCCCGCGGAACAGCCCCAGGCCGGAGACCAGCCCTCCAAGCTCGCGGAACAGTCCCAGGCCGGAGACCAGCCCTCCAAGCCCGCGGGGATAGACTGGTTGACCGTGGCCCTGGTCCTGGTCATAGTGCTCAATGTGGGGCTATGGCTCTTCCTACGCAGCCGCCCAGAGACCCCACCTCCCTCCGCTCAGACACCCTTCCCTGCAGCGCCGGCTCACGGCCCTGGTCACGGCCCCGGCCCCGGCCCTGGTCCTGGTCACGGTCACGGTCACGGCCCCGGCCCTGGTCACGATGCCATGTTCGATATGGTCACTGAATACCTTGCCGCCAAGGAGGCCTTGCTCGACCTGGGCGTGGACTGTAGCGCCATTGAGGCTGGCGACGCTGCAGCCATCGCTGCCAACCGCGCAAACGACAGTAAGACTGAGACCGAACACCAGAAGAAGACCCTGGAGATCGCCTCCAAGATGTTGCAGGAGTCTTTCTCGACAGAGATCGCCCGACGCCAGAAGGAGGCTCCTGGCGCTAAGGCCCAGCAGGCCGGGGAGCTGGCCACCGAGGCCGGGAAGTTGGTTGAGGTCGGCCGTCTGACCGATGCTGCAGGCAAGTACCAGGAAGCCCTGGAACTTCTGGGTAGCAAGTAGCCCTTCGGGATCTACGAGGAGAAGACCCGAGAGATGCTTCCATATTTCCGGAGTCGCCTTTTCCAATCTGCCATTTTTGGGGGGGCTGCTGTTGGCCGCAGTTTATGGGTCGCACCTGACGGCACTCACTTCTTTTTCCTCGACCTCGTCAACCTCGTCTCCCCTGGCCCTCTCCAGGTCTCCTGCACCACCGCTGACCTCCCTCCCCCAGATTGGAGATAAGCCAGGCAGCCCGCAACCGAGCCTGTGGGGCCTGAAGGTCTCGGGCCAGGCCTCCCCCTGATCCACCGGATCCAACGCCTGGGAATTCCTGCAGCATCCGAATTACAACTACCGCCTCCAAGTACCCTGGACCTGGGTGGTTGGGACCCCCAAGGAGCTCAGTAACTCCCGAAGCCGCCTGATGCACCCCCCCGGGGCACCCGGAGGTCCGGGTCCTGGTGGTGCCCTGGGGGATCTACGACTAGCCGTGGGAAGTAGAGGTCGAATGCGCCGAGCACGGTTGGTTCTTGTCGGTTTCTCCCAATAACTCTGCGCCGGCCTGGAGGCGGGCCTGTATCACCCAGTCGGTGTGGGTCTTGCGCACAAGCAGGTACTCTACGGCTCGCAGGCCCCGGCCGGTGGCCTTGTCGCGGAAACTGTCGTCGTAGGTGTAACTGGTGCGCCGACTGGAGCAAGCA
The DNA here is from genome assembly GCA_012799975.1 of Burkholderiales bacterium. GTDB lineage: Bacteria > Vulcanimicrobiota > Xenobia > Xenobiales > Xenobiaceae > Xenobium. The sequence continues at coordinate 9,397 of JAAZKF010000034.1, forward strand.
GGGAGGCCCGGGTGTCCGTGGCAATGGGGGCGTCCGGGGGGACCCTGTCGACCAGGGCCCATTCCGGAGCCGGGACCACATCTGCCGGGGGGTCGGCAGGAAGTGCAGTCCAATGTTCAGGCGTCGGGCCCAATCGGCATCGACCCAGGTGATCAACAGCGGGATCCCAGCGCCATGATGGCCCAGAAACGGTGGGAGCGGGCCCTTTGGCGGTAGTAGAAGCCCAAGGCCAGGATGGCGGCCAGCACCACCGACACAGCCACCGGAGCCATATGATGGATGTGCTGGTCCCACTGGCAGTCCACTCCCGCGTTGAGCGGCGCGGTCAGGTGCACTGCCAGGGCGCCTGCGGCCGGGACCAGGGCCAGGGGCGCCAGGACCGCCACCAGGTGCATGGGCAGGAGGAATAACAGGTAGAAATCGGTGACATCCCGCCACGAACGGGTGATCTGCAGCCCCCCGTGAGCGCCTGCGGCGTGGGAAAACATGGGATTGTCGTGCCCGACGTAGTCACGGCCCGCCAACCACAGGGCCCCGGCGTAGACCAGGGCCAGAATCAGCCTGCGGACTACCCACGGAATTCTCTGGCGCCATTCCCCCGGGGCCATCAGACCCAGGAAGACCCCGACGACCACCCACTCTTCGCGAGCTGCGGCCATCCCCAGCAGGGCCAGGACATATCCTCCGGCGCTGCCCCTCCAGGCCTGGTGGACTGCAGCCACTGCGAAGGGGATTCCCAAGACCACGTCCTGGTAGTCGTTCAGGGCCACCACCGCCAGGAGGGGGTGGCCCAGATACAGGGCCGTGGCCGCCACTCCACCCAGGGGCGTGCCGAAGGCTCGCCAACCAAGTCCAAAGGCTGGCAGTGCGCCTAGAGCCACGGCCCCGATCTGGATGCGGCACAGGGTGAGCGGTCCGGGGGCAAAGCCGTACAGCCAGGAAGTCACAAAGAACCAGGGCGAGCGATGGCCGGACCACATCCAACTGTCGGCATATCCGAAGTGGATGGTCTGCCTGAAGTGGCCGGTCTGCGAGTAGTTCCAGGCCAACTGATCGAAGACCGCCAGCGCGTAGCCTTCCACGACCTGAAGGGTCTGCACCCGCTCCAGGGCGGCCACCGACAACGAGCAGAACCAAATCCAGGCAGTCGCCATCGGGACCAGCCACCACAGCCATTACCAGCGGCTGAGACCTCCGGCCGCACAACGACCGACGATAGCGTCGGAATGGGCAGCATACATGGCCTGCTGGAGGTTCCACGCCCCCGCTACGGTTCCCTGGAACACTTTCAAGCTGTCTGGGACAAGGGTGGGTGATTTGGCGTCCAGGAACCCGGTCGGAACCCCTTCGGTCGCCTCGCCGCTCGCTCAGCGGTTGATCCTCAGCACCACCATCGCAGCGACAGTCGCGCCGTTCCACAGGCTGTGGGCCAGGATCGCGGGCCACAGGCTGCCGGTCTTGTGGTAGAGGGCGGCAAAGATACCTCCCAGGGCGGTCAGGACCAGCAGGGCCTGGGGATCGCTGTGCAGCAGGGCGAAAAGCATCGAGCTTGCCAGGCCGGCCGTCCAGGGGCCCAGGCTGTCTCGCAGTCCGGCGAAGAGCACCCCCCGGAACAGGACCTCTTCGAAGAAGGGGGCGGCCAGGACGGTCAGGATTCCCATGACGGCCAACTCTTCCGGAGTGGCGTACAGAATCATCTCCAGGGCCGGGTTGGACGAGAAGGGCGAGTGGCCCAGGAGGACGGAGGTGGCCCAGGAGGCCGCCAGTACGGCAGGGAGGGCCATCCAGAAGCCGACCAGACCGGCCAGGAGGTCTGCAAAGCGGGGGCGGGAGAGCCCCAGTAGTGCTCCTGCCCCGCACTCCCCATCCGACCTGGCCATGAGGTGGATCAGCCGTACCAGGATAGCCAGGGCCATGAGGTAGACCAGGACCTGCGTCATCACACCGGCGCCGATCTGCGAGAGACCCAAGCTGCCCAGGAACAAAAATAGCTGCCTGCCGACCAGGGCCACCAGCACCTGGAAGCCCAGCAGGAAGGCCAGCGCCCCCAAGGGGAGCCAGCGGGTGGGAGGGATTCTCCCGCTGGAAAGGTCGCGCCGGCGGGCCAGCCAGGGTACTGCCATCCAGGCCAGCACGCCCAGGACCAAGCTGATCAGGGTCAGGCCGGCCAGAAGACCCAGCAGGACAGCATCCATCCTGGCGCAAGCCTCCACCCCTGCGCGCACAGCCGGTTCGTGTTGCCATGTGCGGTAGCCGGTCAGTTCCCGGGCCAGGTAGTGACCGTAGCCGTCTATGGCCTTACCGATCAAAAGCTCCCCACTCGGGTCCAGTCCTCCTCCCTCCCAGGCTTTCTGGATCGCGGAGACCCCCGGATGTGGCCATTGGATCCTGGAGAGAAGACGGCAGGCTGCGGGGAGGTTCCCGGCACGGGCTGTCAGCAGGGCGCGCCGGAGCAGGAGATCGGGATCATCCGGGCGGTGGGCCAGGCCCTGATCCAGCAGGCCCAGGGCCAGGGTCTCGAGGTTTGCGCGCAGGTGTGGGGGCAGTTCGGCCCCTCCTATGTCGACCAGGCGGATCAGCCGCAGGGCCAGATCGGCCTGCAGGCGCATCTGGACCGGAAGCTGCTGGGATGGCTCTGCGGAGCGTGGGCCAGGCCAGAGCAAGGCCAGCCCCAGAAGCAGCAGGACCAGGACCAGGAGGGGTCGGAGGAGTCTCATGGGCTCATCACCCGGGTTCATTCCCGTTTGATCGGATTGCCCCTGTGCAGACAGGAGGAACCCCTGGATCTGGAGGGAAGGCGCCTGGACCGTGCCCTTCTGGGGCCGGGTCTTGTCTGTTGGAAAGGAGCCCGGGCGCGGCCGACCATGAATACCTTCGTGTCCTTGTATTGGAGCACCGTCGGCAGGAAGTTCTGGACCGCTTTGACGGGACTCTGCCTGGTCGCTTTCGTGATCGTGCACCTGGTGGGCAACCTCACCTTGTTCATGGGCAACCAGGCGATGAACGACTACGCCTACTTCCTGGAGACGGCCCTGCACGGCGGGCTTCGTCCCTTCGGCGAGCTGGCCTTGCTGGTCTTGTTCGGGGGGCATGCCTGCACGGCCCTGAGCGTGACCCTGCAGAACCGGCGCGGTCGGAACCAGGCCTATGTAGTCAGCCGTCCCGCTGGCGGGCGCAGCCACCAGACCCTTTCCAGTCGGACCATGGTGGTGACGGGGCTGATCCTGCTGGCCTTCCTGGTCCTGCATGTGGCCCAGTTCCGTTTCGGCGTGGGCTTCGAGTGGCATGTGACCGCCGAGTCGGCCGACAGCGCCCATCCCGTCCGGGACGTCTACCGGACCGTGGTCGAGGCCTTCCATACCCCGCTGTGGATGGGCATCTACCTCTTCGTGATGGTCCTGCTCGGGTACCACCTGCGTCACGGGATCTGGAGCGCCTTCCAGACGCTGGGGACCATCACCACTCCGTTGCGGCGCGGTTTGTTCATCCTGGGCGCCCTGCTGGCCGTCCTGTTGGCCCTGGGATTCCTCGTCCTGCCCATCTACGTCTTTTCCATGGTGGACCCGACCGGTCCGTTCCAGTCCGTTCCGTCCACTCTCGGAGGTGCCCGGTGAACCAGACCTACCTGAACGCTCCGCCGGAGGAGTCGGCTCGAATCCTGGACGCCCGCATCCCCCCCGGTCCCCTGGAACGCAAATGGACCGACCATCGTAGCCACGTGCCCCTGGTCTCCCCGGCCAACAAGCGCAAGCACACCATCCTGGTGGTGGGAACGGGCCTGGCCGGGGGGGCTGCGGCGGCTTCCCTGGGCGAGCTGGGTTATCGGGTGTTGAACTTCTGCATCCAGGACAGCCCTCGTCGGGCCCACTCGGTAGCTGCCCAGGGCGGCATCAACGCCTCCAAGAACTACCAGAATGACGGGGACTCCGATTTTCGACTCTTCTACGACACGGTCAAGGGCGGCGACTTCCGGGCTCGGGAGGCCAACGTCTATCGCCTGGCTGAACTCTCCGGAGCCATCATCGACCAGTGCGTGGCCCAGGGGGTCCCCTTCGCCCGCGAGTACGGCGGGACGTTGGCCAACCGTTCTTTTGGAGGTGCCCAGGTCTCCCGGACCTTCTACGCCCGGGGGCAGACCGGCCAGCAGTTGTTGTTGGGCGCCTACGGCTCGTTGATGCGTCAGGTGGCGGCCGGTACGGTTACCATGCTGGCCCGGCGCGAGATGCTGGATCTGGTGGTGGTCGACGGGCGGGCCCGAGGCATCGTGGTCCGGAATCTGGTCTCCGGAGAGCTGGAGACCTACGCAGGCGACGCGGTTCTGCTGGCCACCGGGGGCTACTCGACGGTCTTCTACCTGTCCACCAACGCCGTCAACTGCAACAATTCGGCGGCCTGGAGGTGCCACAAGCGGGGCGCCTTCTTCGCCAATCCCTGCTTCACCCAGATCCACCCGACCTGCATCCCCCAGGAAGCCGAGACCCAGTCCAAGCTGACCTTGATGAGCGAGAGCCTGCGCAACGACGGGCGCGTCTGGGTTCCCGCAAGCCCTGGGGACCGTCGCTCGCCGGCGGAGATTCCCGAGCAGGAGAGGGACTACTATCTCGAGCGGATCTACCCGGCCTTCGGGAACCTGGTCCCTCGTGACATCGCCTCGCGCGCCGCCAGGCGGGTATGCGATGAGGGCAAGGGGGTAGGCAATACCGGTCGGGCCGTCTACCTGGACTTCCAGGCGGCCCTCGAGCGCCTGGGGCGCCCGGTCATCACCGAGCGCTACGGGAATCTCTTCCACATGTACGAGGAGATCACCGCCGAGGACCCCTATCGGGTTCCCATGCGGATCTATCCGGCCCCCCACTACACGATGGGCGGGCTGTGGGTGGACTACAACCTCATGACCACCATCCCGGGCCTCTTCGCCCTGGGTGAGGCCAATTTCTCGGACCACGGCGCCAACCGCCTGGGTGCCAGTGCCTTGATGCAGGGATTGGCCGATGGCTACTTCGTGATCCCTTACACCCTGGGGGCCTACCTGGCCGAATGGCGTCCCCAGGCGATCTCCACCGACCACGAGGCCTTCGGGCAAGCCGTGACGGAGGTCCGTCTGGGCATCCAGCGCCTGCTGGAGGTGGGAGGCAAGGAGCCGGTTCGCGACCTGTGGCGGCGCCTGGGCCATATCTGCTGGGGGCGGGTCGGGATGAGCCGGGAGGCCGCGGGATTGACAACAGCCCTGGAGGAGATCCGCGATCTGCGCAAGACCTTCTGGCAGGAGCTGGGCATCCCGGGTGGTCAGCAGGAACTCAACCGGAGCCTGGAGATGGCGATCCGGGTGGCAGACTATCTGGAGTTCGCCGAACTGCTGACCATGGACGCCCTGCACCGCGAGGAATCCTGCGGAGGCCACTTCCGCGAGGAATTCCAGACCCCCGAGGGTGAGGCCCTGCGCGACGACGAACGCTTTTCGTACGTGGCCGCCTGGGAGTATACCGGGGATCTTCAACGCCCCAGGCTGCACAAGGAGCACCTGACTTTCGAGCATGTGCAGCCCGGGCAGCGCAGCTACAAGTAGCAGGAGAATGCCATGAGCACCCAGAGCATGTCCTTCAACCTGCGGGTCTGGCGCCAGGACGGGCCCCAGGCTCCAGGCCGGTTGGTGGATTACAAGGTGGTGGATATCTCGCC
>JAAZKF010000298.1 GCA_012799975.1 Burkholderiales bacterium
GAGACCCCACCCACACCAGGGTGTGGGTGGGAGGGGCCCGTCTGCGTCGTCAGGCGCACCTCTGCGGTGCTCACGTAGTTTCCAACTACGCTCCGCTCCTCGATGCACGCCTTCCTGGCATCCAGAGCCGCCTCGATGGCCTCGGTTCTCACGCCAGGCGGCGGATTCAGGCCCCCTCGATCGATAGAACTCTTCCTCCCGGCGATTGAAGTCGTCATGTTTTCAGTCGATCAGAGACTTCGTCGCGGGTGAGCGGCCGGAACCTGTCTGGAGTCGGCGCAGGTGTCGGGTCTTCCGGCAGGCATCGAAAATCACGTGCGGCGAATAACGTGCAGACGCAGGAAATCGGGGCTTGCCTGGCCGCTCATCTGAACTGACTGGGCCCGGCCAGCACAAGTACAAGAGGCCGGCACAGGGGGTAGAGTCAGGACTTGGACGTTCAGGTCCCAGGGGCGATGGCATCTGCATTGAGAGCCACCAGGGTCTCCAGGGGGAGGAAGGCCTGCTGCTGTTCGAGTCCCAGGTGATCCACCAGGAATTGATGCAGGCGCTCGGCTCGCTTCAAGACGAGAGGAACCTCGGTCTCCAGGTCCAGCAGGTTCACCAGACGCTCGAGCTCTTCTTCCAGGTAGCGATGGTCGGCCGTCAGTCGAGTCACCAGGAGTTCTTTGGAAGGATGCATCCGCACCAGGACGGGGTGAAGTCGGCGTTCCTCTACGGCATGATGGAACTGGAACTCCAGCCGCAACGCGGCCAGCATGTCTCGTGCCGCCCCCGCATGACCGCGCTCCAACATCCACAACGCGCAGCAGTACAGCCTTTGCAGACGCCGATGCACCTCATGGACCAGGGACCGGTATGGGGAGAGCAATTGGCTGCTCATGCACACGACTCCGCAGGGCTCTTGGGGAAGCCGGCCCCACCCGACCGGTACCACGCCAAGATTCTGGCATGAGCCTGGTACGGCATCTATGATCCAGGACAGTAGACCGTCCCCCGGGGCAACGCCACAATCCCCGGAAAAGAGGCGATTAAATGCAGGAGGTATAAACTCGACAGAGCCTGCTCGACGCGAAAAAAAACTCGGCAACCTTGGATAGGGCCGAGTCGATTGTCGCCACCCTGCCGGGGGAGATCATCGAAACCTGTAGCCAGCGCTCGTCGGACAAGATCAGTCCAGCCTGCAATCGACAGCGGGGCAAATCGGTCAGCGAGAGCCGGCCATCGGCAGCTCAGCTCAGGTCGCTGGGAGATTGGAGCCAGTCGCTCTCCAGGTCGGGGTGTTTGACGGTGATTATAGGGGGCGCAGAATGCTCGTTATCGGTGTCGCGCGCGGCGGGACCGAGCATGTCCTCCAGTTCGGAGGCCTCGATGACCTCCTTCTCCATCAGGACTCGTGCCAGGAGATCGAGCTGCTCGCGATTTTCGGTCAGGATGGTGCGAGCCCTCTCGTAGGATTCGGAGACCAGGCGGTGGACCTCGGCGTCGATGGTGCGCGAGGTCTCCTCCGAGAAGTTGCGGTTTTCCACGATGTCCCGGCCCAGGAAGACCTTGCTCTGCTTGCGCCCGAAGTGCAGCGGACCCACGACGGGACTCATGCCGTAACGGCAAACCATGTCCCGGGCCAATTCGGTGGCCCTCTCGATGTCGTTGGATGCCCCGGTGGAGATTTCGTTGAAGATTATCTCTTCAGCCACCCGCCCACCCATGAAGACGGCGATGTTGGCCAGAAGCTCGGCCTGGGTCATGTTGTAGCGATCCTCGTCGGGGACCAGGGACGTGACTCCCAGGGTCATTCCGCGGGGGAGGATGGTGATCTTGCGGACCGGATCGGCCTCGGGGATGGCCCGGGCCACCAGGGCGTGACCGCCTTCATGATAGGCTGTCACCTCCCGCTCCTTCTCCGAGATCACCCGGCTCTTGCGTTCGGGTCCCATCAAGACCCGGTCGATGGCCTCGGTGCAGTCTTCCATCTCGATTCGGTCTTTGCCCACCCGGGCGGCCAAAAGGGCCGCCTCGTTGAGCAGGTTCTCCAGGTCTGCTCCCGAGAAGCCCGGGGTGCGCTGGGCCAGATCCTGGAGGTTGATGTCTGCGCCCAGAGGCTTGCCCCTGCTGTGCACCTTCAAGATGGCCAGACGTCCGGCGATGTCGGGTTTGTCGACCACCACCTGGCGGTCGAAGCGGCCCGGCCGCAGCAGAGCCGGATCCAGGACATCAGGTCGGTTGGTGGCAGCCAGGACGATGACCGCGGGGGTGACTGGAGAGGAGTCGAAACCGTCCATTTCCACCAACAACTGGTTGAGGGTCTGTTCGCGCTCGTCGTGCCCGCCTCCCAGGCCGGCTCCACGCTGGCGTCCCACGGCATCGATCTCGTCGACGAAGACGATGCATGGGGCGGATTTCTTGGCCTGCTCGAAGAGGTCCCGTACGCGCGAGGCCCCGACTCCGACGAACATCTCGACGAAGTCAGAACCGCTGATGTAGAAGAAGGGTACCCCGGCCTCTCCAGCCACGGCGCGCCCCAGAAGGGTCTTGCCGGTGCCCGGAGCGCCCAGCAGCAGCACGCCTTTGGGAATGCGGGCGCCCAGGGTCTGGTATTTTTTGGGGAACTTCAGGTAGTCAACCACCTCGGCCAGCTCTTCTTTGGCTTCTTCCACTCCGGCGACATCTTCGAAGGTGGCCTTGACCCGGTTGTCCGAGACCAGCTTGTGCTTGGAGCGGCCAAAGGCGAAGGCCTGGTTCCCCGAACCGGAAGCCTGGCGCATGATCAGCATGAAGAAAAAGAAGACCAGGATGAAGGGGAGACCTTGGAGGAGCACGCCCCACCACTCGATCCCTTTGTCTTGCTTGATCTCGGTGGCGACCTTGTGCTCCAGGAGCACCTCTTCGGGGGAAGGCTTGACTTCCCGTCGGAAGGTGGTCTTGAAGCTCTCGGGCTTGCCGGCTTCGGGCTTGCTGAAGGTGCCGGTGATCTGGTCTCCCTTGAGGGTGGCCGTAGCGATTCGGCCGTCACTGACGGCCTGGATGAAGTCGCTGTATTTGAGTTCCTGGGCCGGAGAATGGGACTGCACGGCGTTGAGGACCATGAGTACGGCCACGCTCAAGGCGATGATCAACATCAACTGTCGCAGTGGCTTAGGCAACCGAAAATACCTCTCTAGGCAGATGAGACTTTTTGCGACACAGTGGGGGCCTCGCACCCGCGCCCCGCGCGGGCGTATACCATCGAGCGGTGAGGCGACCGGGGGGGGCCGTCTGGGTTCCTGGGGGCGGGGCTTCCATCCTCGGCGCGGGTCCCCTGCCTGATGGGGGCTGGAGAATAACAA
>JAAZKF010000299.1 GCA_012799975.1 Burkholderiales bacterium
CCCCTCTTTTTGCCTTCGTTTGCCTGCTGGCGCACCGACTCCGACAAAGCGAAAAGCCCGCCATTTGGCGGGCTTTTCCTGGCAGGGGCGACAGGGCTCGAACCTGCGACCTACGGTTTTGGAGACCGTCACTCTAGCCAACTGAGCTACGCCCCTAGGTTCAGGCCATTCTTTTCAATCTGCAACCTGATATTCCTTCACCTGACCTTTGGCATCCACCCTCAGGACATGCGCGCCATTCTCGGTGAAGGTACGGACTTCACGGGCATTGTCGGCAGAAAGGGTGATCTGCTGGCCATAGTCCGAGTCGTCCTTGGCCACCGCGCGATAGATGACGCCATTGCTGATAGCCTGGCGCTCCCAGCCATCTATCAGCAGCAACTCCGGGAGGCGCAGACGGGGGTCGGCCAGCGAGCGCACAGGCTTGCGGAAGCCCTTGGACTCGAGAGCCCGCAGGAATTGGGGATTCACCTGAGCGCGAGACCCGGTCCCCTGGTTGTAACCAAAGTTCAGTGAAGTGTTGATATTCATTACACGTCCCTCCACGACGTCGCCGCGGCTTTGGCTTAGTCTAGCGCATCACCTGAGAGTTCTTGTTGCCTAGACGTTAACAACGCACTCAAGTGAGCTGAGGCTTCGGTGGCCTGCGGCAGACCCCGGTGCAGGACCTCGGTGGCGTATTCGAAGGCCTGGCGCAAGCTCGGATCGAACCAGGTGCCTATCCGCGAGCGGATGGAATCCATCACCTTGGAACGTCCTTCAGGGCCCTCCTGCGCCAGTTCCTCCACCCAGGCCTCGGACAAGGCCAGCATTCGGGCCAAGCGTGGGATCTGCTCTCCTCTCAGGCCTTCCGGGAAGCCGGTGCCGTCATAGCGCTCGTGGTGATGGCGCACGATGGGAGCGATGTCGGAGAAGATCCGGAAGCGCGAGAGGATCTCCCCACCAATCAGGGCGTGAGCCGGATCATCGGGATTCTTGACCCGAGTCTTGCCCAGGTCGTGCAGGAGGCCGGCATAGACCAGTCGCTCCATCTCCGGCTCGGAAAGGCCCAGATAGCGCCCCATCTCGGCGACGAATCGGGCCACCTCGACCAGATGGGAACGGCTGATAAGGTCGGTGGACTCCAGGATATCTACCAGCAGATCGACCGCCTCGTGGAAGAAGTTCTGCAACCGGCCCACCAACACAGAATTGCTCAGGGCCACGGCGGCCTGCGAGGCCAGCAGTTCCAGGTACTTCTGGTCGGTCTCGGTGTAGCTGCGGTTCTTCAGGTTGTTCACCGCCTCCAGCACGCCCAGGGGCTCGCCTTGCCACAGAACCGGGACGGCCAGGAGCGAGCGGGTCCGGAAGTCCACGGCCTTGTCCACATCCTTGTTGTGCCGGGGGTCGGCATCTACGTCGTTGATCCGCATGCTCTTGCGATGTTTGATCGAGTAGCCGGCTACCGAATGCTCGTCAAAGGGGAATCGGACCTGCCGGACCTCCTCGGCTCGGGCCCCGATGGCTCCTTTGAAGTAGAGATCGTTGCCCTGCTCACCGATCAGGATCAGCGAGCAGGCCTCTGAATGCGTCAAATCCAAGCAGATCTGCAGGATGCGGTAGATAAGCCGCTCGGAGTCCAGGGTGGCTGAGAGCTCGGCTCCGATCTCGACCATGGCCCGCAGGGCCTGGAACTCGTCGGCATCGGCGGGCAGGAGTCCGCGAG
>JAAZKF010000300.1 GCA_012799975.1 Burkholderiales bacterium
ACAAGGATGAGGCGCCGCTGGGCGGCACCTTCTTCGAAGAGATGCTGGGCAAGGGCCTGGATCTGGAAACCCGCAAGAGTTTGCAGAAGATGGGCTTGCGTCTGCTCAACCAGGCCCTGGCCACGCGCAAGAACAGCCCCTCACTACTGGAAGCTGCTGCCCGCCTGGCCTATCGCGCCAAAGATTTCAAAGCAGCCCAGGCCGCCTACGAGAAGGCCATCCACACCAACTCCAAACACAAGAACGTCGACCAGTGGAAGTCCGAGCTGCTGAGGGTCTACGCGCACGTAGGCCTGCAGGATCGCTGGCGAGCCCTCAACGAGAGCCTGATCAAGAGCCTCTCCAAGGCTGTTCGCGAGGCCCGCGGGGACACCCGCGCCTGGAACATGCTGGCCAACCTCCAGATCCAGGCGGGACGCTTCGAAGAGGCGATCTCCACCCTCAAGGATTCCCTGCGGGCCGATTCCAAGAATGCCCAGGCCCTCTGGGAACTGGGGCGCCTGTATGTGCGTATGGGCCGTTCCCAGGAGGCGGTGGACTACTACCAGGACATCATCAACGATCCAAGCGAGAAGAAGTCGGTCCGTCGGGCCATCGAAAGGGCCCTGGCCGAGTTGTACTTCAAACTGGGCCACTACCCCGAGGCCCTGGAAATCTACCTGCGGGAAGAGGAATCCAATATCCGCATGATCGCTCCGATCTACGAAGCGGTCGGTGAGCTCGAGGAGGCCCAGGCCCTCTACCTCAAGTCGGTGGCCCAGGCCCCTCGCGATGCCAAAGGGCACCTGGGCCTGGCCGAGTACTGGGTCCGCCGCGAGAACTGGCCCCAGGCGGCCGAAGCGGCTCGTGAGGGCCTGCACTGCACCTACGCCACCGAGGAGGTGCACTCCAACCTGGCAGTTGCCCTGGCTACGGCCCAGATGAAGATGTCCCAGGTCAACGAAGCCCTCCAGACCATGGAAGAGATCTGCGTGGCCTATCCGGACTCGATCCACCAGATCTTCCGGAAGGTCAAACTGATCCTCCTCCAGGGCCGCAAGGATGAGGCCATGCGCCTGGCCGAAGAGGTCCGGGTCTCGGCTCAGCACCAGACGGGATGCGCCCCCTCCTCTTCGACCCTGTGGACCCTATTGGGAGATACCTGCTCGCTGCTGGGTCGAATCGACGAGGCGGAACAGGCCTATACCCAGGCGCTGAAATACGACGCCATGGACGCCACTGCCGTGCGTGGCCTGGGCATCCTGGCCGAGAAACAAGGAAACCTGGCCCAAGCCCTGGATCTGTACGAGCGTTTCGTGGTGTTGGACCCCCTGAACCTGGCCACCCCCACCATCCGCCAGCGCATCAAGACCTTGCAGGCCAAGGGATTCCGCCGACCGGTCCAGCCCCCGGAGCCGAGACCGGAGGCTGAACACGTAGGCCCCCCTCCCGCCCCGGTCGGCCGACCGGGATTCCCCGGCCTGCCCCCCAAGACGGGCGCCGCCCCTGCTGCCCCCCAGAGCCGGGAAGGCTGGTTGGGAGACGGTACCATGGATGACTGGTACAACCCGGGAGAATGAGGGGTTTCTCTGGGGAGGCGCTCCAGACGTGCTGAGGGAGCAACGCAGCGGATGAGGCCATCAAGGCCATGATGTAGAAAGGCCTGGCCCAGGGATTCCTGGCCAGGCCTGTCGCCCTGCGAGGTCTGAAGATTGCTCAGCGTCTGGCTGAGCGTGCCTGGGCCTGCAAGGCCGTAACCACCACCGTGTCCACGATATCCTCCGGCTTGCAACCCCGCGACAGGTCATTCGAAGGATATTCCAATCCCTGAAGGACAGGTCCCACCGCCACCCCACCAGACAGGCGCTCGGCCAGCTTGTAGCCGATGTTGCCGGCCTGCAGGTCCGGGAAGATCAGGGTATTGGCCTGACCGGCCACCGAGGAACCCGGCGCTTTGGACTGTCCGACGCGGGGCACCAGCGCGGCGTCCACCTGCATCTCACCATCCACCTTCAACTCGGGGTCGCGCGCCCGGACCGTGGCCAGGGCTTCGGTCACATTGTCGATCAGCTCGTGCTGGGCACTGCCCTTGGTCGAGAAACTCAAGAGGGCCACCCGGGGCTCGGCCTCCAGGAAGACGCGACAGGAATCAGCCGTGCACAAGGAGATCTCGGCCAACTGCTGGGCCGTCGGCTGAATGACCACCGCGCAGTCGGCGAAGAGCATGGCTCCGGACTCGCCGAACGAGGTATTGGGAACGACCATGAGCATGAAACTGGAAACCGTGCGCAAACCTGGCTTGAGGCCCAGGCAATGCAGGGCAGCCCGGACCGTGTGAGCGGTGGTATTGGTGGCTCCGGCCACGGTGCCGTCGGCCTTGCCGGCCCGGACCGCCAGATTGGCGAAGTAGAGCGGGTCGGCCACGGCCTTGCGGGCCTCGGCCTCGGTCAGGCCCTTGGCTCGACGTAGATCGTGGTACTCCGCGACCCGACGCTCAAACTCCGGACAGGCCATATGGTCCAGCACCGCCACGTCGTCCAGCGAGAACCCCAAGGTAGCGGCACGCTGCCGGATGGAGTCGGGCTTGCCAAGGATGGTCAGGCGGGCCAGATTTCGGTCGACAATCCAGCGGGCGGCCTGCAGGGTTCGGTCGTCCTGACCCTCGGGCAGGATGATGTGGCGCAAGTCGGCTTGGGCACGAGCGCGCAACTTTTCGATGATGTGCAAGGTTCACCTCTGAAGACGGGGCCGCAGTCCGGCCGGAATTGGAGGGCAGGTCTTCTCCCGGCCAAGCGGGAAACCTGCCATCCTGCCGCCTGACCACGGCAACGCCCGACTTGGAGGAACCGGCCCTGGTGCGTTCGCGAATCCTGACCCTGCTGGTTGTGCTCACCCTCTTGACGCTGGCCCTGGCCTCGCCAGGGGCTCGTGGAGGCCAACCCCCAGAAGCCCAGGAGTCACCCTCCCCCCTCCCTGGAGGAACCCCCGGCCGAATCCCCTTCTCCCCAGCGCACCCCCTTGGCCCTCCCCTCCCCCGAGGTGGACTATGCCCCCAGCGAAGGGATCTGGATCTCGGACACCGACAATGGTCGCATCGTCTACATGAAGGACCTGGACGGCACCGGCTACTATGCCCTGGGACTGGCAGGTCGGGGCCCTGGCCGCTTCCTCCAACCCGAGCAGATCTGGGTCGATATCGAATCCAGGATCTACGTGGCCGACTGTGGCAACAACCGAGTCGTACGCCTGGACGACCTGAGGGGTGCGGGTTGGACCGAGACCATGGGCCTGAACTCCCCGACGGGGGTGGCCGCGCACGGCGAACGGATCTTCATCTCCGAAACCGGGGCGGACCGCATCCTGGTCTACCTCGAGTTCGGCGCCGAGCCGGTGGCCATGCTCTCGGACCCCAAGATCCGTCGTCCCGGCCACCTCTGGCTGGATATGGAGGGGAACCTGTACGTGGCAGCGGGTGAGGATCCGCCCGGTGGCCGGATCGTGCGCATCCCCGCCAAACTGGAGACCCCTTCCTCAGAGTGGCAGGTCTACGAGGGAAGAGGGCTGGAGGGGAACAGCTTCGCTCCAGCCCAGAGCATGGTTACCCCTCGGGGAATTTTCCTGGTCGACAAATCCTCCGACCGGCTGGTCCGAGTGGACGACTTCTCGGGACGCGATGCCCGGGAACTGGGCCGATACGGGGATGGCCCCAATCAGTTCCGGGGGCCACGCGGTCTGAGCCAGGACGAAGAGGGGCGGATCTTCGTGGCCGACACCGGCAACGACCGGATCGTCCGCCTGGACGACATCAACGGCAACGGGTGGGCCGCCTACCAGAATACGGCCCCCCGCCACAGCCTACGCGGCCCGCGGTCGGTCTACGTCTGGTCTCCCCGCCCCCCCAAGCCCGAACCCTCTCCATCGCCTTCGCCGAAAAAGAAGTAGCCGAGCCAAAAGTCTCGTTCAAAGGACGAAACCGAAGAAGACTCCGTAATTGGCTCCGTATGAAGTATGGGCAGACCAGGGATGCCAGTACCACCCTCGAAGCCCGTAGCGTGTCCAATTCGACCCGTTCCCGCGAGCGCACCAAAGCTTTGGAGAAGAAGGCCTCCCTGGAGCCCAAGGATGCTGAACTGACGATCAACCTCGGCGAGGCCTACCTGCGCGAGGGGCGACTGGAAGAAGCGGCCCAGGCCTATGCGCGAGCCGCCGAGCTTGACCCCCGGACCGAATTCCGGGCCCTGTACTGGGAGTGGCTGGGTCTGGTCCGGGAGACCCGCGAAGAGCTTGAACAGGCCCTGGAAGCCTACGACAACTGGGCTGACGCGGATCCCTCGTCTGTCGAACCGGTGGACCGGGCTGGAACCCTCCTGGTAGCCCTGGGCCGCTGGACCGACCTGGCCCTGCTGCGCCCCCAGTATGAGCGACGCGCCGAAGGCAACTCGGACTTCAAATTGCTGGAGTCCTTGGCCCTCTTCACCTACGTCATGGAACAATTGGGGGCGACCGAGGACCCTTCCCCCATGGCCCGCGCCTACGCCGCCCTGGAAATCGAAAACCGCAGCATCGCCATGCGCTACCTGCTGGGCATGCTTTTCCTGCGCAGCGGACAGCTGGAAGCCGCCAACGCAGAGTTCCTGCGAGTCCTGGAACTGGATTCCGACCGAACCTGGCTCGAGAAGCGCTTCTCTTTGGGTTGGCGAGCCTCATCGGCCTGGTTGATGCTGGGACGCATCGCCCGTCTCCAAGGTCGGGTCGCCGAAGCCCTGCAACACCTGCAGTCCTGCCTGCAGACCAGCCTGGACAATCTGGAGCCCCTGGAAGAGATGGTCTCGTTGCTGGTCGAGCAGGAGTTGTACGAGGAAGCCCTGGCGCTCCTGCCGGAGCCGGAAGGCCCCGACGACCTGGAAATTCCCCCCTGGATCCGGCGACTGCGCACCCGTTGCCTGCTGGGGCTGGGCCGGGTAGAGGAGGCAGCCCGCCTGGTGGAGCCGGGCAAACCGGCTTCCTCGACGCGCCCCCGCAAGGACCCCGGACCCGATACCCGGTTCCGCGCGCGCCTGGACCAGGCCCAGAAGCACCTTCAGGCCGGCCGTTTCCAGGAGGCCCACAACGCCTACGCCAGCCTGGGACCGGCCCGCCGCCGTCCGCCCGAGGTGCGCCTGGGAATGGCCCAGGCCGCCACGGGGTTGGGCCGACCCAAAGATGCCATCCGTCAATCGGAGATCCTGGTGCGCGAGGCGCCCGATCACGCGGAGGCCTGGAGCCTGCTGGCCGAGGCCTACCGACAGACGGGCAGTACCATCCGGCGCCGGTTGGCCCTGGCCCAGCTCGAGGCGGTACGCCTGGGGCC
>JAAZKF010000301.1 GCA_012799975.1 Burkholderiales bacterium
CCGAGATGCGCAACCAGACCCTGGCTCTGGGCATCAGCCAGATCTCGGCGGGAAGCCGGACCAACCCGGGGGCCTACAAGTCCGGAGGCGGCGGCGAATCCTTCGAAGCCGCCCAGTTCCAGTTGGGGGACCACCGCGAGCTGGACGAGGTGATCCGAGAGGTGTCCGGGATGGGCTATCTGCCCTCCTTCTGCACCGCCTGCTATCGCCTGGGGAGGACCGGCCAGGACTTCATGGACCTGGCCCGGCCCGGCGAGATCAAGGATCATTGCAACCCCAATGCAGTGGCCACCTTCCTGGAATACCTCCAGGACTACGCCAGTTCCGAGACCCGCCGGGTCGGCGAGGCTGCCATCGCCCGCGAGATCGCCGGGATGGAGGGGGTGGCCCGCCAGCGCAGCGAGTCCATGGCCGCCCGGGTCCGCCGCGGCGAACACGACGTGATCTGCTAGCCGGCCCGGGCACCGAGAACCATGACCGGAGGCGCCACGTTCCGTTACGAGGTAGGAGCTTGAAGACCCCTCTTTCCGACCTGCCACCCCTGACGGAACCCCTCCGGGCCGAGGCCCTCCTGGCCTGGTTGAAGACCAGCGACTCCGAGGCCCTCGAGCACCTGTGGGCCCGGGCTGACGAGCTGCGTCGCCAGGGCGTGGGAGACGAGGTGCATCTGCGCGGCCTGGTGGAGATCAGCAACCGCTGCACTCGCCAGTGCGCCTACTGCGGATTGAGGGCCGCCAACCGGAGCCTGTCGCGCTACTCGATGAGCGACGAGGAGATCCTGGAATGTGCTCACCGGATCCGGGACCATGGTTGGGGCACGGTGGTCCTGCAGTCGGGGGAGGACCCGACCTTCACCTCCGAAAGGGTGGAGGCCCTGATGCGCCGCATCAAGGTCGAGACGGGTCTGGCCATCACCCTGAGCCTGGGTGAGCGGACCGGGGAGGAACTGCGAGCCTGGAAGCAGGCCGGAGCCGACCGCTATCTGCTGCGCTTCGAGACCTCGGACCGGGCCCTCTTTCAGCGCATTCATCCGCCTCTGCCCGGACGGGATTCTGATCGTCTGGGGCTCTTGAAGGTCCTGCGCGACATCGGCTATGAAGTGGGCAGCGGCGTGATGGTCGGGATTCCCGGTCAGGGTTTCGAGAGTCTGGCCCGGGATCTGGAACTCTTCGCCGAGCTGGAACTGGACATGATCGGGCTGGGACCCTTCATCCCGCATCCCGACACCCCCCTGGGGATGAGGGAGCCTCCGCGCTACCCCGACCAGGTACCGGCCACTGTGGACATGACCTTTCGAGTGCTGGCCCTGGCCCGAGTCCAGCGCTGCGAAGCCAATCTTCCGGCCACCACGGCCCTGGCCACCCTGGACCGGGAGCAGGGGCGCATCCTCGGCTTGCAGCGAGGCGCCAACGTGGTGATGCCCAACGTCACGCCGCGGCGCCACCGCGAGTTTTACAGCATCTATCCCGGCAAGGCCGGTTTGCACGAGACGGCCGAGCAGACCTGCCTTCAGATCGATGCCCAGTTGGCTTCGATCGGCCGTTACGTGGCCGCCGGTCCGGGACATAGCCCGGCCTTTCGACGGCGCATCCGGGAACAAGAAGGAATACCCTGATGACTCATACCCCTTCCACCCCTTCAACCGAAGGTTTTCGCAACGGCTCGGGAAGCCTTCTGGGCGCACCTCGGGGCCTTCGCATCCATATCGGCGTGTTTGGCCGGCGCAACGTCGGGAAGAGCAGCCTGCTCAATGCGATCACCCGTCAGGTTACCAGTCTGGTCAGCGAGAAGGCCGGCACGACTACCGACCCGGTCGAAATACCGATGGAGCTCCTGCCCTTGGGGCCGGTGACCCTGATCGACACCGCGGGTCTGGACGATGATCAGGAGACCCTGGGAGAACTGCGGGTGCTGCGAACCCGTCAGGTCTTCGAACGCACCGACCTGGGCATCCTGGTCTGTCAGGCCGGAGAGTGGGGCCTCTTTGAAGAGCAGATCCTCGACGAATTCCAGGCTCGAGGGACCCCCTTCGTGGTGGTCTTCAACAAGGTCGATCTCCATCCCGGGGGTCTGGAGACTATTCCTGTCCCGGAGCGCCTGGATCGGATGGGGATCCGGCCGGTCCTGACCCGCATGGATCGCGGGCAGGGGGTGGCGGAACTGCGTCTGGCCCTGCTGGAAATCACCCCGCCCGAGCTTCTTCAGGAACTCCCCATCGTCGGGAACCTGGTCCCCCCCGGGGGTACGGTGGTCCTGGTCATCCCCATCGACAAGGGCGCCCCGCGGGGACGGGTCATCCTGCCCCAGGTCCAGGTCCTGCGGGATCTGCTGGATGCCGGGGCTACCTCGGTGGTGGTGCGCGATACCGAATTGACCCGGGCCCTGGCGCGTCTGGTCGAGCCCCCCGACCTGGTGGTGACCGATTCGCAGGTCTTCGGCCAGGTGGCGGCTCTTGTCCCGGAGGAGGTTCCCCTGACCGGGTTCTCGGTGCTCTTCGCGCGCTATAAAGGGGACCTGTACGAGCAGGCCGCCGGGGCCTTGGCCCTGGGGCGGCTGAAGGCAGGTTCGAGGGTCCTCATCGCCGAGGCCTGCACCCACCACCCCATCGAGGACGATATCGGTACCGTCAAGATCCCTGAGCTTCTGCGCCGCAAGGTAGGGGTGGATCTGGATGTCCACCACGTGCAGGGCCGCGACTTTCCCGAGGACCTCTCGGGCTTTGATGTGGTGATCAACTGCGGGGCCTGCATGCTCAACCGCAAGGCCATGCTGGGCCGGATTGCCCGCGCTCGGCGCGCCGGGGTGCCGATTACCAACTACGGGATGACCCTGGCCTGGGCCTACGGGATCTTCGAACGTGCCTTGGCTCCGTTTCCCGGATTACTACAGGAATTGGGGCTGGAGTCCTGAAAAAACTCAGAAATACGTGTTGACACGGGGTCAACGAGGCGTGAGATAGTAGAAAAGGCCAGGCTTTGCCTGTGGAGGTCAGAGATGTTGAACGGCCCCAACCATATCTTCATACCTTTCGGGTTCATCATGGTGCCGACGGGTACTCCCACAACCCAGGGGGGAGGCTTCTACCCTCCTGCCGAGGGAGCTGCTGCAACCCAGGACGGCATGGTGTGGTCCGCGCCGGACCAGCAGTCCTACGGCGTTCAATACCAGAACTTCCTGAAGTCCTTCACACCGGAAATCGTGGCTTCCCTCTTCGGGCTGGACCCTGCCAAGCTTAATACCGATCAACTCGATAACCTGACCCGCTTCATCTTCGAGCTCGACCAGGAGAATCTCCGTCGCTCTCAGTCTGGCCAGCCACCCCTGACCCGGGAGGAGATCAACCAGGCCATCAACCGCCAGATCGCCGCGCATGATATGGCACAGGGCCAGCCCGGCGCGCAGGGCTCGACCATCGGCAAGACTTTCAAGGAACTGGGAATCAACGAACTCTCCGAGCAGCAGTTCAACCAGATCCAGGCCGCCCTGCAGCAGTACAATGCCGGGCAGCCGGTCACCAAGCCAGTGACCGAGGAACAACAGCCTGGAGAAGGACAGTTTGTGGACGAGGGCGCCCCGGTGGATCAAGGGGGAGAGGTCCAACAGGGCGGAGGTGGCGAGGAGGCTGGCGCGCCTGCGCAGGCCGCCGCCGCAGCAGCACCGGCCGCCGCCGCGCCGGCTGGCCCGGCCGGGACCGGGCAGCACCCGGTCCCGCAACTGGCGGGTGACCTGGCCGGTCTGCAGCAGCAGAAGGCCGAAGCCCAGAACAAGATCGGGGACATTCGCGGCCAGATCGACTCCAAGACCGGGGCCATCAACCAGCGCAAGTCGGACCTGGCCCGTCAGGCCGCCGAGGCCAGCAAGAACGAGGAGGTCGCGGGGCTGCTCGCCGAGCATGACGAGGCCCTGGCTGCCAGCAATGAGGCCAGCAACCTGAAGCAGACGGCCCAGAACGAGCTGGCCAAGACCAATCTGGACCTCTCGCAGAACTCCAAGGACCTCTATCAGAACGCAGCCGATCGCAAGACCAACTCCCAGGCTCTACAGACTGCCCGCACCGAGCTGGGCAACCTCAAGGCTCCCACCCCTCCCTCCGACGACGACCCCGAGGCCCGCGAGGCCTATCAGGCCGCCCGGGCCGAGTATAAAGCCCAGAAGAGCGAGATCGAAGGGCGCATCCGCGAACTGGAGGCCGAGCGCGATCGCCTGCAGAGCGAGTTGGACAACCTGTTGGGGGCCAAGAACGACCTCGAGCAGGCCAAGGCCGGTTTCGAGCAGGAAATCACCACCCAGACCGAGGCCATGGCCGCCGCCCAGGCCACCATGGACGAGAAGATGCAGGCCATGCAGGCGGCCGACCCGGCCCTGAAGCAGGCCGTCGAGGAAGACCCCGAGATCCAGGCCCTTCAGGCCGAGGTCCAGGCCCTCGGAGTGGACCTGCAGGGACACGAGGCGCACCTGCAGGAGGTCGACAACGCCATCGCAGTCAAGGAGCAGGAAGACGCGGCCATCCAGGAGATGCGGGAGTACGAGGCCCAGCAGAACTTCCAGGCGGCCCTGGATGACGCCGGCGCACCGGTAAAGAACCTGCAGGCCCAGGCCCAGAACGAACTGGCTCAGGAGCGTTACGGCAAGCCCTATTCGGAACTCTCCAAGGAAGAGATGAGGGCCCTGGAGTTCGAGTTGGAGGGGCGCTCGACCACCGAGGCCATGGAATGGGCTGAAGAGACCCTGCGCAACGATCCGCACAACGAGCAGGCCCTGGCGCTGGTGGATGCCGGCCAGGTCTACCTCGAAAAGCGGGCCCAGGTGGCCGAGACGCGTGTCCTGGAGGACATAGACGCGCTTCCCGACGACCTGAAGGCGGGTGCTTCCACAGCCATGAATGAGGCCATCGAGGCAGCCCAGGCAGAAGGCACGGATCCCAACCTGGCGGCTCGGCAGGCCCTGGTGGCCTACACCGAGGCCCAGTTGGAGAGCGGCGAACTCGCGGAGGAGGATCGCGCCGCACTGAAAAACCTGAACACCTCCAGTGCCGACTACTCCAGCGCCACCACCTCTGCGGCCCAGGGCTGGAAGAGCGTGCACGCGGCCGTCTTCTATCAGCAGGTTGAGGAGTTGCCACCTGAGGCCCGGGAGGAGGCCTACCTGTTGCGGGATTCGGTGGAGGCCTTGACCAAGCCGATGGCCCAGGAAAAGGTCCAGGGCGCGGTGGCCGAGGCGCAGGCCTGGCTGGAGGCCAACCCCGACCAGCACCTGACCATGGAGCAGGCCAGGAACATGTGGGGTGACTATGGTCCGGTAGCCCTGGCTGCCGTCCAGGACACCAGTGGAGACCAGCGCGTAGCCACCTTGCTCTTGGGGCAGGAAGGCCAGGAGCCCTATTCCGGCGGCATCAAGGCCTATAATGGCGACGTGGGCGAATTGTACCGTACGGCCTTGACCAGTCACGCTGAAGTGGAGGTGGCCCACGCCAAGCAGGCCTGGGCGGATCATACCGGTGGCCAGGACATTCCCGCCGAGGAGTGGATAGCCACGGGGACCGACAATCTGGCCGTCCAGACCCGCTCCTGGCAGGCCCTGACTTTGACGAGCGAAGCCATCAACGAGCTGTCTGCCCCCCGCTCGGCAGCTCCGCTGGTGGAGGCCGCTGCGGTGATCCCGACCGGCAATGGCGGCAGCATCCCGGTCCCGCACGGTTACGACGAGATCGTGGCCACCTTCGGGCAGCCGGGTGACTCGTCAAACCTGGTGACCCGGGAGATGCCCGCCGGCCCCAATGGCCAGATGGTGTCGGTGACGGTGCACGCGAAGATCGCTGACGATCTGCAGGCGGCCTTCGAGGAGATCCACGCCCGCGGGCTCTCCGACGAGATCGCCAGTTTTGATGGCACCTACAACCCGCGGACGAAGCGCGGCGGGTCGACCTGGAGCACCCACGCCTGGGGCATCGCGGTCGACATAAACGCGTCGCGCTATCCGATGGGGGTCTCCAGTTCCAATACCTCCGAGCGCTATCAGCAGATCGCCCAGATCATGGCCAGTCACGGCTTCATGCAGCTCCCCAACGACCCGATGCACTTCCAATACGCTACCGGGTACTGAGCCCTCGCAGGCCTGGAATGGCCCCGGCTTCGGGGGTCGGCCTTCGGGCCGGCCCCCGACTCTTTTGTGTCTGCCCTCTCGCTGCTTCTGAGAAGACCCTGGTACGCGAGAAGGCCTGGGATGTGAGTCCCAGGCCTTCGTTCAGCGGTCAGTGGGGCGGGCCGAGGCCTTGCCCCTCAAACCGGGGGTAATCTAGATGCTGTCGAACTTCTGACCGGTCAGGGTCTCGATGTTCTGGACCGGGTCGATCACACCCTTGCCCTGCTGGTTGGCATCCAGCGGCTTGCCGTTGACCGGCGGCAAGGAGTCGGCATTCTGCATCATGACTTCCTTGACCTGGCTGGGGCTGATCTCCGGCTTGACCTGATGCATCAGGGCGGCGACGCCGGCGGCGAACGGGGTGGCCATCGAAGTGCCCGACATGGACACGTAGCCGTCGCCTCTGTGGGACAGGGAGGTGATGTTCACTCCAGGGGCCACGATGTCGGGCTTGGTCAGCTTGTCGACCGTGGTCGGGCCGCGGCTGGAGAAGTAGGCCAAGCCGTCGTCTTCCCGGGTCAGCGTGCCCTTGTCGTCATGGGCGCCGACGGTGATGATGTTGGGGGCGATGGCCGGAGTGCCGATCGTGCCGCCGCGAGGTCCCTCGTTGCCAGCGGCCACCAGGGTGGTGATGCCGGCTGCGTGGGCGGCTTCAACCGCCTGGGCCACCGGGTCGTTCTCGGCGCTCTGGCTGGCGGGGCCACCCAGGGACATGCTGATCACGTCGATGGAGAACTTCTCTTTGTTCTCGACGGCCCACTGGATGCCTTTGATGACGTTGGAGAAGCTGCCCGAACCACGCGAGTCGAGGACTTTCACGCCGACCAGGCTGGCCTCGGGGGCCACGCCCTTGAACTTGCCTTCCGAGCTGACGCCCGAGCCGGCTACGATGCCAGCGCAGTGTGAACCGTGACCCTGGTCGTCATAGGCCTCGGCCCTGCCGTTCACCATGTCCATGAAGCCGACGATGCGGTCCTTCACGTCCGGGTGCTGGGCGATGCCGGTATCGATCACGCAGACCGTGACACCCTTGCCGGTGATGCCCTGGGCGTGCAGCTTGTCGACTCCGAGGGTCTGGTTGGCGACGTCCATCAAAGGCCGGAAGGTGTCGATCATTTCGGGCATCTCGCCCTCGGGGATGCCGATCTTCTGGTCCAGGCTGACAGTGGTCCCGCTTCCGGCAACCTTGCTCAGGTCGGGGAGGATGTTTCCGTCCTTGCCCGGCGTGACCTGCACGGCAAAACCGTTGATCAGGGGGAGATCAGCGGTCACCTGGTTCTCGGGGTTGCGGGCCAGGATCGAGGCTTTAAGGCTCGCTAGTTTCTCTTTGTCCTGGTGTTGGATGATGAGGTTTACCGGGCCTCCGTCGGAGGAGACGAATACCTCTTGGGGCTGCTTCTCGGCTGCCGGACGTGCTGCGCTGGTGTTTGCGGCACCCGTGCTCACCGGGGTCGCAGTGGTAGGCCGAATCTCCATGTTGAGGGACTCCTTTCAGGTTGACCAGAAAAGTTTTGCCGCGCAAGATCCGGAAACCGCGGATGCGCCGGACCTCCCTGTAGATCATCCCACGGATCTATAGCAGGATGCTTGTCGGAATTTGAACATTTCGTCGCGAGGTTCAAAAAATGGCAGGGCGACCCCCGGTCAGGGGGGTCACCCTGCTCAGCAGGTGCTGACATCTACGCCTGGCGCTGGTATACCTTGCGCGGGGCATAGTGGGTGTGCAGCAGCTTGTGCGAGAGGTGCGAGTTGGGCTCGCCCAGGAACTCCTGGTACAGGGCCTTGACTTCCTCGTTGTGGTGTGACTTGCGCTTCACGCAGGCCTCGTCCTCGGCATAAAGGGCTGCGGCGCGGTTGGCCTTGGGATTCACGTCCAGCCGGACCTGGGCCGAGACGATCGACTGGCCACCACCGTGGACACAGCCGCCCGGACAGGCCATGACCTCGATGAAGTGGTAGTTCTTCTGGCCGGCCTTGACCGCATCCAGGACCTTGGCGGCATTGGCCGTACCGTGGGCGATGGCCACCTTGACCTCGGTGTCCTTGCCGCCGATGGGCAGGGTGACCGAGGCCTCCTTCACCCCGTCCAGGCCGCGGACCGCTTTGTATTCGATGTCCTTGAGGTCCTCGCCGGTCAGGATGTCGGCCACGGTGCGCAGGGCGGCCTCCATCACGCCACCGGTGGCACCGAAGATCACGCCGGCTCCGGTGTATTCGCCCATAATGTTGTCCGCAGTCTCGTCGGGCAGGTGGGCGAAGCGGATCCGGGCGCGCTTGATCATGTCGCCCAGCTCGCGGGTGGTCAGCGAGAAGTCCACGTCCCGCAGGCCGTCGACTTCCATCTCGGGCCGGTTGGCTTCGGTCTTCTTCGAAGTGCAGGGCATCACCGAGACCGACACGATCTTCTTGGGATCGATGCCCATCTTCTTGGCGTAGTAGGACTTGAGGATGGCCCCGAACATCTGCTGGGGTGACTTGCAGGTAGAAAGGTTGGGCAGGAACTCGGGGTAATTCATCTCGCAGAAGCGGATCCAGCCCGGCGAGCAGGAGGTG
The DNA here is from genome assembly GCA_012799975.1 of Burkholderiales bacterium. Lineage (GTDB taxonomy): Bacteria > Vulcanimicrobiota > Xenobia > Xenobiales > Xenobiaceae > Xenobium. The sequence goes on from JAAZKF010000301.1 coordinate 8,695, forward strand.
ATCATCGGCAGTACGCCGCCGTTGGTCACCCGGTTGAGAAGCTCGGTGCCCTCTTCCATGATGGTCAGGTCGGCCGAGAAGTTGGTGTCGAAGACCTTGTCGAAGCCCAGACGGCGCAGGGCAGCAACCATCTTGCCGGTGACCCGGGTGCCGATAGGCATCCCGAACTCTTCACCCAGCGAGGCGCGAACCGCCGGGGCGGTCTGGACCACCACGAACTTGTCGGGGTCCTCGATGGCTGCGAAGACCTCGTCGATGTACTGGCGCTCGGTAAGGGCCGCCACCGGGCAGGCCTCGATGCACTGGCCGCAGTACACGCAGTCCACGTCGCGCATGCTGAAGTCGAAGGCCGGGGCCACTTCGGTCTGGAAACCCCGGCGGGTGAAGTCCAGGACCCCGATGCCCTGCACGTCCCGGCAGGTGCTGATGCAGCGACCGCAGAGGATGCATTTGCTGGCGTCGCGGATTATCGAGTGCGACAGTTTGTCGATGGTCGCTTCGCGCTTCACGCCCTGGAAACGGACCTGATCGATTCCCAGTTCGTCGCACAGGCTCTGCAACTCGCAGTTCTGGTTGCGCTTGCAGGTCAGGCACTCGCGGTTGTGGTTGGCCAGGATCAGCTCGACGTTGGTCTTGACGGCCTTGCGGACCTTGGCGGTGTTGGTGCGGATATTCATCCCTTCGGCCACCTGAAGGATGCAGGAGGCGGGAAGGTTGCGGATCGGAACGCCCTTGATGTCGGCTTCCACGACGCAGACCCGGCAAGCGCCGATCTCGTTGACGTCCTTCAGGAAGCACAGGCTGGGGATATCGACCCCGGCCTGGCGGGCTGCCAGCATGGCGGTGTAGTTCTCGGGAACACTGACTTCAATCCCGTTGACCGTGACGTTGACGTTACCCATCTCGGTTGATCGTCCCTCTCAATTTCTCGCAATGGCGTTGAAGGAGCACACGTTGAAGCAGGCACCACAGCGGATGCAGAGATCCTGGTCGATGACGTGCATCTGCTTGACCTCGCCCGTGATGGCTTCCACCGGGCAGACCCGCTTGCACTTGGTGCAGCCTTTGCAGTTTTCAGTAATGACGTAGCCGAGGAGGGCCTTGCAGACTCCGGCCGGGCACTTCTTGTCCTGGACATGCGCCAGATACTCGTCCCGGAAGTGCTTCAAGGTCGACATCACCGGGTTGGGAGCGGTCTGCCCCAGGGCGCACAGGGAGGTCAGCCGGATGTTCTCGGCCAGATCCTCGAGGTTCTCCAGGTCCTGCATGGTCCCCTCGCCGGCCACGAGACGGTCGAGGATCTCCAGCATCCGCTTGGTACCCTCACGGCAGGGGGTGCACTTGCCACAGGACTCGTCGACGGTGAAGTCCAGGAAGAACCTGGCGATGTCCACCATGCAGTTGTCCTCGTCTATGACGATCATCCCGCCGGAGCCCATCATGGAGCCGATCGCTACCAGGTTATCGAAGTCGATCGGGGTGTCCAGGTCGACCGTGGTGATGCAGCCGCCCGAGGGCCCGCCCGTCTGCACAGCCTTGAAGGCCTTGCCGTGGGGGCAGCCCGAGCCGATGTCGTAGATCACCTCGCGCAGGGTGATACCCATCGGGACTTCGACCAGGCCGGTGTTGTTGATCTTGCCACCCAGGGCGAAGACCTTGGTACCGGGGGATTTCTCGGTGCCAAAACTGCGGAACCAGTCGGCCCCTTTGAGGATGATCTGGGCCACATTGGCCAGGGTTTCGACGTTGTTGATCACCGTCGGCTTGCCCCACAGGCCCTTGTTGGCGGGGAAGGGGGGCTTGTTGCGGGACATGCCGCGCTTACCTTCGATCGAGGCGATGAGCGCGGTCTCCTCGCCGCAGACGAAGGCGCCCGCACCCAGCCGGATCTCGATGTCGAAGGAGAAGTCGCTACCGAAGATGTTCGGCCCCAGCAGTCCCATCTCCTGAGCCTGCCTGATGGCGATCTTCAAGCGTTCGACGGCCACCGGGTACTCGGCGCGGACGTAGATATAGCCCTTGCTGGCCCCGATGGCATAGCCGCCGATGGCCATGGCCTCCAGGACGGAGTGGGGGTCGCCCTCCAGGACGCTGCGGTCCATGAAGGCTCCCGGGTCGCCCTCGTCGGCGTTGCAGATGATATACTTCTGGTCGGCCTGGTTGGGAGCCGCGAACCCCCACTTCAGACCGGTCGGGAAGCCAGCCCCTCCGCGGCCGCGCAGGCCGGACTTCTTCATCTCTTCGATGACGCTCTGCGGGGTCATCTCCAACAGGGCCTTGCGCAGTGCGGCATAGCCGTCCCGAGCGATGTACTCGTGGATGTTCTCGGGGTCGATGGTGCCGCAGTTGCGCAGCACGATCCGCTTCTGTTTGGCGTAGAACTGCAGGTCTTCCAGGTTCTTGAGGGTCCCTGCGTGATCGTGCCCGACCGTGTAGTCCAGCACGGGCTGCCCGCCTTGCAGGTGCTCCTTGACCACCCGAGCTGTCTTCTCGGGATCCATGTGGATATAGGTGACCTTCTTCTTGCCCGGCTCGCTCACTTCGAGGATGGGCTCGTAGGTGCACATGCCGACGCAGCCGGTCACCGCCACTTTGACGTTTTTCAGACCCAGCTCGGCGACATCCTTCTTGAGGGTTTCCATGACGCGGCGGGCGCCGGCGGACTGACCGCAGGTGGCCATACCCACGACGACCCGCAGGACCCCCTCAGACTCCATCTCCTCAAGGCCCTTGGTCTTGAGGTCGTTCAAATCAACCTTCGTCATCATCTGTGCCAACCTCGATTACTCGTATTTGCCAAGGATGTCGGGGATGCGGCTGACGTCGTCGAGCTTCCCGAAGACGTCGTCATCGATCATGATGCAGGGGGCCAGGCCACAGCAGCCCAGGCAGCGGGTGGCTTCCAGGGTGAACTTGCCATCAGCGGTGGTACAGCCGGGCTTGATCTTCAGCTCCTCGGCCAGCTTGTCCAACACCTTCTGGGAACCCTTGACGTAGCAGGCGGTTCCCATGCACACGCCGATGTGGTGGCGGCCCTTGGGTTCGATGGCGAACTGGCTGTAGAAGGTGGCCACGCCGTAGATCTCGGCCAGAGGAATTCCGGTATTCTCGGAGATGAACTTCTGGACTTCGAGAGGCAGGTAGCCGAACGAACGCTGGGCCTCCTGCAGCACCGGCATCGTGATCCCCTGTTCATGTTTCAGGGAGTCGATATAACTCTTGAGTTCGGCGAAACGCGGATCCTCAGCCGTGATGCAGCTGCAACTGCACGCGCACTTGGATTGATCGCTCACTATCCCTAGTCTCCTCTGCGTGTTGTTCCCCACCCCGGTTCGGAACCGGTTCTGGTCCACCTCAGGCTCCTCGGGCATTCGGACCCTGGCGGAGGCGGGTCGGGCTGCAGGCTCCAGGTCTGGCAGAGGCTCATCCGGTCCAGGTCCCCACCCTGAGACAGGGCGGGCTCGGGTGGACGAGGCGCATCTGGCGGAAACGTCGGGAGTCGCTTGGGAAGACCCGGTATCCGGTTCAGGCCGCGAGGCCACGAAGTCAACAAGAAGGCACGAACCGCGGTTCGTGCGCGCGGTGTCCTTCTCGTGTGGGGGCGGAATACCTTCAGGCCTTCCTCTTTTTTCATGACCACGCGGAAGCCCGGCCCCTTCCGGGTTTTCAGGATTCCTGATTGTGGAGGTTCAGGAGGATCCGGGGCTTTTGAAGAGACCGGGCAGGACTTCTTCGGCCCGGCCCACCACCTGCTGATCATACCAGCCGCCCGGGGCGGGCTCGAGGTTTACCAATACCGTCCAGGCCCCGTCGGCCTGGGCACTGGCGGCGAACCCCGCTGCTGGATAGACCGTACCCGAGGTGCCGACGGCCACCAGGAGGTCTACGCCACGCAGCGCCTGGGCGGTGAGTTTCAGGACTTCGGGATCCAGCATCTCGTGGAAGAGCACGATGTCGAAGCGCAGGGCCGCTCCACACTTTGAACAGGCCCGGAAGTCCAGGGACTCGTCAGTGAAGGCGGGGATATCGCACCGGGTACATCGGGTCCGGTGGATGTTTCCGTGCAGTTCCACCACCCGGCGGCTCCCGGCAGCCAGATGCAGTCCATCCACGTTCTGGGTCAGCAGGTGGACTTCAGGATGCCGGCTCTCGAGCTCAGCCATGGTTTGATGCGCCGCGTTGGGGCGGGCCTTGCGGGCTGACTCACGCAGCGAGGCGAAGGCTCGCCAGACCAGCTCCGGGTCGCGTGCCAGGGCCTCGGCCGTGGCGCAGCGCTCGATTTCCCGGTCATTCCATAGGCCTCCCGGCCCTCGGAAGGGGGGGATTCCCGAGGCCACCGAGACTCCGGCACCGGTCAGGAAGACGATTTTCTGATAATGGTCGGGATCCAGCATGCGGGTTGCTTCTTCGTCGGCGAGAGGTCCCCTGGCTCGTCGTTCGAGGTCTTCGCGGCTGGAAACCCGATCGAGGGGTTTCCGACCGGGTTCCCAGGCGACGGGATCCGGTCCCTACTTCGTCAGGGGGGTGAGAAGCTCCATCAACTCCTCCGGAGTTTCGATGCGGACCAGGGCGTCGCGCACGTCCGTCGTTCCGGACGGATCCAGGGCATAGGGGAGCAGTTGGCCGCGCAGCTTGCGGATGGCCCTGCTGGCGGGAATCCGGGTGGTGAGCAGCATCTTGCGGGCGTGGTGCAGGGCCACCGTAGCGCGCTCGGACCGGTCGGGCTCGGGAAGAGGGAGCCCGGTGCGTAGTTCGTGTTCCACCCTTCGGAAGACCCAGGGCGAGCCCAGGGCGGCCCGTCCGATCATTACCCCTGCGCATCCCGTCTCGACCAGCATCCGGCGTGCCTCTGCCGGACTGGTCACGTCGCCGTTCCCGATGACCGGCACCTCGGGCACGGCCCGGACCACCCGGGTGATGATCTGCCAGTCCGCGAGTCCCGACATGCCCTGCATGGCGTGGCGGGCGTGGACCGTCACACCTGCCACCCCACAGTCTGCTGCCCGGCGGGCGATCTCGACCGCGCTGAGGCTGCCGGCATCCCAGCCAGCCCGGATCTTGACCGTGACCGGCACTTCTACGGCCTTCACCACGGCCCGGAGGACCTCTGTTGCCCTTTCGGGGTCACGCAGCAGACCGGCTCCGCCCCCTTGACGAGCCACCTTGGGGACCCAGCAGCCCATGTTGACGTCGACCACGGCGGCGCCCGCCTGGACGACCTCCCGGGCTGCGTCCGCCATCTCTTCGGGTTCGGCACCGCAAATCTGCACCGCCACCGGACCCTCCTCAGGCCTCCAGTCGAAGAGTTCCAGGGTCCGGGAGCGGCTGCTGGGGAACTTCAGGGCCCGGGCGCTGACGAGTTCGCTGGTGGCCAGTCCCAGGCCACCCTGTTCCCGGCAGACCTGGCGGAAGGCGTGGTCGGTCTGCCCGGCCATGGGGGCCAGCAGCAGGGGAGTCGCCCAGGTCAGGGAGCCCAGGCGGAGGGGGCGGAGCAGGGGGCACATCTCCCGTCAGTCCGCTCCGGGGTCCTGAGGCGCCCCATGCAGATGTCGGTGCAGGACGGCCGCCAGAGCCGGACCGATGCCTTCGACGCGGGCCAACTCTTCCGGGGAAGCGCTCATGAGTCGGTCTACCGAGCCGTAGTGGCGCAGGAGGGCCTTCTTGCGGGAGGCGCCGATTCCAGGCACCTCATCCAGCACCGAGCGGCGCACGGTTCTTCCCCGTAGCTCGCGGTGGTAGGTGATCGCGAAGCGGTGAGCCTCGTCGCGCAGGTGGGTGATCAGGAGCCGGGCCTTGGAGCCCTCGGGCAGTATGACCGGTTCCGGGACGCCTGGCATGAAGATCTCTTCGTGCTTTTCGGCCAGCCCCACCACCGGGACGCGTTCGCTTAGACCGACTTCCTCCAGGACGTGTACGGCCACGCCCAACTGGCCCTTCCCACCGTCCACCACCAGCAGATCGGGCAGGCTGGGAAAGCGCCGTTCGGCCTCTGCCGAGTCCGGCTCCAGGGCGGCGGCGAAGCGGCGGCGCAGGACCTCGTCCATCATCCGGAAGTCGTCGGGCGTTTGTGCCCCGCGGATTCGGAATCTCCGGTAATGCGAGCGTCGGGGCAGCCCGTTCTCGAAGACCACCAACGAGCCCACAGCCTGTTTGCCGTGGAAATTGGAGATGTCGACGCACTCCAGGCGCCAGGGAGCATGGGAGAGGTTCAGGGCGCGCCGCAGCTCTTCAAGCCCTTCGGTCCGCAGATCCACCCGGGAGGGTACGGCCAGTTCCTGGTGCAGCCGTTGAGCAGCATTCTTCAGGGCCATGGCCAGCAGGTGCCTCTTTTCACCGCGCCGAGGTTGGCGGATTTCCACCCGGCTGCCCCGGCGCTGGCCCAGCCAGCGGCTCAGCAGGTCGGCCTCTTCGGGCAGCCGGGTCACCAGGATCCGCTTCGGGGGAGGCGGCCCTTCCGCGTAGTGCTGTTGGAGGAAGGCGGCCATCTCATGGGGGACTCCGGACTGCAGTTGGGCGTCCAGCAGGAAGTCCCGCTGCCCCAGCAGTTTGCCTTCGCGCACCTGCAGCACCACGGCACAGGCCAGACCCTGGCTGGAGGTCAGGGCCACATAGTCCTCGTCTTCCGGCGTTTCCAGCACCACGTGCTGCTGTTCGAGAAGGCGCTCGAGGTCGGCCAGCATGTCGCGCAGGCGGGCGCACTGCTCGAAGTTCAGGGCCTGGATCTCTGCGGCCATTTCCTGGCGCAGGCGGTCCAGCAGTTTTGAAGTCTGGCCTTCCAGGAAATCCAGGGCCCCATCCACCGCCTTGCGGTAGTCCCCTGGCGAGACCAGGCGCGCGCAGGGAGCGCTGCACTGGTGGATGTAGTAGTCCAGACATGGCCGGGAGGCCTTCCTGGACATGTCGAGGTTGCAGGTGCGGATCCGGAAGACCCTCTGCAGGATCTTCCGGGTACGCCGCAGCGCGCCGGCATCGGGGAAGGGACCGAAGTAGCGGTGTTTGGGGCTGCGGGGGCGGCGGACCAGGCGCAGGCGCGGGTATTCCTCTCCGGTGCTGACCTCCAGCATGGGGTAGCGCTTGTCGTCGCGGTATTTGACGTTGAAGTAGGGGCGGTAGCGCTTGATCAGGTTGTTCTCGAGGAGCAGTGCCTCCATCTCCGAGTCGACCACGATGGTCTCGACGTCAGCCACCCGGCGGACCATCCAGCGGATTCGCGCCGAGAGGTCCCCTCCGGAATGGAAGTAGGAGCGGACCCGCGAGCGCAGCGAGGCCGACTTGCCCACGTAGAGGACCCGCCGGCGACCATCCCGCATCAGATAGACCCCGGGGAGCTCCGGAATGGTCTGGAGTTTTCCGGCCAGGTCGGGATGGACCACGGCAGGAGCCTCGGCGGGCAGTTGGTCCGCCGAAGGGTCCCCGAGAGTCCGGGGGGGGAGGGGATCCTCCGTGGGCATGGGGGGACTAGGGATTTCGCGCCCGGGCCTGTGCCAACAACTTGTAGAGCTGCTGCACGGCGGCCTTCAACTGCGCGTCTTGGGCTCCGCCCAGTTTGTTGGAGGGCTCGGCCTCCACTACCACGTCGGGCTCGATCCCCTGGCGATGGATGTCCCGCCCGTTGGGGGTCAGGTAATGGGCGATGGTGTGGCGCAGGGCGCCTCCGTCCGAGAGCTCGTGCAGAGACTGGACGCTGGCCTTGCCGAAGGTGGTCTCACCTACCAGGACAGCCACGCCCAGATCCTTCAAAGCCCCGGCCGTGATCTCGGAGGCACTGGCCGAGAATCGGTTCATCAGCAGGACCACGGGGAGCTGGACCTTCTTCTGGGCATCGGCCCGGTGGGACTCATTGCGCTCGAGACGGGGATTCACCACACTGACCACCACGCTGCCCTTGTCCACGAAGTGCGATACCACGTCCAGGGCAGCGCTGATATAGCCTCCCCCGTTGTTGCGGACATCCAGGACCAGGGCCCGGGCTCCCTGTTGGAGCAACTCGTCCAGGTCGGCCTGGAACTCCCGTCCTGTGTCCTCACCGAAGAATCGGATCCGCAGGTAGCCGATCTGGTCGGGAAGCATCTTGGGCGTGGTGCTGGAGACGTGGATCTGCTGGCGCTGCAAGGTCACGTCGAAGGGGGGGAGGGTTCCCCTCTTCAGGGTCAGGACCACGCGGGTCCCGACCTCGCCCCG
>JAAZKF010000035.1 GCA_012799975.1 Burkholderiales bacterium
CCCTCCGCGGCCTGGGGCTACCATCAACAGCCGCCCATACACCCCCTCAGCCGGGCTCGGGAGGCCCCTGTCCCACCCGGAGGACTCCCTGCGCGCCGTTGCCAGGGTCCAGGCGGCGGATTCAGGCAGATCTAGCTTTGTTTGACACCACCGGGGGCGTGTGATATCCTGGCCGCGCCGGTGGCTCCGGCACGCTGCCCGCCTCCGGCGACCCGCAGCCCAACTCCCCAGGAAGCGACCGCCTCCCAAAGCGAGAGAAGCATGAACCACAAGGCAAAGCTCCTCCGCACCTTCCTCGAACGTCACCAAGACCAGGGCACGTACCTGTGCTTCGACTACGTCGAAGGTCGGATCATCGACTTCGACAGCGATTATGTCCTGGTCCGCTCCTGTGGCGAAGAGTCCGAGCAGCCCTTTGACGTGCTGATCCGCCTGGACCAGGTGACCTGCATCTATCCTGCCGAAGACAAGCTGGTCGAAGACGAGAAACTCCGCAAGCTCGGGGAGATCTACGGCAAGCGCCCGGAGCCCAATCCAGGCGAGCCCGAGCCTCGCAGCGAAGGATAGTCCCCCAGGACGAGAGGTCCGCAAGTCCAAGACCCTGAATCCGGTGACTTGCGGGCTTCTTGCCGTTTTGGGTAGAGAAGGGGTTGGGCTTGAGCGTCGAAAGGCCCCGGAATCATCCAGGCAGTGTGACGGAGGCCCGGAATTCCTGTGACATCCTTTGATTTGTGGCGGTGGGGCCTCTTCCATGTCTTCATCCTGGGCATGCTGGCCCTGGACCTGGGAGTCTTCAATCGCAAGGCCCACACCGTCAAGATCCGCGAGGCCCTGACCTGGAGCGCCGTCTGGATCATCCTGGCTCTGCTCTTCTGCGCCAGGATCTACTACTTCGAGTCTCATGACCTGGCCATGAAGTGGCTGACCGCCTACGTCGTCGAGAAGTCCCTGTCGGTGGACAACATCTTCGTCTTCGTCCTGATCTTCAGCTACTTCCGCGTCCCCTCTGAATACCAGCACCGGGTGCTCTACTGGGGCATCCTCGGCGCGGTCCTCATGCGGGCCTTCCTGATCGCCTTCAGCGTCACGCTGGTACACATGTTTTCCTGGGTGATGTACTTATTTGGGCTCTTCCTGGTGGTTTCCGGTTTGAAGTTCGCCTTTCAGGACGAGGAGGGCGTCCATCCCGAACGCAACCCGATCTTCCGGGCCGCTCGCCGCTATCTTCGGGTCACTCCGGACTACGTGGGGGCTTCCTTCCTGACTCGGATCGACTCCCGATGGTATGCCACGCCGCTCTTCCTGGTGCTGGTGGTCGTCGAGTCCACCGATCTGCTCTTCGCCATCGACTCCATCCCGGCGGTCATCGCCGTGACGAAGGACCCCTTCACCGTCTACACCTCCAACATCATGGCCATCCTGGGGTTGCGCGCGTTGTACTTCGCCTTGGCCGGGGTGATGGAAAAATTCCATTACCTGAAGTTCGGCCTGTCGCTGATCCTGGTCTTCATCGGAGTCAAGATGATCCTGGAGGAAGGGGCGCACCATTGGCATCCGGCTGGCGATTGGGAAATGCCGATCCTGTGGTCCCTGGGCCTGATCCTGGGGACGCTTGTCACCACCATCGGGGCTTCCTTGATTTTCCCCAAGCGAGTTGCGGCCAGTGTGCCCGCCCTGCCCGAGCCCGGCGCGGCGGATCCCGAAACATTGATCGAGATCCAATAAAGGGCATGAAACCCATCACCACCCCTTGGCCAGAAGGGAATCCAGCCGAGATGCGGGAACTGGCATGTCGCCTTGCTTGAAATCGCTTGCCCCTCCTGCGGCGACGCCATCCGCTTTCGCTCCGAAAGCTCGGTCTACTCGACCTGTCCTTCATGCCGTTCCCTGCTGGTCCGCCATGACGTGAACGTCGAGCTGCTGGGGAAGGTAGCCGACCTGCAGCCCGACGGAACTCCCATCCAGATCGGGACCTCCGGGGTCTTCAACGGGGCGGCCTTCGAGGTGCTGGGACGGATCCAGATCCTCCACCCCGAAGGCTACTGGAACGAGTGGTTCCTTCTTTTCCAGGATGGCTCCCACGGCTGGCTGGGCGAGGCCATGGGCGAGTACTTCGTCTCGTCCTTGGCCCAGATCGAGCCCCAGGCCATACCGGACTTCGCCGACCTGCATGTGGGCAAGGCAATGCTCGTCGGCTCGCGCGAGCTGGTCGTGACCAACCTGGCCCAGGCCCGGGCTGTCTCCTTCCAGGGCGAGCTGCCCTTCGTGATGAGCACGGAATACGAGCTTCCCTATGCGGACTTCCGCTCCTCAGGACGGACGGGGGCCACCCTGGACTACTCCGAAGAGCAGCCCCTCCTCTTCGTGGGCTCCTTCCTGGACTTCGAAGAGCTGCAATTCAGGGGGCTGCGTGACCCTGAGGAGATGGTCGAGCAGCGCTCGGCTGCCCAAGCCAAGGTACTGCGCTGCCCCAACTGTGGAGCTCCCCACGAGCTGGCCGGAGGCCCCCGCAGCCAAACCCTGGCCTGCCCCTTCTGCGACGCCGGGATCGACCTGACCGACCCCAACTACGGCCTTCTGTGGAAGATCCAGAAGGCCCCCAAGGAGGAGCCGGATATCCCCCTGGGCAGCAAGGGAAACCTGGACGGTGCGGTCTGGGAATGCCTGGGCTTCCAACGCCGCTTCGTGCGCATCGAGGGCATCGACTACTACTGGAGCGAGTACGTCTGCTACAACCGGGAACGAGGCTACCGTTACCTGGTGGAGTCTTCGGGCCACTGGACCTGGGTAGCTCCCTTGCACAAGCTGCCGACGGGCTCGGACGGACGGCCGGTACACGGCTGGCCCCCCCGGGACTTCCTGGTGCTGAACGGGAAGAAGTTCAAACACTTCCAGTCCGCTACCGGGCAGGTCTCCTACGTGAAAGGAGAATTCCCCTGGCGGGTCAAGGTGGAGGACTCCGCCGGGCTGCATGACTATGTCTGCCCGCCCCAGATCCTCTCGGCCGAGGTCACCGCCGACGGGATGACCTGGTCGCTGGGTCGTTACCTGGAACCTGAAGAGGTCTGGAGCGCCTTCGAACTTTCCGGGAATCCGCCCGTACGCAGCGGCGTCGGAGCCAACCAGCCCTCCCCCCTGGCCGATACTCTGCGCACGGCCTGGATGCAGTATGCGGTCTTCTTCCTGGTCGGCTTCCTGATAATGATCGGCTTCTCGATCCTTTCGGCGCGAGCCCCCGTCCTGGTCCAGGAATTCGTGACCGTGCAGGGTGAGGAACCCAGCGTGGTGACCCGTCCCTTCGAACTGGAGGGGCGGACCTCGAACCTGGTGATCCGCCTCCAGACGGATCTCGACAACCGCTGGGCCTACTTCGACATGGCCCTGATCAACGAAAAGACCCGCGAGGCCAGGATCTTCTCGCAGAGCGTCAGCTACTACCACGGTTCTTCAGGAGGCGAGAGCTGGCGGGAGGGCAACAGGACCGAGGATGTGACGGTCCCCTCGGTCCCCTCCGGCACCTACATCCTTCGGATCGAGCCCCAGACCGGCACGGGGAACACGCCCGAAAACCTCTCAGCCAAGGACTCCAATGCCGGTCAGCCGGTCCTGCAATACAAAATCTTCCTGACCCGGGATGTTCCCTCCTGGGGCTATATGTGGTTCCTGATGCTCGTACTGGCGATCTACCCCATCTTTATCTTGATCCGCTGCGGGTCCTTCGAACAGAAGCGCTGGATGGAGAGCGACCACCCCCCCGGGGAATCCTCGGATTAGTCTGGTACGGAGACGAACATGAAATTCTGGTACGGAATCCTGGGAACCGCCGCCTTGGCCCTGCTCTTCTGGATCCAATTCGTGGGTTGGGCACCGACTCCGGTCGACCAGTTGCCGGATGCCCCCAAGAACATCCGCAACAACCCGGCTGCCTATCGGAGCTTCTACGCTGTCGGCTTCCACGGCAAGTAGGCCAGGACTTCGATGCCCCAACTGATCCTGCTGTCGGTTTTCGTAATCGCGACTTGCGGGCTGGTCTACGAGTTGCTGGCGGGGACCCTGGCCAGCTATCTGTTGGGCGACTCGGTCCTGCAGTTCTCGACGGTAATCGGGACCTACCTCTTCGCCATGGGGGTGGGATCGTGGTTTTCGAAGTTCGTGGTCCGGGGATTGCTGGCCCGATTCATCCAACTCCAGATCATGGTGGGTCTGCTGGGCGGCCTCTCAGCTCCCCTGCTCTTCCTGACCTTCGGTCATGCCTCGGCGGGAGCCTTCCGGCTGCTCTTGTACCTGGTGGTCTTCCTGCTCGGAATGTTGGTCGGCCTGGAGATCCCCCTCATCCTGCGCATCCTGAAGGACCGCCTGGAGTTCCGCGACCTGGTCTCGCAGGTCCTGGCCCTGGACTATATCGGCGCCCTCCTGGCCTCAGTCCTCTTCCCGATGGTCCTGGTCCCCTATCTGGGCCTGATCCGGACGGCCTGCTTCTTCGGTCTGATCAACGTGGCCGTGGCCCTGGTCTTCCTGCACACCATGAGGTCCCAAGTGGCTTCCCGGGCCTGGCTGGGCATCCAGGCCGGTCTGGCAGCACTGGTCCTGGTCGGATGTTTCGCGGCCTCCGAGCACATCACCCGGCTCTCTGAAGAAGCGCTGTACACCGACGAAATCATCCTGACCCGCGACAGCCCCTACCAGCGGATGGTGCTGACGCGCCATCGCGATGACCTGCGCCTGTATCTGAACAACAACCTGCAGTTCTCATCCCAGGACGAATACCGGTATCACGAGGCCCTGGTCCAACCCGCCCTGGCCAGCGCCCCCAATCCCCGCCGGGTCCTGCTCCTGGGCGGAGGCGACGGCCTGGCGGCCCGCGAGGTCTTGCGCGATCCGCGCGTCCAGTCGATAACCCTGGTCGATCTGGACCCCGAGATGACCCGAACCTTCGCCACCCACCCGCTTCTGACCAGCCTCAACGAGGGGTCACTGACCTCGCCCCAAGTGCGGGTGGTCAACCAGGACGCCTTCATCTGGCTGGAAGAGAACCCGGACATCTTCGACGTCATCCTGGTGGACTTCCCCGACCCCAGCAACTTCTCGCTCGGGAAGCTCTATACCACAACCTTCTACCGCAGGTTGCGCGCCCACCTGGCTCCAGACGGGGCTTGCGCCATCCAGTGCACCTCCCCGATGTTCGCCCGGCGCTCCTTCTGGTGCATCGTCCAGACCCTGGCCGATGTGGGCTTCCAGGTCCGTCCCTACCACACCTACGTCCCTTCTTTCGGGGAGTGGGGCTTCTGCCTGGCGACGACCCGGGAGGTTCCCGTCCCCCAGGCCCGGGGCGAGCGCTACCTGACCCCTGCGACCTGCGCAGCCATGTTCGAATTCCCCGCGGACATCGAATCCCTGCCCGTCGAAGTCAACCACCTGTACAATCAGGCCCTGGTACGCTACTACGACGCCGAATGGCGGGCCATCATCGAGTGATCGGCCGCCGCGAATTCCTGGCTGGACTGGGGATGGGAGGCGCCCTGCTGGCGGCTGCAGGCTGCCGCCGTCGAAAAGACTTTCCGGGTTGCCTGGTGGGCAGCGCTGAACGTCGGGGGCACGGACTCTTCGCGCCCCCTCGCAAGCCCCCCGCTCGTCGTGAACGCGTCGCCGTGGCCATCCTGGGAAGCGGCGTGGCCGGCCTGAGTGCAGCCTGGAAACTGGGACGGGAGGGCATGGATGATTTCCGGGTCCTGGAAGTAGAGGACCAGGCGGGCGGCAACTGCCGATACGCCGAGTATCCCGAATCCAGGGCGCCCTGGGCCGCCCACTACCTGCCCGTTCCGACCCAGGAGGCCCGAGCCACCCTGGAACTTCTCGATGAGCTGGGCCTGGTGCGAGGTTGGACCCCATCCGGGGACCCGATCTACGATGAGCGCCATCTCTGTCACGCCCCGGACGAGCGCCTGTATCAGTTCGGACGTTGGGAGGAAGGGCTCTACCCCCACCTGGGCGCCACCCCCGACGACCTGCGCCAGATCCGGGCCTTCTATGCCGAAGTCGAGCGCTGGCAGTCCCGACTCGACAAATCGGGCCGTCGGGCCTTTGCCATCCCCGTCGACCTGTCTTCTCCGGAAGCCCGGGAACTGGACCTGGTCTCGATGTCCCAGTACCTGACGAGTCAGGGGTGGACCTCGGAAAGACTGCGCTGGCACATCGAGTATGGTTGTCGCGACGACTACGGGACGTCGCTGGAGTCGACCTCGGCCTGGGCCGGAATGCACTACTTCGCCAGCCGCTCGCCGGATCGGGCCGGGCCACCCGGGGCGCTCTTCACCTGGCCGGAGGGGAACGGCTGGCTGCTCCGGGCCATGCTGGAGCGCGTCGGCCCCCGGCTGACCACAGGAACGCTGGTGTACAGAGTCGCCGAGGCAGGTCGCGGGGTAGAGGTGGACTACCTGGACCAGGCTCGCGGTGAACCGGTGCGCCTGCAAGCCGACCGCGTGGTGTATGCCCTGCCGACCTTCCAGCGTGCCCGTATCCTGGAAGGCAGTCCTGCCTTCCGAGATTTCACCTTCTGTCCCTGGATCGTAGCCAACCTGGTCCTGGACCGTCCACCCGAATCGGGGCATGGTTTTCCCTTGAGCTGGGACAACGTGATCTACGACTCCCCGTCCCTGGGCTACGTCGTGGCCACCCATCAGGACCTGAAATCCCGAACCACCGGGCCCACGGTCCTGACCTGGTACCGTTCCTTCGTCGAGGACCCCTCACAGATCCGCTGGGGGTTGCTGAGCAGGACCTGGGAGAGCTTCCGGGACGAGATTCTGGCCGACCTGGTCCCGGTGCACCCGGACCTGCCCGAGAAGATCCGGAGACTGGACGTGATGGTCCTGGGCCACGCGATGATCCGCCCCGTTCCGGGGCTGGTCTGGGGTTCCGAGCGCCGCCGGGCTGCCCTCCCCCAAGGTCGGATCCACTTCGCCCACTCCGATCTGTCGGGAATCTCACTTTTCGAGGAGGCCCAATATCACGGGGTCCGAGCCGCTCAGGAGGTGCTCCGGGCCGGCGGAGTCTCCTTCGACTCTTCGCTATAGCAGAATTCGCTCGGACCGCCAGGGACCAGGGAGGCAGGCACGAAAGAGGCCCCTGGAGTGCAGGCCTGACCATCCTGGCGCCCTGGGACTCCAGTAAGCCCGGAGCGCGGGCATCTGAGGAAGGTGAAGACACTGATGACTGGTGAATGGGTCGAAGCCCTCAAAACCCTGGTCTGGGCCCTGGTGGCCTCTGTAGCCATGAGCCTGTCCTTGGGACTCCTGATGTTCGTCTGGGACAAGATGACCCCCCGCATAGACGAATGGGAGGAGCTCAAGAAGGGCAACGTGGCCGTGGCCATCGTGATGGCCGCCGTGATCCTGACCTTCGGAATCGTGATAGCCTCTGTCCTGCATCAAGGGATCACCATCCAACCCCCGAACCTCGGGATGCCCTGATCTCCGAGATCCACCTGGACCGTAGTCGGAGGGACCTGCTCGCCGGCGGGTCCTTCTGCGATCCGGCGGAGGAGATACCTGCCGGTCACAGAATGCCCCGCCCCAACTCGGGGGACGACAAGGGAGGCCTACCTTTGGACAGCATAAGGCTGGATCACGACGAAGTCGTCAAAAAAGTCAGAGAACTGGACATCAAGATCATCCGGCTCCAGTTCACGGATATCCTGGGAGGCCTGAAGAGCATCGGGATCCCGGGCCGCCACATCGAGACGGCCCTGAACGAAGGCATCATGTTCGACGGTTCCTCGATCGAGGGCTTCGCCCGCATCGAAGAGTCAGACATGTTGTTGATGCCGGATCCTTCCACCTTCGCAATCCTGCCCTGGAAGCCCGAAAACCACAAGGAAGCGCGCTTGTTGTGCGACGTCCTGCAACCCGACCGCTCACCCTTCGCAGGCGACCCTCGGGGCTTCTTGCGCCGCATGATCGCGCGGGCCCAGAAGATGGGCGTACGCATGGCTGCAGGCCCTGAGGCTGAGTTCTTCCTGTTCGAGCGCGAGCCTACTGGAGAGCTGACCACCCGAACGCACGATCAGGCGGGCTATTTCGACCTGACCCCGGTCGACCGCGGCGAGGAAGCCCGGCGCGACATGGTCACAACGCTGGAAGCCATGGGCTTCGAAGTGGAGGCCTCCCACCACGAGGTGGCCTTCGGCCAACACGAGATCGATTTCCACTACGCCGACGCCTTGAAGACGGCCGACCAGGTGGTCACCTTCCGCATGGTGGTCAAGACCGTCGCCCTGAAACACGGACTGCACGCGACCTTCATGCCCAAGCCCATCTTCGGGATCAACGGCTCGGGGATGCACGTCAACCAATCCCTGTTCAGCAATGGGCAGAACCTCTTCTTCGACCCCAAAGCGCCCCGCCAGCTTTCGCAGGAATGCCTGCACTACATCGGAGGCCTGATGCACCACGCCAAGGCCTTCACAGCCTTTACCAATCCCCTGGTCAACTCCTACAAGAGACTGGTGCCAGGGTACGAGGCACCCGTGTACGTGTCGTGGGCCGAGAAGAACCGCAGCCCGATGATCCGAATCCCGTCCTCGAGAGGGAAGGGCACCCGGGTCGAAGTGCGCTCGCCGGATCCATCCTGCAACCCCTACCTGGCCATAGGCCTGATGTTGTGCGCAGGTTTGGATGGCTTGGAGAAGCGGTTGGACCCGGGGCCTCCCATGACCTGCAACCTCTACGATCTGAGCCCCGAGGAACGGGAGCGCTTGAATATTCCTACCCTGCCGGAGCACCTGATCGACGCCTTGGAGGAGTTTGAACGCGACGAGGTCCTCAAAGAAGCCATCGGCCCCCATATATGGAACCAGTTCCGCGCCGCCAAAGAGATGGAGTGGGAAAGCTATCGCTGCCAGGTCCATCCCTGGGAACTGAAGCGCTACCTCTCGATCTACTGAGGACCCCGACCGGGCCTCCGGGGAGACCCGGGGCCCGGCCAGGGAGGGTCGAAGCGGCCAGGAGGTGGCCGGGATTGGACGAAGATCCCTCCTGTGGAACAACGCGAATTCGTCATAATCACCGGGATGTCCGGCGCCGGTAAGAGCCTGGCCATGAAGTGCTTCGAGGACCTGGGCTATTTCTGCGTCGACAACCTGCCGCCCGCCCTGATCCCGAAATTTGCCCAACTCTTCGGTTCTTCAAGCGTGGCCCGGCTGGCCTTGGTGATCGACATCCGCGGACGGGAGTTCTTCCCCGAACTCCAGGGAGCCATCTCCGAGCTGCCGCGCCTGGGTTTTGAGCCGTTCATCCTGTACCTCGAGGCTGCCGACGAGGTGCTGGTCCGGCGCTACTCCGAGACCCGCCGTCAGCATCCCCTGGCCTCCAACGGCCGGGTCCTGCATGGCATCCAAGAGGAGCGCCGCCTGCTCAAGGGACTGCGCAACCGGGCCGACTGGAACCTGGACACCTCCCGTCTGTCGGCGCATCGATTGCGCACCGCCATCCTGCATCGTTTCTCCGGCTCGGAATCACCTGACCAGGCCAGCCTGCACGTAGTCAGTTTCGGGTTCAAATACGGGGTCCCCACGGATGTCGACATGATCCTGGACTGCCGATTCTTGCCCAACCCCTACTACATCCCCGAGCTGAACCCGCTCTCGGGGTTGGACGAGCCGGTCCGCGACTACCTCCTGGCCCGGGAGGCTGCCCGGGAATTCCTGGCCCGGATCCTGGAACTCCTGGACTTCCTACTGCCCAACTTCGTCCGCGAGCACAAGCGCCACCTGACCCTGGCCTTCGGCTGCACCGGAGGCCGCCACCGCTCGACGGCCATGGCCGCCGCGGTGGCCCAGGCCTTGCAGGAGAAGGGTCACCCGATCTCGGTCGAACACCGGGACATCCGCCGCTCCGAGACACATCCACCCTCGTGAAGATGGATCTCCTGGCACCGCTGAAGTGGCTGCTGCCAGGCATGAGGATCAAGCGCTGGTTCTTCCTGTCGATGCTCGGCGTGGTGACCTTCGCGACCGGCCTGATGTTGTTGACCGCCAATAAACCGGCCGTAGTGCTGGAGCTGGCCTTGATCGAGAGCATCAGATCCTGGACGGGCTGGAGGCCTCCCGGTCCCCTGGTCGACTGCTTTCTGATGGTGGTTGGCCTGGCCATCATGCTCTGGTCAAGATACCGATGGTTCCTATCGGTCTATCACGCGGCCGTCCCCCACCAGCAGAAACGACTGGTGGAACTTCTGTACGAACGACGCCAGCTTGGTCACGGATTGAAGATCGTCGCCATGGGAGGGGGAACGGGTCTGTCCACCCTGCTGCGAGGACTGAAGAGCCACACCTCCAACCTGGTGGCCATCGTGACGGTTTCCGACGATGGAGGCAGCTCAGGGCGGCTTTCCAAGGAGCTGGGGATGCTCCCCCCCGGCGACCTGCGCAACTGCCTGGTGGCCATGGCCGACGACGAGAGCCTGTTGTCTGAACTCTTCCAATATCGCTTCCGCGACGGGCAAGGGCTGGAGGGGCACTCCTTCGGCAACCTCTTCCTGGCGGCCCTGACCGAAATCTCCGGAGACTTCGAGTTGGCTTTGAAGCGAGCCAGCCAGATCCTGGCCCCCCGAGGGCGGGTCCTGCCCGCGACCCTCACGCCGGTCACCCTGTACGCCCGCCTCAAGGATGGTCGCTGCGTCCGCGGCGAGAGCGATATCCCCAAGGCCCACGGGGCCATCTCGGAGGTGTATCTGGAACCTCGACGCTGTCAACCGCCGGCCGAGGTGCTGAAGGTGATAGCCGAAGCCGACCTGATCGTCCTGGGTCCGGGAAGCCTGTACACCAGCGTGATCCCCAACCTGCTGGTGGAAGGGGTTGCTGAAGCAGTTCGAGCCTGCCCGGCCCCGAAGATCTACGTCTGCAACGTCATGACCCAACCCGGCGAAACCGACGGTTACAGCGCCGCCGACCACCTCGAGGCGATTCACCGCCACGTGGGAGGTTCACTGGTGAACTATGCCGTGGTGAACGTAGCGCCCCCCAACCGACTGCTCAGCAAATATGAGAAGGAGGGGGCCTACCCCGTAAAACCCGACCTGAAACGCGTGCGCGAGCTGGGGGTCGAACCGATCCCTGCCAACCTGATGAACGAGGGCTCCCTGGTGCGCCACGATCCGGTCAGCCTGGCCGAAACGGTCCTGGAGGTCATGGCCGGGCACCGCAGCTCCGGCGAGATGCCCGCTGCCCCCCCAGCCTCCAACGCTTCGCGCCGGAGCCCTCAGGAACCGGGCCGCGACGGCGACCCGAAGTCTAAGAAATCCCGCCCGGCGAAGTCCTCTACCTCCAGGAAAAGGCCCTCTCCCATTGAATGAACCCAGGTTCGAACCATCATCCGTACAGGAGGCACCATGAACTCATCCCTTCGGCTCCAGGCGGGGAGGCTTCTGAGCCTCCTGGCCGTCGTGCTGCTGCTCACCTGCACCGCTCAGGCCCGAGAGAAAACCCCGGACCTGGGACAACTCATGGAAAAGTCGGGTCTGAAATCCCAGGCCCTGGGCGAAGCAGGCTTCCTGGTCCGCTACGAGACCGAATCGGGGCCCGACCTGGATGTGCTGGTCGTCTATTGGGACGAAACCAAAGAACAGATCCTGATCTTCACCACCGTGGTAGACCGGGAACCGGGGGCGGAATTCAGCCATAAGCTCCTACAGAAGGCCATGGAGCTGAATAACGACCACCCCTTCGCCAAATTCGTATTGGACCCCAAATACGGCGACCTGGACTGCCAGACCGAGTTGGACCTGGCCGGATTGACCCCCAAGGCCCTGGCCTGGCACATCAACTGGGTCGCTTCGGTCGGCGAAAAGGCGCGCGGAATCTTCAAAGACCTCTGATCCCGGTCCTACCCGACCAGGTTCATTGAGGACCCGGCCTCGTGTCCGCAGCACGGTGCCGGGTCTTCTTCATCCCGCCTGCTGACGGCCCAGGAAAGCCAGTTTTTCGGCCAGGAACAACACGTCCACGGGCCAGTATTCCTGAGGTCGAGGGTGGGGGCTTGAAGAAAGCGGACGGCAACTCAATACCGCCGACTCCCATCCCGAAGGGATGGCCGGACGGCCATGGACGGCGCCCAGCAGGGCCCCGGCGATGGCTGCGTTGGTGTCGGTATCCCCCCCACAGGCCACCGTACCCACCACACCCTCCTCCAGGGTCGCAGAATGCAACAACCGATAAAAGGCATTCTGCAGGGCAATCCGGACCCAACCCTGCTGGCTGGTGAATCTGGCCGGTGGCCCCTGCTCAGCGGCCGAAATGGATTCCAGCACCGCGCTGTCGGCATGGTCGCGCGCCCAGTCCCGGGCCACTTCCCAGACGGCCCGGGGCGACCCGCCGGTCCGGATCGCGAAGGCGATGGCCAACACATAGGCCGCACAAGCATCCCTACAGACGGGATGGGCGTGGGTCAAGGCGCTTTCCCGGCGAGCCAGCTCGACCAGGGCCTCCGGCTTCAGGGCATATCCGAAGACCCCCAACGGGCTGATCCTCATCAGCGACCCATTGGCCTGCCCGCCCTGCCGGGCCACCTGAAGAGCGGCCCTTCCGCAGATGGCTTCAGCGTCTTCGGGTGAAGCCTCCGCCGGGATGCCTCCCAAGGTATACCGGGTCGTGTTCCCGACATCAAAGGGCCCCGAGCGGAACCAGGCCCCGTAGGCCAAAGCCGCCGCCCCCGACGAGTAGCCTCCCGAGGTCAGAATCGAACGGGCCAGGGCCAGGGCCATCTCCGAATCGTCAGTCGGCTGCCCCGCCAGCGTGTTCCAGGTCCCCCCGTTGGCCAGCTCCCTGGGCCCATCCGGATAGACGCGCAGGATCTGCTCCGGCCGCTGGAACTCGACCAGACTGCCCAACGAGTCTCCTGCCACCTGTCCCAGAAGACAACCCTGGGCTCGCGAGAGGACTCCCAGATCGGTCAGGATATGCTGCGAAGAAGGCCAGCACAACTTCGAATCCTGCCGACGGCCCAGGGTCCAGGAGCGGCCTGCCAGGTCACGCACCACGGGCTCGGGGCCTCCGAAGCAGCGCGTCAGGAAACTTCGCCCCTGGGCGTCGTACCCTACGGGTCTTCCCGCTCCGTCGTAGAGTTCTGCACCCGCTCCGCGCAACAGGGCGTGGCCGGCCGCGTAATCCCAGTCGACGGGTCCCGAGAGCGAGACCGCCGCTACCGCCTCACCTGCCGCCACCAGGGCCAACCTCCAGGCGATCCCGGGAATGGCCCGGAAACGGGCCGGTGCGACGGCCCTAGCATTGAAGTCCGGGCAGTGGTCGGCGTGCTGGGAGACCAGGACCACGTCCTGCTCCGAGAGGTGTTCGGGCCAGGTCCTGGCCGACAGGGGACGGCCGTTGCGCAGCACAGGCCCGCAGCCCTCGGCCCAGGTGAAGAGGTCGCCCTCCCCTACCGCAAAGGCGTACACTACCCCCAAGACCGGACGCCCCTGGTGGACCAGGGCGATCGAGACCGCGCTGCCGCGCCATCCCTCCAGGTAGGCCCTCGTTCCATCGTTGGGGTCGACCACCCAGATATGGTCACCGCCTCGGCGCAGGTCCGAACATTCCTCTCCCCGGAAACCCCAGTCCGGGAAAAGGGAAAGCAGGTCCTGGGCGATCCGTGCTTCCGCCTCAGCGTCCACCGGGGCGTGGCCGGAAGAACCCCGGGGGCCTCCGGGACGATAAAATTCGGCCAGAAGAATCTCGCCTGCACGTCGGGCGGCCTGAACTGCTGCTTGAAGAGCCTGGGAATACATGGCCTGTCCTTGGCCCTTCCGGGAAAACCGGAAGGGGAAGTCATTCTGGGCAAGAGGAACCGGGCGTCGGGCGTTCAAAGCCCAGGCCGATGAAAATCCTCTCGTGGAACGTCAACGGCATTCGGGCGTGCTTTCGCAAAGGCCTGCTCTCCTGGGTCCAGATCGAGGTTCCCGACCTCCTCTGCCTGCAGGAGATTCGGGCCCACAGGGAGCAGGTAGAGGCCGAGCTACAGGGCTTCTCGGACTATTACGCCTTCTGGAATCCGGCTCGACGTCCCGGTTATTCCGGCGTAGCCACCTTCTCGCGACGCCCCCCCGACTCGGTTCACGTCGGACTTGGAAGACCCGAATTCGACGTGGAGGGACGGGTCCTGACCCTGGAGTTCGGCTCATTGTCCGTGGTCAACGCCTACTTCCCCAACAGCCAGAGAACCCACGCCCGGTTGCCCTACAAGCTGGCCTTCTGCCAGGCCATGCTGGACTGGCTGAAGACCCTGCGTGCGAAAGGCCAGAGCGTGCTGCTCTGTGGGGACTACAACATCGCCCATCGCGAAATCGACCTGCGCAATCCTCGCGAGAACCAGGACAACGCGGGGTTCCTGCCGGAAGAGCGGGCCTGGATGGACCAGTTACTGGGCTCGGGCTTCGTAGATACCTTCCGTTCCCGCTGCCCCGAGCCGGGTCACTACACCTGGTGGAGCAACCGCAAGGGAGTCCGCGAGAAGAATATCGGGTGGCGTATCGACTACGTGACGGCGGATGAGGACCTGGACACCCGGGTCCGTCAGTCCTTCCACCAGCCGGATGTCATGGGTTCGGACCATTGCCCCGTGGGGGTATTGCTGGACACATGAGGCGCGTTTCCCCTGAGGCAGGGATCGCCCTTTTGGCGAGAAACCGATAGATCGGGAGGCTCCCGCAGCGGTTGGCTACTGACAGGCGAATTCCCGGGGCTCCGGCAGGCCATCCCCCGACCCGGTTCCTCCCACTCCGCTTTGCCCAAGGGGACTGATTTTGGTGGATACTCCTTCGCGCCGGCTGCTGCTCTTCATCCCCGCCTTCAACTGTGCGCGGCAGGTCGTGAGGGTCCTGGACCAACTCGAGCCGCGGGTGATGGTCCACATCCAGAGGGTCCTGCTCATCGATAACCGCAGCACCGACGGAACCGTCGAGGCCGTCCTGGAATGGGCAGGGCAGAACCCGGGTCTTCCCCTGCTGTTGCTGCGCAACGACTCGAACTACAGCCTGGGTGGCAGCCACAAGGTCGCCTTCGACCACGCCCTCCAAAACGATTTTACCCACGTGCTGGTGCTGCACGGGGACGACCAGGCAGATATCCGGGACCTCCTGCCCTGGTTGGAGGACGGCCGGGCCCTCGAGGGCGATGCCTTCCTGGGCAGCCGCTTCGCCCGGGGGAGCAGGCTTCCCGGGTATTCCTGGTTCCGCATCCTGGGCAACCTGGTCTTCAACTCCCTGGTCTCGCTGGTGGCCGGGCGCCGACTGACCGACCTTGGTTCAGGGCTGAACCTGTTCCGAATGTCCCCCCTGGCCGGCAGGTCCTACCTCTCCTTCCCCGACAACCTGAACTTCAACGTCTATCTGCTCTTGTACCTGGTGCACACCCGGGCACGCTTCGAATTCTTCCCGATCAGTTGGCGGGAAGAGGACCAGATCAGCAACGTCCGCTTCGTCCGACAGAGCCTCGAGATCCTCAGCGTATGCCTGCGCTACCGTCTGAACCGACAAAAGCTCTTCGCGCCCCGCCGGGATCTCCCACCCGACCGCTACACCTCCCGGGTGCTCTTCGACGTTACCCGGGATTCCTGAAGCCGTTACCCGGTCGAAAATCTCAGCGCCCCTCCATCGGATGGGCGAAGAAGCGGACCTCATTGTTCTCGAAGGCCCCGGGATGATTCCGGAAACCTCGGACCAGGGTCGTGCGCCGGAAGTTCTCGCGTCCCGCCTGGGTGATCGCCGGCCCGCTGGCCCGCACCTCCTGGGCCGTGCGGATCTCCGGGCGCACCAAGGCGATATGTCCGGGACGTTCCGGATCCGGATTGCGGTAGGAAGCCACCACCAGCCAGCCCTGATTGGCCCGGGCCTGGGCTTCAAGAGCATCGGAGAGGGGTTCCCACCCTGCCTTTCTGCCCTCTTCGGAATGCAGCCAAGTGAACTGGGCATTGGCCAACAGATGGAGCGGGTGCTGGGGTGGACGCAACAGGTATACCCCGAGGTGCATGCACGCTGCCGCCGCGAACTGGCTGCAGCGGGTCCGGGGCCTCTCGAAGCGCTCCGGCCCCGTGACGCGGCCCGTGCGCCAGTCGACGGGGTGCCTTCCCGGCAACCACCGGGAATCGACCTTCAAAGCGTCAATCTTCCGGACCAGCTCCCTGCCAGCAGGCAGAACCCCCGGGAGGACCTCAGAGGCTGGAAGCGGACCGGCTGCCGACGAGGGGATGGAGGAGAAAGCGACAAGGAAGAGAAGCGCGGCCAGCAGTCGGAAGGTTCTCGTGCTCATACCCGGGACCTTCCAGACCGGGTGCAGCCCCCCTCTTCCCAGAGACCCTGTGTTTCACAAAATCCGGGGCTACCACGAGCCCACCGAGGTATCACGATGATTGACCTGACTGTACACCCCGAGCCCCTGAAACGCACCGTCGCACGCGCCCGCGAGCGGAAGATCCGGATTCCCACCTTCAAGCAGATGCGCCATCCCGAGCTGATCCCGGCGGATGTGGTCGAGGCCCTGAAGGATGTCGGCCTGTGGGACATCAACCCGCTGAACCTGTTCCGCATCACCTGGCACAACGAGCCGGTAGTCCATGGAGGCGGCTTCGGCCCGATCAACTACCTGGAATTGCCCTCCGAACTCACCGGGATTCCGGCGAGGATCGTGGCTTTGGTGGGCAAGTGGCTGCCGACGGGTTCCCATAAAGTCGGGGCCGCCTTCGGATGCCTGGTCCCACGCCTGGTGACCGGGCAATTCGACCCCACCCGCCAGAAGGCGGTCTGGCCCTCGACCGGCAACTACTGCCGGGGAGGTGCCTACGACTCGGTCCTGCTGGGCTGCGAATCGATCGCCATCCTGCCCGAAGAGATGAGCCAGGAACGCTTCGACTGGTTGAAGAGCGTGGCCGGCGAGATCATCGCCACCCCGGGCTGTGAGAGCAACGTCAAGGAAATCTTCGACAAATGCTGGGAACTGCGCAAGTCGGGCCAGGACCTGGTGATATTCAACCAGTTTGACGAATTCGGCAACTACCTGTGGCACTACCACGTGACCGGGCCCGCCATGGAGGAGGTCTTCAAAAAGGTGGGCGGCACCTATCGGGGGCTGGTCTCGGCCACCGGTTCGGCGGGGACCATCGCCGCCGGCGACTACATGAAGAACCTCTTCCCCACCTCGAAGATCGCCGCCTCCGAGGCCATCCAGTGCCCGACCCTGCTGATCAACGGCTTCGGCGGACACCGCATCGAAGGCATCGGCGACAAACACGTGCCCTGGGTTCATAACGTCAAGAACACCGACATGGTCGTGGCCATCGACGACGAGGCGGCCATGAGCCTGCTGCGCCTGTTCAACGAGCCCGAAGGCCAGCGCTACCTGGCTGACCAGGGCCTCAAACCGGAGTTGCTCGAGAAACTGCCGTGGCTGGGCATCAGCTCGATCTCCAACGTGTTGTCAGCCATCAAGATGGCGAAGTACTACGAGCTGACCTCAGACGACGTGGTGATGACCATGTTCACCGACTCGGCCGAGATGTATACCAGCCGTCTGAACGATATGAACAAGACCCGGGGCCAGTTGACCGCCCATGATGCAGCCGTGGCCTTCCACCGCTACATGCTGGGGACCACCACCGACTGGATGCAGGAATTGACCTACGTGGACCGCAAGCGCGTCCACAGCCTGAAATACTACACCTGGGTCGAGCAGCAGGGCAAGACCTACGAAGAGATCCAGGCCCAATGGTATGATCCGGAGTATTGGAGCCAGTTGCAACAAGGACTGGATCCGCTGGACAAGCTTATCGACGAGTTCAACCAGGCTACCGGCCTGGGCTGATCCTCCCGCCCTGGGTCTGAAGACCGTCGGGTTCCTCCCGGCATCAGCCCCACAAGTGAAGAAGCGGGCCGAACCTCCGGGTTCGCCCGTTTCTTTTTTATTTCCGGCGCACTTTCAGGTGGAGGATTTCCCGGTACTCTGCGGGTCAGGTCGGGCGGCCATCGCGATCGGGCGGTTCAGAGTTCGGCCCGAACTCCTCCCAGTCGCCAAACCACCGCGTAGGGGACCAGGATCAGAACCAGCAAGACCATCCCATAGGCTGAAGCATCGAAGACGTCGCCCTCCTGGATTCGCTGGAAGACGAAGATGCTGGCCGGGTACCAGCGGGGCGGGCAGGTCATCAAGGTTATCGCCACGTCCTGCATGGCCGAGATGAAAACCATGATGGCTCCCGCCATGAATCCCGGCAGGATCAGGGGGATGGTCACCCGCGCCATGGTCAGCGAGCTGGTCGCCCCCAGGGTCTTGGAGCCCTCCTCGAGCGAGGGGCCCACCTGTTGCAGGGAAGCCAGGATCGAGCGGACCGCGAAGGGCATGCGGGTCACCACGTAGGCGCACAAGACCAGGGTGGCCGTCAGGTGCAGGGCCAGGGGTGGACCGTTGAATATCCCGATCAGGGCCACCGCGAAGGCCACCCCCGGAACGACGAAGGGAAGGACGGTGGCGAAGTCCAGCAGGTGCCGGCTCCAGTGTCGGCTCCTGGCCAGGGTCCAGGCTATGGTCAGGGCCAGAATCAGGGTCAGGAGCAGGGCCGGCAGCACCAGGGCAAATGAGTTCAGCAGGGGGGAATCCGCCCCCATCATCCGGCGCAGGATTTCGCCATAACGGCTCAAGGTATAGGCGGTGGGTAGGGTTTCCACCCCCCAGCGGGCCGACAGGCTGACCAGCAGGGTGGCCGCCACGAAAAGTAGGGGCACCGACAGAATCGCTGCGCACGCGGCCAGACAGGCGCGACAGACCCAAGGCGTGCGTACCAGGTCAGGCTCCCCCGCCGCCCGGCCGGTTACCGTCTCGAACCCTCCTTCCTCGGCGAAGGACTTCTGGAGGGCCAGGACGGCCAGGATGGTCAGGACCATCAGGGTGCTGAGCATCGAGGCTCCGCCCCAGTCGGTCGAGCCCGACAGGTCCCGGTAGGCTTCTACCACCAGGATCGGCCTGCCGATGGGCATCAGGAGGCTGAGGACGGCGAAGTCCCCGAACGAGCGGATGAAGGTCAGGAAGGCTCCGGCCGAAAGGCCGGGCAACAACATGGGGAGGTGCACCGTCCACAGCGAGAAGCCCGGCCGAGCGCCCGTGACCTGGGCAGCCTCGCCCAGGGATGGGTCCATCCGCTCCAAGGCCGCGGCCGTGGTCAGCACGACGAACGGGAAGAACAAGAAGGTTTGCACGATCCCGGCCGCCAGTACCGACTGTCCCTCGAAAGGCGTTCCCAGCCCCATGGCCTCCAGGATCCGGGTGAGGAGCCCTCCCTCCCCCAGCAAGTTGCGGAAGGCCAGGGCTCCTAGGAACGGAGGCAGGGCCAAGGGCACTATGCACAGCCAGCGGACCAGGTTTCGCCCGGGCATGGCCGTCCGGACCACCGACCAGGCCACGATCCCCCCCAGGATGGTGGACGCCAGGGTGACCAGGGGGCAGAAGCCCAGGATCTGCCAGAGCCTCCCCTCCCAGGAGCGGCTCGGCGCGATATGATACATCCAATGCGCCTGCTGGGCCTCGGCGGGAACCAGCAGGCGCCAGAAGACCCCGGCCAGCAGGACCAACCCGAAGACCAGGCCCATCAGGGGAAGTCCGGCCCGGCGGTACCATGCAGGCGGGACCGGGCCGACCAGCAACCCCCACCCGCCCAGGGCCACCCGCGCCACCCCCCAGGCCAGGATCGCGGCCAGGGGGGCAGCCCCTACGGCATTGAGAAATCCCCTGAAATAACGGCGTGTCTCGAAGAACCCGGCATAGTAGCGCCAGTCGGCCTTGTCAGCCAGTTGGCGAATCAGCCCCGACAGGTCTCCGCGGACCAGGTGTCCCAGCAGATCGACCGGCTCTCCGGTGAAACCGACCAGGACCATACTGATCATCGGCAGGACCAGGAAGAGGCCCAGGAAGGCCAGCACCAGGCCCGCGAAGAGCCAACGCAGGGCCCGGCTCACTCGGAGTCCTCCAGGACCATCAGGTCCTCCGGCTGCAGACCCACCCGGACCTCGTCTCCCATCCCGACCCCCTCTGCTATTGAAGCCAGGGGTGCCGCCACCGTCCACTCCAGGGGTCCGCTGGCCACCACGTAGCGGACCGTGCTTCCCATGAACATGCGCAGTTGGACCCGGCCCGTGAAGGTCCCCGGTGCCTCCTCTCCTGCTCCCAGCAAGCGCAGGGATTCGGGGCGCACGGCCACCGAGAAGGCCCCCTGGGCGGGAATCGCGTGGGTCGTGGGCAGGACCGGCCCCTCCAGAAGGCGGACGCGCCCCGGGCCTTCCGGGCGCGCCGAGAAAAGATTCGTCAAACCGATGAAGTCCGCCAGGAAGCGGGTTCGGGGGCGCAGGTAGAGTTCCTCGGGAGGGCCTACCTGGACCACCCGCCCCTGATTCATCACGGCGATGCGATCGGAGACCGCCAGGGCCTCCTCCTGGTCGTGGGTCACATACAGGGTGGTGATGCCTGCCCTCCTCTGGATGCTGCGGATCTCCTGGCGCATCTTCACCCGCAAGCGGGCATCCAGGGCGCCCAGGGGCTCATCGAAGAGCAGGACCCGGGGGCGGATCACCAGGGCTCGAGCCAGAGCCACCCGCTGCTGCTGTCCTCCCGAAAGTTGTCCCGGCCGACGCTCTTCCAGGCCCTCCAGTTCGACCATGGCCAGAGCCTCGCGAACCCGATCCATATCCTCGGAGGGGAGGCAGGCCGAAACGGTCCGGAGCAACCAGCCCATCCGCCCCAGGAGGCCTGCCTGGCGGTAGCGCCGGGCCATCAGGCCATAGGCCACGTTGTCGGCCACGGTCATGTGCGGGAAGAGGGCGTAGTTCTGGAAGACCATCCCGCAGTTCCGATCCCAGGCAGGCACCTGGGCCACGTCCTGCCCGTCCAGGAGGATCTCTCCCCCGCTGGGGGTCTCCAGGCCGGCCACACAGCGCAAGGTGGTGGTCTTTCCGCAACCCGAGGCCCCCAGCAGCGAGAAGAACTCCCCGTCGCCCACGTCCAGACTCACCCGGTCCACGGCCAGGGTGGAACCGAAAGACTTGACCAGATTACGGATTTCGACGTGGCTCATTCCTCGGCTGTGGCCTCCACCCGGTTCTGCCAGATCTGGCGGACCCGGTCGTAGTTTTCGGCCATCCACTCGGGATCGAGTTTCATGGCCTTGTCCAAAAGGTCTTGCAGGGTGACACCTTCCAGGCCGGCCGGAGGTGGTATGGAGGGGTCCACCGAGAAGTAGAAGCGGTTGATGATCCTTTGACCCTCCTGCGAGAGGCAGTAGTCGATGAAGGCCTTCCCGGCCTCCGGGTTGGGACCGCCCCGGACCAGCGCAATCCCCTCGGTCAGGACCGGGCTGGACGGAGGAAGATACCAGCGGATATTGGCCTGCGCGTCCGCCACCTGGGTATTCCCCGCCTGCATGGCCAGGAACTCCAGGAACTGGAACTCGAAGTGGATGCCGATCAGGCTCTGCCCTCGAGCCACCGCAAAGGAAGGAGCCCCCTCCCGCGTGTAGCGCTTGAGGTTCTTGAAGAGCCGGGTCAGGTAGTCCCAGCCCGCCTCCTCGCCCTGCCCGGCATTCATGGCTCGCAGGAGGGCCGACTCGAGGAAGAGCATCGAGGTGCCGCTCTCGGCCGGGTCCCACATCTCGATATGGCCGTGCCAACGAGGAGTGGCCAGCTCCTCCCAGGTCCGGGGGATCTGGTCCGGCCCCAACTTCTGGGGGTTGTAGGCAAAGCCCAGGGAGACGACCCCGATCCCCACCCAGCGCCACTCCCGGTCGCGCAGGATCAGGTTGCCCCGTTCCCGAGGCATGTCCTCGTATCCCGTCGGAACATAGGGTTGCAGCAGACCCTCTCCGGCCGCGGTCATGAAGGGGATCATCCCGCCCCCGCCACACCAGACATCCGCCCGGGGATGGTTCTTCTCGGCGCGCAGCCGGGCGAAGACCCGGGCGGTCCCTTCGCGGATCTGCTCGACATGGAGCCCCGTCTTGCGGGTGAAGCCCTCCGCCAGTTCATCGACCGTCAGGTCGGGGAAGGGGGTGTAGACCACCACCTGATTGGACGAAGATATCCGAGGGACAGATGAGGATGAGGGTTCGGGTGCCCGGGACGTACAGGAGGCTCCGGCCAGGATCGCCAGCAACAGCACAGACCAGACCCAAAGCCTGTCGCAGGACGTCATGAAGTTCCTCCTTGCCAGCCGCAGCATCTCCTCAGGCCTGGCCTGGAAGACTCATCCCCAGGCCCCGCGCTTCTTCGAGGTATCGGGATCTCCTATAGAGGAGAAGAACCCCCGCACCGAGATACAGCCTATTCCCCAGGAATCTGCTGCAAAACACGACGGGTCAGCCGGCGCCCAGAAGTGCAGAACGGAGTGAGTGGATCAAGTAGCGCTCCGTGGCGATCAACCCTCGGGATTCTCGCGAACCTCGAACTCCAGCTTCCAACGGCCCTGGCCATCACGTTCCAGGCACCACAATTCCAGGGTTCCCACCTCGGTAACGCGGCTCTGCAGGCGCACGGGGACGATGGTGCCGGGTTGGGCCTCGGTCTGCAGTGTGGTGCCCAGCGAGGTCAGCTCTTCGAGCTCCTCTTCCCAGTCTTCCAAAGTCTCGCCGACGGGGTCCTCTCGTCGGGTGGTCGAGCCCAGGAAGCGAAACTCGACAGGGTCCCCCACCACCAGGCCGAACTCCCGGCCCGGCAGGTCGGCCGAGGTGCCCTCTTCCATGCCAAAGGGGGCTACACAGACGGCTTTTATGGGAGGGGGGAGGCCGGGAATGGCCGGACGGGGCACCTCCACCCCGATGTAGTAGGAGCGGTTGGTGCCGCCCCTGATGCGGATTCCCTGACCGCGGCGCACCAGCCCGTAGCGGGAGGCTCCACGCGAAACGGCGAGGTCCAGGTCGGCACCTTCCAGCGTCTTTATGGGGGGAGAGCCTTCGGCCTGGAGCCACGAATCCAGCACCTGGGTCAGGCGCCGGCGCAGCACGGGTGCTTTGAGCACTCCACCGTTGAAGAGGATCGCCGTGGGATGTAGGAAGGTCCAATCCTTCTGGACCGGGACCGCGCCGCGGTGGGCTGAGAGGAAGCGCGCCAGGTGGCGGGTGACGGCCGGATCTGCTTCGAAAGGCAGGCCCAGCTCGGTCAGGCCGGTCCGGCGTCCGCGCATAGCTGCCTCGGAGGGCCTGCAGATGGGGAAGAAGCCATCCACCAGGACGGTCTCGACCTCCGAGCGTTTCAGCTCGGCGCGCAGGGCCCCGCCGATCAGGCTGCTACCCCGGCCGGGAATGGTCACCGGCCAGCTCTCGTCGGCCTCCTCCTGGAGGAGTTGCTCCTTGCCCACCCGGCAGCCGTGGGTCAGCACCTGCATCTGCCAGGAGTCCAGCTTTGTGCCCTGGGTCTTCAGGCGCTGCTGAACGGTGGCCGCCAGGGTGAGATCCATGTTGTCCCCACCCGACAGGATATGGTCACCGACGGCCACGCGTTCCAGGGCCAGGTCACCGTCCTCCTCGGTGACCAGGATCAGGCTGAAGTCGGTCGTGCCGCCTCCGATATCGCAGACCAGGATGCGGTCTCCGAGCGAGACCTGCTTGCGCCAGTCTTCGCCCACGCCGTCCAACCACGAATAGAAGGCGGCCTGGGGTTCCTCCAAGAGGGTCAGGTTCTTCAGACCGACCGAACGGGCGGCCTCGGCGGTCAGTTCGCGAGCCACGACATCGAAGGAGGCCGGGACGGTAAGGACGATCTCCTGCTCGGCCAGGGGGCGGTCGGGGTTCTGGGAATCCCAGGCCTCCTGGATATGGCGCAGGAAACTGGCCGAGGCCTCGACCGGCGAGCAGCGGGGGACCTCGTCGGGCGAGCCCCAAGGCAGGATGGAGGCCCGGCGGTCGACACCCTCGTGGCTCAGCCAGGACTTGGCCGAGGAGACGACCCGGTGGGGGACCTTGGCTCCCTGCTCGCGGGCCAGCCAGCCGACCACCCGGGTGGGTTCCTTCTCCCAGGGCAACTCCGTGCTGCCGGCGGGCAGCTCGTGGGGACCCGGCAGGTAGAGGAAGGAGGGCAGGGTATTCCGGGGCTCGACCATGCCCGGGTGGGTCAACTGGGGGATGGGGAAGTCTCCCCGCCCGTCCCGGTCAGCCCAGGCCACCGCGCAGTTGGTGGTGCCCAGGTCGATGCCGATGATGGTCGCTTCACTCATTGGATCTCCACCTCGGCGGGGCTGATCACCGAGTCATCCGAGCCTTCCGGTGGAACCGGCAGGCGGGCCGTCTTCAACCGCCAACCGGGGTGGCGCAGGACGCCCTGGAAGGGCGGGTCGCCCTCCACCCGCCCGATCAGGCGGATGGCCGAAGCGTCGAAACCCGATTCCACGGTCACCGTCTCGCCCTCGCTGCTGTCCAGGACGGGGACCAGATCCAGATATTCTTTGAAGGCCCGGCGACACCCCTCGTAGACGGTGGTCCGGACCACCGCTCCCAGCTGGGCGTCCGAGGCTCCCTCCAGATCCTCCTGCAGGAAGTCCACCAGGCGACCCTCGCGTTGTAGGAGGCCCAGTATCTGGACCGCTGCCGGGTCCACGGCGGGTTTCTCGGGGGGCGGTTCGGCCGGGCCATCCCCCGCCAGCAGGGCCTCGACTGCCTGGGCAAACCCCTGGTCCGAGAAAATCCGGAAGAAGGCCTTGAAAGCAAGTCCAATACGCATCGTGCGCGGCTTCTACGACGCACCCGGCGCAGAAACCTCCGCAGGCCTGGGAAGGCGGAGGACTCGAGGTTTTCCGCTTTTACAGGAATGGTTTCCCAGGTCTGCCGACCACGGCCCGCTGGCGAAAGGCCAGGATCTGCCGGGCCAGGTGCTCGGTGTAACGGGGGGCCGAGGTCCTGGTGAGGTGGACGTCGTTCTCCATGTCTTCCCGAGCAAAACCCAGGGGTTCGTCGATTAGCAGGTGGGCCTGGGGGCATGAAATCGCCAGGTCGGCCAGTTCCCGGTGCAGATTCCGCCAGCAGGCTTGAAAGGGCGGCTCCTCTAGCAGGCCTTCGTAGACGGGGCCCAAGGCGATATAGAGCGGGAAGTCGTGGGCCTGGGAGGCCTCCAGCAGTGCCTGCAAACCGCGGCGGTTGCTGTCGCTAAGGGTCCAGCACGCCTCCGTCTGCATCTCTTCAAGGTGGGCAGCGGCCGTCTGTTCGACCAATTCCGGATTGGCCGGAGAGGCCAGGAAACCGTCGGGCTGAAGCTCGACCTTCTCGAGTTCACGAAAAGCGTTCCAGGGAGTCAGCAGGGGCCGTGAGACCGTGGAACTGGCGTAGTAGATCGGCAGGTGCTTCCTGGCCGCGACCTGGACCTGTTGGGAGAGGCTCAGCGTCAAGGCGGATTCAGGGATCCAGGCACCTCTTGACGGCCGCGTGCTCCCCCGTCACGTTGGGGTGAGGATGGTACGGGCAGGCGTTTTGGACTACCGGCCAACCGCTCCGGTCAGGGTCGGCTCAAAAGTGACCTGCAAATGTGGGCCTCAACAGGGGGGTTCAAGACTTTCGGCGAAACAGGATCTGGGGTGGCTGGTGTCAGGACACCGCAGGCCCGTGGGCTGGAAGCCGGGTCCGACCTGGGCACCACGGGGAACCCGCCTCGAAAGGAAATCGGGATGAGCATCGCCTTCGAGCCGCTTGCGCCACCGACACGCGGCTCGGACGAGATTCAGGATCTCGCTCCGCTCCAGAACTTCCAAAGGACGCTTTCCTTGGCTACCGGCCTGTCGCTGGCCGTCGTCAATCCGGCGGGGTTGCCCTTGACCATGTACAGCCACCCCTCCGACCAACTCCACAGCGTCCTGATGAAGTCCCCGACGCTGATGCGTACACTCCTGGCCCCCGGATGCAACGAGTTCCGCGTGATCCATGGCCCGGGAGGCTTGCTCTTCATGCGCCACCCGATCCACATCCGCGAAGTCCTCTTCGGGCACGTGCTGACCGGCCCGGTCTGGGAGATCCCTCCGGGTTCGGAGGAGTTGCTGGAATTGAGCACCTTGATCGGCCTTCCGGTCGATCAGGTCGAGTCCGCCATCCGTTTCCACCCGGCCCCGGTTCCCTTGGACCTGTCGCTGGGCCGGGAATTGACGGCCTCGCTGGCAGACCTCTCGGGTCATCTCCTCCACGACCGCCGCCAACAGCGCCAGACCCTGACCACCCTGGCTTCCCTGTACGAAATTGGGACCGCAATCAGCTCGTCGCTGGACCTCGAAGAGGTCCTGACCACCGTCTTGAACCGCTCGATCGAGCTTTTCGGGGCCACCACGGGTTCCTTGATCCTCTTGGACGAAGTTCGCGGCGAGCTGAAGATCCTGGCTCAGGACGCCCCGAATGATGCCACCGTGTACACCAGCCGCAGCCCCCTGGGAGAGGATGCCGGTGAATGGGTCGCCCGCGAGGGCCAGCCGAGCATCGGAGGTGGAACCGAAAATGGGCACCTGCGCGTCCCCCTGAAGGTCAAGGATCGCTGCATCGGGGTCATCCACGTCGGCTCACGCCAGGACTGCACCGCCTACACCGTGCGCGACCTTCAGGTCCTGGGCATCCTCTCCAGCCATGCGGCTTCGGCCGTGGAAAACGCCCAACTCTACAGCCAGGTCACCCGCCAGGTGCGCGAGCTCGAGGCCCTGCAGGAAGTCGGCCACTCGCTGAACTCCAGCCTGGATGTTCCCGAAACCCTGCGACAGGTGCTGGATCGAGCCTGCGATCTCCTGGAGGCCACCAATGCCTCCGTCATGCTCCTGGAACCCGACGGCCGTCACCTGCGAATCCGTGTGGCCCGAGGCCTTTCCGAAGAGGTAATCCAGAAGACCCGGGTCCAACTGGGTGAGCGTATCTCGGGTCGGGTGGCTAAGGAGGGCCTCCCCATCTCCCTGCCAGGAGGGGTGGATCTCCAGGGTGAGGAGATCGCTCCTTCACTCTCGGTTCCCCTGAAAGCCGACAACAAGGTCATAGGTGTCCTGAACGTGCGCGGCCGTCCCCACGCCGAAGAGTTCACCCGCGACGACGTAGACATGGCCATACGACTGGCCAGCATCTCGGCTGCGGCCCTGGAGAACGCCGAACTGCACTACGAACTTCAGCAGTTGCTGATCGACTCGATCACCGCCCTGGCCAACGCCATCGACGCCCGGGACCCCTATACCCGCGGTCACTCCGAGCGGGTCACCGAGTATTCGGTGATGTTGGGCGAGAAGATGGGCTTTGGTCCTGATGAACTCGAGCGGCTGCGTTACGCCGCACTGCTGCACGACATCGGCAAGATCCGTATCCCCGACCACATCCTGAACAAGCCGGGGCGCCTGGATGACGCCGAATATGAAGAGATGAAACGGCATCCGGTCTACGGGGTCGGCATCATGCTCCCGGTGCGGGCCTTCCGCCCGCTTCTCCCCTACATGCTGCACCATCACGAGCGCTTCGACGGGATGGGCTATCCCGACCGCAAGATGGCCGACGAGATCCCCCTGGCGGCACGGATCATCTGCGTCGCCGACTGCTTCGACGCCATGACCAGCGACCGCCCCTACCGCAAGGGTCTGGCCGTCAAGGTCGCCGTCGAGGAACTCCAGAAGAACAAGGGAACCCAGTTCGACCCGGAGGTGGTGGAACTGATGCTGGGGCTGATCACAGAGGGGAAACTCGACCCGGTGCTCGAAAAGATGCGAGCCCAGGCCTCGGCCTCTTCACTTCTGGGACGCCGCGCCGGCGGCTCGAGGGTAGTGTTCTCGGGGTTGGTTGGGCGGGGCCGGCTGGGCGGGCTTCCTGGCCCGAGTATCTGAAACCACGACCGGAGGCGATATGGCCCGCGGCCCACGCCGCTCGCTGGTAACGTTCGAGTTCGACCCCTCGGACGAGGACCTGCCCGGCCAGGTCCAGTCCGAGGCTTCTGGCCTTTGTCCCGACATCGAGCGACTCATCGGTAGACGTTCCTCGGTTCCCTGGCTCAATCTCCCCTTCGCGATACGGGAAGGAGACCTGGCAAGGCTGCAGGAGATCGCTTTGGAGCTGCGGGCCAACTCCGACGTACTTCTGCTCCTGGGCTCTCCGGGTCTGGAGGCGGCGGCCTGCTCCCTGATCCGGGTCTTGGGACCCGTTCTGCCCGAAGGCGGCCCACGGCTCGAATTCATCGGCCGCGACTGGTCTGGAACCATGCGGCTGACGCGACTGCTAGAGTGGCTGGGGGATCGTCGGATCAGCCTGGTTGGCCTTATTTCCGAAAACTTCTCTCCCCTGAACTCGGCTTGCCTGAGCATTCTGCACGAACATGTGGAACGACGGCACGGCCCGGCCGAAACGGCGCGCCGGGTAGTCCTGGCCGGCTCGGGTGCCCAGACTCCCCTGGCCCGCCGGGCACAGGACTCCGGCCTGCGGGTCCTCGAGCATCCCCTGTTTCTTCCCGAGCCCTACGCCGCCCTGACCCCGGCTGGCCTGTTCCCTGCCGCCCTGGCCGGCGTCGACCCCACCGCCCTGCTGGAGGGGGCTCGCAGCCAGGCCCGCAGCATGGAAGGGCAGGAACCCGCCAGCCTGCCTGCCGTCCAGTATGCCCTGGCCCGCCTCCTGCTGGCGGAGGACGGCCGCGATCTGGAATTCGTGGGAGCACAGGGCCACCCCTGGACGGGGTTGGCCCGGGAGGCCGAACGGATCCTGGCCATACCCCTCCAGGGGAACCGCCGGACCCCGCTCCCGATGGCCTGGTGCCCCGAGGCTCCTCCCTCGCGTCGGGACTCCTGGTTGGAGAGAGGGAGTCTGAAGGCGTTTGGAACCTGGATCAACACGCCCACCCCGGACGGCCCCGCCATCCCGGAGGACCGCCTGGGCGCTGACTGCCCCGACCTGGAGGAACTCTTCCTGGGACCTTTGGAGCAGAGCCTGGTGCGGGCCGAAGCGGCTGCCTGGCGACACGCAGGTCTGCCGGTCCTGCAGCTGCGGATGGCGCGACCGGATCCCCTGAGCACCGGAGCGCTGATCTTCTTCCTGCAATGCGTCCGCGGGCTATCCTCGGCCTGGCATGCCCCCGAGGCGGATGCTAGGGTCTCTCCCTCGGCTCGACACCAACAAGACAAGGGCCAGCCCGCCTCGCAGACGGCGAACCGCGCTCCGCAGAGCAACGAGGCCTGAAGACACAGGTCTCATTCCCAGTCGGGCTCCTGGGGTGTCGGAGGCCGAGAGGCCTTCTGTTGGCGTTCCTTGGCGCGGCTCTTGCGGCGCTCCAGGCGGGCGGCCGCCGATTTCCTGTCGTGCTCCACGAGCTGTTCGAAGATCTGGAAACCGTGGCCCCCGTTCTTCAGTGCTAATTCGGTGCAGTCCACTACTCCTCGGGAGTCCACGGGAAGACTCGTCGTCTCGTATTCTCCGAAGATAGCGTCTAGGAGCCTTCCCCCGAGTTCCCGCCTGCCCACCCGGGAAGTCTCCTCGTCCTTGGAGGGAACAGACTCTGCTTCCGAAGACATCTGCAGACCTCTTGGCCCCCTACAGGATGGCACCGTCTCGCCGATGGGAAGGCTTCTGGGGTGTAGGGGGCCGAATTTCCACGAGGACCTTGTCCAGGTTCCTGGTTACCACGGGGATGCCGAGTTGCCTCAACTTCTCGTCCAAGAGGCGGTGTATCTCCTCCTCCTCCTCGGGCGTCCGGTTCAGGGGGAGGTTCGACAGACTGCCGAAGCTTCTTTTCCCGGTCGATGCTTCAGAGATATCCGTACACTGCATCGGTCTTTCCGCATCCATCGCCATGGCACCTCACCCAGGATAATATACCCCATTTGAAGGTCAACGGACGTCCTGCCCCCTGCCCCCCTGAATCCACCCGGACCTGCCAGGGAAAGGCTCCCCGTCCAGCTCAGGGCTCGGAACCCGTGGACAGGCCCCGCAACCAAGCGGGTCCTCCCCTTGAGGACGAAGGGGTCCTGAGGTCGGCGGCGGCCCAGCACTCCAGAGCCGCCTTGGGAGAGCGCCCCAGCAGCAGCGCATACCCCAGGTTCCGCCACAGGGCGGGGCGGCTCGGAGCCAAGGTCAGGGCCTTGCGATAGCGGGCCTCGGCCTCGGCGGGCCGCAGGGCCACGAACTCCAGGTGGCCGCGCAGGGTTTCACCCGCCACCGTCCCTTCGGCGGGGAGACGGGAGCGCAATTCGAGGTCGCTCCCCGGCCGGGGGAGCCGGTTCCGAGCCGGTCGAGGGTCCGGGCGGGCCAGGTAGCAGGAGAAGACCTCCAGGGCCAGGGGATCCTGCTCTACCGGGGCCGGGGAGGGCCCCGGAGCCGGCAGCAGGCGCGCCCGGTCCAGGCTGAGCAGCAGGGCCCGGGCCACGCTCTGGTTGCCTTCGGGCAGGAAGTGGCAGAAGTCCAGGAAGAGCTGATCCCCCAGGACAGGCCCATGCTCCTGACGCAAGGCGGCTGGGATGTCGACGAATAGGGCTCCCGAGGTCCTGGCCGCTGCGCGCACCAGCCCCACGAAAGCCGGGGTCGCCCGCGAGGGCTCGGGGTCCAGGCCGACCGCTGCGCCCAACTCGACGGCGGCCTCCACCAGGCGCCCCGCGTCGGACCTGCGACACCCCTGCTGGTAGTGCAACCAGGCCAACTCGGGATGGCGACGGAGCTCTTCCTCCATGGACCGCTCCAAGGTCCCTTGCATGCGCGCATCGGCCAGGCGTGAATCCAGATCGGGGTCGCGGTCCGGCCGGCCATACTCCGGAGGGTACATCTCGTTGACGGCCACCGCGCACAGCACCAGGGGCACGCCCGACTGCTGGCAGGCCTCCCCCATCCGGACCAGGTTGCTCCGATAGAAGTCTTCCACCAAAGGCCGATCCTGCGCCGTGATCCGCGACTTCAGTTCCTCGATATGCACGCCTTCCATGGTGGCAGCCTGGTCCACCACCCTGAAGCGGCTGGCCAGCCAGCGGTAGAGAGGAGTCCGCTCCAGCAGGCTGCGCAGCCGTTCGGTCCGGGCCGTCCAGAGGGGATGCTGCTCCTTGTAGGCGCGCAGGCGATGGTACTCGTTGTTGCCGCAATACACCACCACCAGGTCGGGTTCCAGCCACTCCAAGCCCTCCCGCACGGTCCGCCGCTGCAGCCCCGAGTCGCTTCCGGGAACCCCCGCGTTGATGACCTCCACCTGCCGCCCCTGCTCGTCCAGGAGGCTCTGGAGCCTTCCCGGGATGCTCTGGAAGGGCGAGACCCCGCCCCCCTGCATAGCTGAACTCCCCACCATCAAGATGCGGAAGGGCTGCCCCTGCCGGGGAGGGAGGACCGGCTGGCCCAGCCAGGTCAGGAAGAAGCCTTGCGGACAGCGCTCGATCCAGGCCGCCGGGAGAGGGTTCCGGAAAGGGAGGGGATCGGGATCCCAGGCCGGGGCCCAGGGGAGGGTCAGGAGGTTGGCCAGGAGGAACAGGACCACCACCTGCTGGGCCACCACCAGGGGGCGAGGGAGGGGACGCCGCATCCGCCCCCTCTTAGACCGATTCCGGTTCTCCTCCTCCCCGACCGCCAGGCCAGGCTCAGCCGCGGGGCGGGTCCTCCTGGCGCTCCTTCTCCAGATGTTTTTGGAGGAACCCTGGGGCGATCAGGGCCTTCCCGAGATACTGACTCGCCACGTCGCGGCTCCCCATGGCCTCCAGTTCCGCTTTCATTGCCTGCAACCTGGTCTTGGGTTCCGCGTTTTCTGGTTCAGGTGTCGACATTATCGCACTCTGATCGGGTTGCTAGCGGGCTGGAAAGATGTAGATAAACAGGACCCGGTCTCCCTCGGTCTGGACTCCCAGTCCCCGGGAGGTGAAGACGTAGTAATACTGCTTGGACATCCTGGCGGCCGTCGGCAACTGGTGGGACTGCCCGGCTTGGCCGTACAGAGCCGAAATCTGGCTGGAAGGGTCTCCGACCTGGAGGCCCTCCGGGGTCTTGATTCCAGGCTTGTCGACAACGATCTGCAGGGCCTTCACAGCGTCGTCATAGTGGACCTGGACACCCTCGTTGTAGTAGATCCACTTGGGCTTGCCTGAAACTTCCTGGTGGTCCGTCCGAGAGCTCCGAGTCACCATCTTCTCGATGGCAGAGGCAGTCATCCCCAAGCGGAGTTCCCCCACTCCGACTCCCGGGGTCGCCACCCAACCGGCCTGAGCCCAGGCCCAACCGCTCAGGGCCAGGGCCAGGAACAGGAACGCGACTTTGAAGAACCTCTGCATGAGCACCTCCTCGACCAAAGAGCCACTCGGGCTGGTCTCCGATAGCCCGATTCCAGTCGGGTTCCTGGAGGCTGGCCGAACACGGGCAATCAGATTCTATTCCCGACAAAAGGTTCCTCTCCTTGCCTCCCGGACGGATCCGAAGTGGAGGAAGGCCTGACCCCGCCCGGGGAGAGCGAGCGGGAATATTCCACCGAGGTTCCTGTCAATGGCCGCGAGGGCGGGGGCCCAGGGCAGTGAAGGCCAGTCCGACCAGGCCACCGCCCAGGTGTCCCCAGTTGTCCAGGGGGATTCCAAAGACGTCGGAAAGGGCGAAACCAAGCACCAGCAGGAATCCCAAGGCCATGCCTATCCGGCGTGCTCCGGCTGCCTCGAAAAGACGCCAGCGCCAGGATAGCCCGACATAGGCGGCTCCGATTCCAAAGAGCGCCGTGGAGGCCCCCACCCCGGGGACCGGATTGAAGGCCCAGGACAGGATGTTGCCACCCAAAGCGGCCAGAAAATATAGCGCCAGGAAGCGTGGCGTGCCCAGCACGCCCTCCAGGGGTGGGCCCATGTTCAGCAGGAAATACATGTTGGCCAACAGGTGCCACCAACCGGCGTGCAGCAGGACCGGAGTCAGGAAACGCCACAGCTCCATGGTGTCCAGGGAATTGGCATGGTTGCACAAGATCGACCAGATCAGGGTGGGCAGTGGTTGCGGGAGGAAGGACGAGAAATCCGGTGGGGCTAGCAGATAGACCGCGACGGTCAACACGGTCAGTCCGGTCACCGCGTGGGCCAGGGGCGAATAGTTGGAGAAGCTGGCGGTATACTTCTGCTGGATTTCCTGCTGAAAACTGGCGCTGATCCGCCCCGTGCCGTTGCAGGAGGGGCATTGGGTGGGGCAGTCAATCACCTTGAGTCCGTTACATATTCGACAGGTGGACTTTATTCCGCGTGGTGAAGTCTGGCTGCCCCGACCTTGACATCCCGGACAGGTCACCTGGCCGGTCCCCGAACAGTCGATGCAACGACCTGAACCTTCGCATCGGGGGCACGGTCTCCCCAGGTCATCATTTCCAGCCAAGTATGCCTCCTGAGCCTCTTGAGGTATTGCCGGCCCCTGCCAGGGAGGGAACGCGGTTCTCTGCAGCTAATGAATGATTTCGATCTGGGGCCCGCACCTACGCCGGGCCCAGAGGGAGCCGAGTCGATGATTCTTCTTGCGCGGGCAGCCGCGCTCCTGGCTTTGGTGGGAATTCTTGTAACCGCGGCCCCCGCCCGCGCGGATTCCACCTGGGCCGAGACGCGATACGTAGATGGGAAGCCCCAGACTGTCTACACCAATAGTGGGGCTGCCACCTTCCGGCGTGAGATCCGTCAAGAAGGCAAGGTGCTGCGGAATTCGCGACCGGCCCTCCGACCTCGCGTCTTCCAGGAGCTGCCTCCCGGAACACCGGCAGCGACCGGAGCCGTGCCCCGCGAGTTTGCCTTCAGTACTTTTGACGCCGGCAAGAGAACGCCGCGCCCTATCTCCTGTCTGGCCTGGGTTCGCGACGCCTCCGGCCAGATGGTTCGCCGCATGGCCCGGGTCGACCTCAATGAGATCATCATCCGGCACGCCCGGACGAACAACGTGGATCCCTTGCTGGTAGAGCTGATTATTCGCCACGAATCGAACTTCGACCCGCAGGCCATCTCGCCCGCTGGAGCCCAAGGCCTTATGCAGTTGATGCCCGGCACGGCCGTCGGATTGGGAGTCTGGGATCCCTTCGACCCCGACCAGAACGTGAGCGGTGGAGTGCGCTACATCGCCAACCAGTTGCGCCGTTTCAAGGATGTTCGCCTGGCCCTGGCAGCCTACAACGCTGGTCCGGGCGCCGTCCTCGAGTATGGGGGGATACCTCCGTATGCCGAGACCCGCTACTACGTGGACACCATCTATTCGGAGTATCGCACCTGTCTGGCAGCCCGCAATCGGACGCGTTCCAGGTGAGACCTGGCCGGGCTCACCGCTGCCTGCCCGGAAGACCACCGGAGCCCGGGCTCCCCTCACCTGCTGTTTCGATCACCAGTGGGCGGTCCGGGCCGTCCTGGTCAAGTCCTTCCCAAATCCCTGAATCTCCGGGTGCGCAGCCGCGAGATGCTGTTTGTCGGTGATGGCGTCTACGGCCCGGTTCTACCGGGGGACAGCGCCCGCCAGCCGGGCATCCTGATTTCCCGGAACGGACGGTCCCTTGCCTGCTCAGACTTTTCAACCCGGTTTCGGTCTGGTATATGCAGAACGAGGACTGATTTTTTGAGAAAACTGATCCTGGGGATGCTGGCCTGGTTCTCGTTGCTGGTCGGGCCGCTGGGGGCTTCCGGCATGCCGATCACGCCAAACTGCGATTGCGATGGGCACAACCTTTCCGGTGAATGCAATTGCAACAAACCCCTGGACGAAGAATCGGCGCATCAGCTCCTGGAGTATGTGGTCTTCCTGCTGGTTCGCAAAGCCGGTCCTGAAATGCGTCTGGACCCTCTGCCTTCGGTTCGGATGGCCTCGGCCGAGGAACTGCGCCTGGAAGGCGAAGACGTGGCCCTGGCCACCTGCCAGGGGAGCGAGATTCGCCTGGGCCGTTGGCTTCGTCGTCCCGAGGCCCTGGTCGTGCTGGCCCATGAATACGGGCATGCCTGGCAGGACTCTCGAAATGCCCGATGTCGACAACTCAAAGAACGGTTCAGTGAAGGGTTCGCCTCCTGGGTGGCCCACGTAGTAGCTCGCCAGACCGGGTATCTGCGAATCGCTGACCGCATTTGCCTGCAGTCGGGGCCGGTCTATCAACAGGGGTTGCAGGCCTTCCTGGATTGGGAGAAGACCATCGGGGTGGCCCGACTTCTGGAGTTGGCCGCTTCGTGGTCCGATTTCTCGGGAGAAGGATCACCTCTCGAGGAGCCTTGAACCAGGGGCCAACCGATGCTGGGCGGGCTCGTTGCCGGGCCGGGCGGTCCGCGAGAACCTGAATCCGCCGCCTGGCGTGAGAACCGAGGCCATCGAGGCGGGTCTGGATGCCAGGAAGGCGTGCATCGAGGAGCGGAGCGTAGTTGGAAACTACGTGAGCACCGCAGAGGTGCGCCTGACG
>JAAZKF010000302.1 GCA_012799975.1 Burkholderiales bacterium
CGCAGGAACGAGACCTTTTGTGACCTGGGCTGAGGCACGGCGCGAAGGTGGCGCCGTCGCCACTTGCGCCGCAAGCCGTCCAGAGGTGAGAAGTTGTCGAACCACAGGCCGAAATGGGCCATCCCCACTCCGGCAGCTATACCGCCCAGGTGGGCGA
This sequence comes from Burkholderiales bacterium, assembly GCA_012799975.1. Lineage (GTDB taxonomy): Bacteria > Vulcanimicrobiota > Xenobia > Xenobiales > Xenobiaceae > Xenobium. The sequence continues at coordinate 158 of JAAZKF010000302.1, forward strand.
CGTAGGATATGTTGGAACCGCCTCCACTGAAGGCTGAGACGAACTGGATCAGGAAGAAGATGATGCCCAGGTAGAGGGCCCGGATGGGGATCAGCACCAGCACCCAGAGCATGATCGTCTCGTTCGGATGCAGGGTGATGAAGGCAAAAATCGTCCCCAGGACCGCTGCGGAAGCCCCCACCAGGTAGGAGGCCCCGGGGCTGAACCAGGCGGCGCCGATGGCCACCAGGGCTCCCAAGATGCCGCTGGCCACGTAGACGCGGTAGAATCTGGCCGTGCCGATGCTCTCCTCCAGGGCCTCCCCCAGGAAGAAGAGTCCCACCATGTTCCAGAGCAGGTGGAAGAAGTCCTGATGGATCAGCGTGTAGGTGAAGGGCCTCCAGACCTGAAGCCAGGTCCGGGCCGGGTCGTTGCGCGGCTCCATGACCACCCCCAGCCATTCAGCCAGGAGGGGGCGCCCCGAGACCAGGCATACCAGGCAGTCCAGGATGAACATAGCCCCAGTGAGCAACATGATGTTGCGGACCCCGGGGCTCAGGCGAACCATTCCGTAGCGCATCGGGTGGTTATTCGGGGAGGGCCTGCTCTAGCACCTGCTCCATCTGCTCGGCGAAGGTGAAGCGCATCTTCTTGCGGATGATTTCGGGGATATCCTCCAGGTCCCGGGCATTTTCAGCGGGCAGGATAACCTCGAAGATGCCTGAGTTGTGGGCCGCCAGAACCTTCTCCTTGATCCCGCCTACAGGCATGACCCGGCCGCGCAGGGTGATTTCTCCCGTCATGGCCACGTCCCAGCGCACCGGGCGGTCCAGGATGACCGAGAGGAAGGCGCATGCCATCGTCACTCCTGCTGAGGGGCCGTCCTTGGGAATGGCCCCCTCGGGCACGTGCAGGTGGAAGTCGTTTCGGTAATAGTCGAAGTCCAGCCCGGCCTGGCCCGCGAACGAGCGGACCCAGGAAAGCGCGGCTCGGGCTGATTCCTTCATGACCTGACCCAGGCTGCCGGTCAACACCAGCCGCCCCCGGCCCGGGATGAGGCTGGCCTCGATGGTCAGCAACTCTCCTCCGGCCTGGGTCCAGGACAGGCCGCGGGCGGCGCCGAGCTGGTTTCTTCCCGGGGGCTCGGGCCCCCAACGGTAGCGGGGCACGCCCAGGAGTTTGGGCAGGTCCTGGGACTTCAAGGGGGGCATGCGGCGTCGGGGCCTGCGGGCCTCGACGATCTGGCGGGCCCGCTTGCGGCAGAGTCGGGCGATTTCCCGCTCCAGGTTGCGAACCCCGGCTTCGCGGGTGTATTCGCGGAGGATGCGGCGCAGGGCTTCCTCTTCCAGGCTGAATTGCTCTTCCTTCAGGCCGTGCTCCTGCCTCTGTCGGGGGAAAAGGAAGCCCGTAGCGATCTGGACCTTCTCATCCTCGGTGTAGCCGGGGATCCGGATGACCTCCATCCGGTCGCGCAGGGCTGGCGGAATGGTGTCCAGGACGTTGGCTGTCAGGATGAACATGACCGAGGACAGGTCGGTGGGTACGGCCAGATAGTGGTCCTTGAACTCGTGGTTCTGTTCCGGGTCCAGGGCCTCGAGCAGGGCTGCCGAGGGGTCGCCTCGGAAATCGGCTCCCACCTTGTCGATCTCGTCCAGTACGATGACCGGATTGCGGGACTTGGCTGTGCACAGGGCCTGGATGATCCGCCCGGGCAGGGCTCCCACGTAGGTCCGTCGGTGCCCTCGGATCTCCGCCTCGTCGCGGACTCCCCCCAGGGAAGTCTGGTTGAATTCTCGGCCCAGGGCTCGGGCCACCGAGCGGCCCAACGAGGTCTTGCCCACTCCAGGAGGGCCCACGAAGCACAGAATCGGCCCTTTGTGGGATCCCCCCTTGAGTTTGCGGACGGCCAGGAATTCGAGGATGCGTTCTTTGACGTCCTCCAGACCGTAGTGGTCTTCTTCAAGGATCTTCTGGGCTTCGGCCAGATCCAGCCGGTCTTCGGTCAGGCGGTTCCAGGGGAACTGGACCATCCAGTCCAGGTAGGTCCGGATCACGCTGCGCTCGGGAGAGGCCGGGCTCATGCGCTCCATCCTGCGCACGTCCCGCAACGCGTGTTCCAGGATTTCTTCCGGCATTTGGGCCGCCCGGATCTCCTCGGTGATCTGGGCCACCTCCTCTTGCTCCTCATCGGCGTGGCCCAGTTCCTCTTGGATCGCCTTGAGCTGCTGACGCAGGAAGTATTCGCGATGGCCCTTCTCCATCTCGCGCTCGGCCCGGCTCTGGATCCGGTTCTCGATCTTGAGGACTTCCAGCTCTCGGGAGAGGTGGATCGAGACTTTGTGAAGTCGGGCAGCCACGTCCACGGTCTCCAGGAGCGCCTGCTTCTCGGCCAGGGAGAGATCCAGGTGGAAGGCCGCCACGTCGGCCAGGTGGCCCGGGTCTTCGATGTTCAGGATGGCCACGACCAGTTCGGGAGGAATCATCTTGCCCAGTTCCACGGCCTGGCGGAACTGGTTCATCACGACCTGCATGGCGTTCTCGCCTTCCCGTTCGGAAGGGACCGTCTCTTCCAGGGTCCGGGCCAGGACTTTGAAGGCGGGACGGGATTGCAGGGTCTTCTGGATGCGGACCCGAGCGATGCCCTGGACCACCGCGTGATAACCCCCGTCGGGAAGACGCAGGGCCTGCAGGATCGAGCAGTAGGTCCCGGTGGAGTGCAGGTCGCGTCGGGCCGGAGCCTCCTGGGAGGGATCCTTCTGGGTGACCACCACCAGGCCCCGCTCGGCTTCCAGGGCACGCTCCAGGGCTCGAACCGAGCGCTCACGTCCGACCATGAGCG
>JAAZKF010000303.1 GCA_012799975.1 Burkholderiales bacterium
CAGGCGCACCTCTGCGGTGCTCACGTAGTTTCCAACTACGCTCCGCTCCTCGATGCACGCCTTCCTGGCATCCAGACCCGCCTCGATGGCCTCGGTTCTCACGCCAGGCGGCGGATTCAGGACTGTGCGGGAGGTTTGACTGGAGGACACACGAGAAACGAAAACTGACCTGACACATCCTGTCATGGCCCTGCCCTAAGATACCTCCATGAGCACCAACAATTTCTGCTGTGGACCCGTGGGCGAAGTGCAGCACGCCCGGACCATCTGGATGACCTTTGCCGAGCCGGTAGCAGCCCTTGGGGAACACTCGCCGGTGCCCGCCCACCTGAAGCCCGAGGTGCCCGGCCAGTGGCGCCTGGCGGGGCCGAAGACCCTGGTCTTCGAAGCTCGGGAACGCCTGCCCGGGAGCACCGTCTACCAGGTCCAGGCCCTGGGCCAGGAGTGGTCCTTCTCGACCACGCCCGTCCGGTTGGAGCGGGTCTGGCCCAAGGGCAGTAAAGTGCATTCCCTCGACATCTTCGTCTTATCCGCCGACCAGGCCATCGATCCCGAGGCCGTCCTGGCGGGGATGGAGTTGCAGGTCGAGGGCCAGGTCGTGCCCCTGCTCCTCGCCTCTGACGAACAGATCCGGTCCGTCCGGCCGGCCTGGGCCAGGTACCGACGGCTGTTGCCGGGCCAACGGCTGGCAGTCCGCCCCCAGCACCCCCTGCCGGAGGAAAGCCGAGGCGTGCTGTTGGTGCGCAGCGGCATCCCCTCGCTCGAGGGGCCGCTTGTTACCCGTCAGGAACAAGACCTGCCCTTCCAGGTCCTCCCTCCCTTCCGGCTGGAATCGGCCAGGTTCAAGGCCGGCCGCTTCAATGGTGGAAACCTGTACATGGGCACCCTCCGCCTGTCCTTCAGCCACCCCCTGAAGACCTCCAGAAGTGGCGCCGACTGATCCAGTTGGAGCCTGCCCCGGCCGAGCGCCGCTCCTGGGCCAGTGGCAAGGAGATCCAAATCTGCCTGAGTTCGCGTCCCCCCGGTTACCGGATCAGGGTGGGCGCTGAATTGCGGGACGCCTGGGGCATCGCGCTGGGAGCGCCGGCGGAGATACAGGTCAAGGTTCCCCTGGTCAAAACCGGAGTGGTCAGCATCTGGGACCGTGAGCCCAGCGTCCTGCCCTTCCCGGTCCGGGCCCTTCCACTGCTGGGGATCAATGCTGTGGCGGCCAAGGTCCGGGCCCAGCGCGTCGCCCTGGCCGACTGGGTCCCCTTCCAGAAGCGCCAGGTCCTGAAGGCCCCCGTCTTCACCCTGCCGGGGAAGTCCCAGGCCCCCAGGAACCGACTGGTGCCGATTCAGGCTCCCCTGCCGGAGGCTACCCCGGGAACCCAACTGGTGGCCAGGCTGGCCTCGCCCACTACCAAGGCCTTCCGGCATGCCTCCCAGGGTTGGATCCAGGTCACCGAAATCGGCCTGGAAGTGCGTGCCCTGCCCGGCCGCCTGGCAGTCTGGTGCACTTCCCTCGTGGACGGGAGCCCCTTGGAAGGGGTAGAGGTGGCCTTCGTGCCGGCCACCCGGAAGGCTTTGCAGAATCCCTTCCAGGGTTCCGGTGCCACCACGGGACCCGACGGGCTGGCCTTCCTGGAAGTGTCGGGGCCAGAGCCCGCCAGCCGGATCGTGGTGGCGCGCCGGGGAAGAGACCTGGCCTTCCTGCCGGAGGGCCCGCATAACCCTTACCACTACTGGGGAAAGGTCGGAAGTCACTTCGAGTGGTGCGTTTTCGACGACCGTGGCCTGTACCACCCCGGAGAAGAGGTGGAACTGAAGGGCTGGGTCCGCCACTCCAACGGGCATGGGGGCCTTCCTACGGTACCGCAGGCGGGCGACCGGAGCGTCACCTGGATGGTCGAGTCGCACGGTCACCCGCAGGCCCCGCCGAAGGGAAGTCCCCTGCACCTGGACGAGGAGGGGGGGTTCCACCTCCGCTGGCGCATCCCGAAGGGCTTCCGGGATCATGAGCTCGGGTTCATGTTCCTGATCAGGAATCGCGGAGAACTCCGAGGTTTTCATACCCACCGGGTCCAGGTGGCCGACTTCGTCCGTCCGGAATTCCGGGTCGAACTGGAAACCCCCGAAACCTGCCTGCGGGGGGAAACGCTATCCCTTGCAGCGCGGGCCCACTACTACTCGGGCGGCGCCCTGTCCGACTCGGAGATCAGTTGGCGCAGCAAGGCCCGCCGGGCCCTGTGGGAACCTGCCGACTGGCCCTGCTTCCACTTCGGTCCACAGGAGGAGACCTCCCTTTGGACCAAGCCGAAGGCACGGCGCCAGGAGTGCGAAGGAGGCACCGACCGGGAGGGCCTCCATATCTGGGAATACCGTGACCCCGAAAACCTGGCTCCCGGGGCTCCCCTTAGGCTTTCCGTCGAGGCCCGGGTCAAGGACCTCAACAAGTATGAACGCAAATACCAGAAGACCTGGATTCTCCACCCCGCCCTGGTAGTCGTGGGGGTCCGGTTGCGTCAGCGTTTCCTCTACGAGGGAGAGGGACTGGAAGCGGAAGCCCTGGTGGTGGACCTGAAGGGCAATCCCGTGCCCGGCCTGGACGTGGAGGTCAGGCTCCAAGGGGAAGGCCCGTCACAGACCTTCCGGACCTCGACGCGCCCCGAGCCCTTGCAGTTCGCCCCTCCCGGAATCGGTCGCCACGTCCTGGAGCTACAGACCCGGGACCAGGCCGGCAGGCCGGCTCGGACCGCCCTGCCCTTCTGGGGCGTGGGGCCCGGCCTGGGGCTGCCCCGAAGCGGCCCCTCAAAGGTGACCATCCAGCCGGACCAGGACCATGAGCCCCTTCCCCTCCGCCACGGGCCTCCTGACCCTGTCGGGGGGCGGCCGGGTAGAGTGCCGCTCCTTCCAGATGGAAGGCCCCTGGACAACCCTGGAGATTCCCCTGCAGAAGAGCGACCTCCCGGGAATCCACCTGGAGGTGACGCTAATCCGCTGCGGCCCTCGGACGGCCCCCGAATCCGCCGACATGGAAGACTGCGACCGGGCCCGAGGGACGGCCATCCTCCCCCTGAGCCTGAAGTCTTTGCGCCTGGCCGTGCAGGTCCGGGCCGACCAGCCGGACACCAGTCCGGGAGCCAACGTCTCGCTCCAGGTCCAGGTCCGCGACCAGGAAGGGGCGCCGGTCCCAGGCGCTCAGGTGGTCCTGCTGGTGGTGGACGAGGCCCTGACGGATCTGGCCGGGCACCGTCTTCCCGACCCGCTGAAGGCCTTGGTGCCGCGGCCCCGCCCCATCCAGAGCGCCAGCCTGTATGACAAGCTCCTGCGCGTGGAGCCCGGAGACCTGACAGAGCGATTCTCCACCATCAAAATCCACCTGCTTCCCGCCAAAGACAGACCCGAGATCGGCGAACTGGCCCTCCGCTCCCGCTTCCAGCAGCGAGCGGCCTTTGAACCCGACCTGCGTACGGATGCTGCGGGCCAGGTCTTCTACAGCGTCCGGCTGCCGGAAGACCTGACGCGTTGGAAGGCCGTAGCCCTGGTCTGCTCGGGAAACCGGGCCGGGATGGGCCAGACCCGCATCACGGCCTCGCTCCCTGCCGCCCTGCGCCCGTCTCCACCCAGGTTCGTGAGACCTGGGGACCACCTCTGCCTGCAGGCCCTGGTCCAGAACCTCTCGGACCAGCCCCTGGAAGCCGAAGTCTCGGCCCGACTCGATGGCGCCGTGACCCGGACGGAGGGCCGGGTGCCAGCGGGAGACAGGCTCCTGGTCAGCTTCCCGCATGCCGTAGGCGATGAGGGTTCGCTGGAGGTCGAGATGGTCCTGGAATCACCGGGCTTCCCCCGAGACGGCGCGTGCTTCCAGGTGCCCAAGGTCAGGACCGGGTTCGCCCGCACCTCGACCACGGGTGGGGTCCTCAGGACCGAGGCTCGCCTTCCCCTGGCCATCGAGGGGCCAGGCGCCACCCTGGAGGTCCGGCTCTCGACCACCCTGCTCCGGGGTCTCTGCCAGCGGGTGCACGAGTTGCAGGGCATGTGGTTACTTGAATCCGCCGCCAAAATAGTCTGAGGCGAGCTCGAATCCTCTGCGCACTGGGTTCTGGCCTTTGAACTGTGGCCTCGGTTCGTTCACCCAACGGGTGAAGCGAAGCCGGTGAGGCGTGGGTGGCGGTCGTTGCCGGC
>JAAZKF010000304.1 GCA_012799975.1 Burkholderiales bacterium
GGGATGTCCACGAAGTTGACCAGGGGAATGTTGAAGACGTTGCAGGTGCGGATGAACCTCGCCCCCTTGCAGGAGGCGTCGATGTCCAAGACGCCGGCCCTGGAGGACGGCTGGTTGGCCAACACGCCCACCGCGCGCCCGGCCAGCCGGCCAAAGCCGACGACCAGATTGGGGGCGAAGTCTGCCTGGACCTCCAGCAGGTAGCCATCGTCCAGGACCAGTTCCAGAACCCGGCGCACATCATAGGGTTCTTTGGGATTCAAAGGCAGGATGTCCCGCAGTTCCGGGACCTCCCGGACCGGCCCCGCGAACTCGAGCAGCGGAGGTTCCTCCAGGTTGTTGGAAGGCAGGAAGCTCAACAGATGCCGGCACAACTGCATGGCGTGCCGGTCGTCCTCAGCGATGAAGTGGATGTTGCCTGCGCGTATCATATGGGCATCCGCCCCGCCCAGGGCCTCCTGGGAGATCTCCTCTCCGGTGACCTGCTTGATGACCTGGGGACCGGTGATGAACATCCGGGCCTGGCGGGTCTGGATGATGAAATCCGTCAAAGCCGGGCTATAGACGGCCCCTCCAGCGCAAGGACCGCAGATCAACGAGATCTGGGGGACCGTCCCGGAGAGCAGCACGTTGTTGTAGAAGACCTTGCCGTAGCCCGAGAGGCTGTCGATCCCCTCCTGGACCCGGGCCCCACCTGAGTCGTTGAGGAAGACGAAGGGGGTCCCCGTCTTCAGGGCACCTTGCATGGCCTCGACGATCTTGTCACAGTGGACCTCGCCCGCGGCCCCACCCAAGGCCGTGAAATCCTGGCTGGCCAGGTGGACCTTGCGGCCCTCGATCGAGCCGAAGCCGGTCACCACTCCATCGGCGGGAACCTCCTTGCCGGCCATCCCCAGGTGGGTGCAGCGGTGTTGAGCGAAGAGTCCCTGCTCGCTGAAAGTGCCAGGGTCCAAAAGGAGCTCCAGGCGCTCCCGGGCCGAGAGCTTTCCTTCTGCGTGCTGCTTCTCCAGTCGTTTGGCCCCGCCGCCCTGCTGTAGCTTCTGGCGCCTCTCGGCGAGGGTCTTCAAGCGCTCGGTCATGGTCAACATCGGATTCTTCCTTTCGCTGGTCAAAGACCAGGACGGAGCCCTGAATCCGCCGCCAGGCGTGGCATTCGGTCGTGCTCCGGCGACGGATTCAGGAGTTTTACATCGGCTCGACGGTAACCGTGTGGGTGCGATCTCCCAGGGTCACCAGATAGCGAACCGGCTCGGGGATCTCCGTGTATTCTCCAGCCTGGGCCGCTGCGTCCGGTTGGGTAGTAACCGGGGCCTGTCCCCCAGGTCGGGCCACCGAATTGGCCCCCTGGGCCCGTTCCGAGAAAAACTTCGGCGCGGTGGCGGGAAACATCGCATAGGTCAGCACATCCTCGTCGGAACCGTTGCAGCCGCTCAGTTCCAGGGCTTCCGAACGAAGGACCGCCCACTCGGGGTTGAGCAGATCCGCCGGCCTACAGGTGATGCTCTCCTTGTCGGAACTGGCCTGCGCCTTCTGGACCACGTCGGGATCCTTCTCGGCAGCAGTGGTCCCATAGTATCCCAGCATCAGGTCGGCGAACTCCGAGGTTATGACCTTGTAGGTCCCCATCAGGACGTTGAAGACCGCCTGGGTTCCGACGATCTGCGAGGAAGGCGTCACCAGCGGTGGGTAACCCGCCGCCTGGCGCACCTTGGGCACTTCCTCCAAGACCTGTTCGAGCTTGTCGCCCGCCCCCTGTTCGCGAAGCTGATTCTCCATGTTGGAGATCATCCCGCCCGGGATCTGGGACTTGAAGATCCGCGTATCGACGGTCTGGTAGGCCGACATGAAGGACTCGTAGTTGGGCTTGACCTGGTCGAAGTGACGCCGGGCCCGGGCGATGCGGTCCAGATCCAGACGGCTGTGATAGGGCTGGCCCTCCAGCATCTCGACCAGGCTCTCGGTGGGGTTGTGCCCCGAACCCAGGCACAGGCTGCTGATGGCCGTATCGACCATGTCGGCTCCGGCCTCGATGGCCTTCTGCAAAGAGACCAGGGTTACCCCGGTGGTGGCGTGGGTGTGGACATGGACCGGCATATTCGCACCACAAGCCTTCTTGATTCCCCGGACTATGTCAAAGGCCGGCTGGGGCTTGAGCAGGGCCGCCATGTCCTTGAGACAGATCGAATCACAGCCCAGCTTTTGAAGTTGCAAAGCCAGGTCCACGAAAGTCTCCACGGTGTGGACCGGGCTGATGGTGTAGCAAACCGTGCCCTGGGCATGCTTGCCCGCCTTCTTGACGGCGGTGATGGCTCGTTCCATGTTGCGGATATCGTTCAGGGCGTCGAAAATCCGGAAGACATCGATACCGTTGGCCGCCGCGCGCTCACAGAAACGGTCCACCACCTCGTCGGCGTAATGCCGATAGCCCAGCAGATTCTGCCCACGCAGCAACATCTGCAGCCGGGAGTTCGGCATCAACCTGCGGAAGGTGCGCAGCCGCTCCCAGGGGTCCTCGTTGAGGAAGCGGATGCAGGCATCATAGGTAGCTCCACCCCAGCATTCCAGGGACCAGTAACCCGCACGGTCCAGGTCCGGACAGGCTCCCAGCATATCTTCGGTGGACATCCGGGTGGCCAACAGGCTCTGGTGGGCATCCCGCAGGATCAAATCGGTGACTTCCACAAGTCGACTCATGCTCTTGCGCTCCTCGTGAATTCGTGTAGATGGGCGACCCGAAAACCCAGCCGGCCCCCGGTCGCCTGGCCGCTCGATGGGACGCACCCGCGCGGGGCGCGGGTGCGAGGGTCCCACTGTATCGCTAAAGTCTCATTTACCCAAATAAACCGCTTTTTTGCTGCTGATGAAAACACACCCTGAATCCGCCGCCTGGCGTGGCATTCGGCCGTCGAGGCGTTGAGACCCCACCCACACCAGGGTGTGGGTGGGAGGGGCCCGTCTGCGTCGTCAGGCGCACCTCTGCGGTGCTCACGTAGCTTCCAACTACGCTCCGCTCCTCAGAAC
>JAAZKF010000305.1 GCA_012799975.1 Burkholderiales bacterium
CCCCCCCCTCACAGGCCAGGCCTGCTCCACCTGCCCGCTCCAGGAATAAGCCTCCAACCCCGCCCGCAACCCGCCCGACCATTCCCCGGGACCCGCCCCCCGAACGGCCCGAGATGCCCTTGCCGGTGGCCTGGGCCCACGCCACCGGTTGCTGGGGCCTGCTCTCCGACTGGCGCGGCCACCCCCGGGGTTCCTTTACTGCCTTGCCGGGAGGGATGGCCGTAGCTCCCCTGCACCTCCTGGAGGATATGAATACTGGTCAGATCCATTCACCCTTCGGCCCGATGCACCACATCGCGCACGACCCGGACCTGGGCCTGGCCGTGTTTGAAATGGATAGAGCCCGAACCCTCCCCCTGGCCAGCATACCTCCCCGCGCCGGCACCGAACTGGCTGCGCCAGCGGGTTTTGGCTCGCCGGGCACCTTCCAACCCTGCGTGATTATCGAGCGGCTTCCCAGTGGCCTGTTCCTGTTCCGCGGTAATAGCCTGGAGACCTCGGTGGGGGGCCCACTCGTGAACCGGCGCCAGGAGCTGGTCGGAGTAGTCCTGGGCCGTCATCCGGGCTATCCCGGCCACGACTACATGCTGGCAGCCGACGCCTCCTTGTTGCAGGCGCTGAACCAGGCCGATCCCGAGCTCCCCGGCCGCAAGGGGCCAGTCCTGGAGGAAGTCGTCCGGCTGCTGCTGCGCGACGTGCGAAGCACGCCGATGGAGCCCCAGACCCGACCCAGGAACCGAATCCTGCCGGGAACCGCACTGGGCCGTTTCCGACTGGGGGTCTCGCGAGAGGACCTGCTGGCCTTCCTGGGTCCTGGCCACTCCCGGGTCCTGGAAGGGGGGTTCGAGCACCTCTCCTATCCCGTCTACCGCCTGGAATTCGTCCTGCTACAGCAACGGTTGGTCTCCATCGCCACCACCGATCCCTTCTTCGCCACCTCGACGGGAGTGGGGGTTGGAACCCCATGGGAGCAGGCCCGCCCGGGACGCGAACTGGCCGGAGCGACCCGTGGCCCCCTCCCGGGAGGAGGGCAGCGCGTGATCGCACCGGGGCTGGAACTGGAGGTCAGTCCCGACGGGATGGTCCGCCATGTGAGGGTTACACCCCGATGAAGCGGGCCCGGGGCAATATCCTGGTGATGGCCCTTTTCATCTCGGTCTTCCTCTACTTCCTGTCCGTGGCCCTGGTGGCCCAGAACCGCCAGGACGTCTTGCTCTCGGTGACCCGCGAGCATCGGGCTCGGGCCGACGCGGCGGCCCGAGCGGGCCTGGAACTGGCCCTCCACGTCATGCGCACCGACACCTTCTGGCCCCAGCGTCTGGAAGGCGCCCACGGCGAACTGGAAACCGGGGGTGCCTGGAGCCTGCAACCTCCCGCCCCGGTCCCCGGCCATCCGAACCTCCTGGAGATCCACTCGGAAGGAATCTCCGGCATCGCCCGGGTGACCCGGCGACGGGTCGTCGAAGAGGTAGCCCTGGCCTCACCGGATTGCCCTGGCCCCCACCTCTTCGCCCTGACCGGCGAAGGGGAACTGGCCATGCTGGCCCCCGACTTCCACTGGAGCCGACTGGGCCCGGCTCCCGATCCGCAATCCTGGCTGGTCGCCTCTGGCGGCCCGCTCTTCAGTCACGTCGACGGACCCGCCTGTGCCCCACCCCGGATCGTCGATTTGACTCCTCGGGGAATGGAGGAGGTACCTCTGAGCGTCCAACCTTCCCGGACCGTGGCCTGGCTGGACCTGGGCCCGGAGACCGCCAGTTGGAAGGAGATACCCTCGCCTGACCAGGTCGGAGGAAACCTCTTCCGCCGGGTAGACCACGAAATCGAAGGCAACCACTACCGGGGCCCGGGAGTCGAGTGGTACACCCTCACCGGACGGGCCCTGGTAGCCCGGGGAACCGTGGTCGTCTCACACGCCCGGCACGAATTCTACCGCGGCGCCCGAGCGACCATGACCGAGACGGGCTATGTCCTGGACGAACCCGGACGGCACTTCAGTTCATCGGCCCTCCTGGCCCATGACCTGGCTACCGGAGACTGGAACGTCCTGGTCGACCTGATGTTGGTCTCCGACCTCCAAGCCGATCCCGAAATCTACGCCGGTTCGCGAAGCGCCGATGTCAATACCCTGGGTCTGGTGGGTTCGCAGCCCTACGCCCTGGACGCGGGAAATCCCCAGGTCGTGCTGCGCGGCATGCCTACCGGGTGGATGCTGGACCGCCAGTCCAGTGGCCTGTCACGAGGGCTCTACGCCTACGCAGGTCGTCTGCGGATGCACACCTCCGAGGGGAGCAGTGACGGCATGCCTCGGATCAGCCTCTCGGAAGGCCTGGACCCGAGCCGGGATCTGGTAATGGACCGACCCGGAGTGCGAGGAGCCCCGTGGGACGCTTCGACCCAGAGCTTCCAGGAACGGGACCTGGTCCCGCCCAAGCGGATTCGTGCCAATCTGCTGGGCGACCTGACCTGCACGGAATCCTTCCAGGGTGGGGGTGGCAACGACGGGGCCAACTGCGTAGCCATCCAGGGGCGCGACCTCTACACTTTCGTCCGACTGCGAACAGAATATCTGGCCGAGCCCGATGTGGAGTATCTGCCCCCCTGTACCGAGGAGTTCCTGAAGGACTCCGCCCGGGTCGAAACGGTCGCGCTGGCCCGCTTCGACGGCCAGCGTTGGCAGGTCTGGCCGGGCGGCCTGGTGGAATTCTCGGCACTGCCGACTCCCCCTCACTCCACCCTGGTGGAGGTAGGAGACCTGCAGCTCTCCCCCCGCAGCCTGGCTGCCGCCTCCTACCCCGAGGGGAGCCCCCCTCCCAGGAAGCGCTATGCGCCGGTGGTGGACCTGTGAGACGCGCAGCGGGTTTCAGCCTGGCCGAAGTCCTGCTGGCCACGCTCTTTCTGTGTATCGCCCTTTTCGGCTATCTGGCCCTGCACCAGAGACTGATCTACAGCAACTGGAAGATCGAGCAGCGCCTGCCCCCCCGGGAGGAAGCCCGCTCGGCCCTGGTTCAACGCCTGGCCCAGGCCCGTAGAGGGGAGAACGCCAGCCTCGAGCCGGTCCAGGGGGTGGCCCACGGACTGTGGAGGGTGCGCGCGTTCAAGACCTGGACCGAGACGGTCAAGGGACGGTCCGAACCGGTCGAGAAGAGCGTGCACATGGACACCTTCATCGGCATACGCAGGCCGGGATGGTGAAGCGGAGTCCGGGCACCACCCTGACCGAGACGCTGGTGGTCATGGCGGTCTTCTCGACCTTGATGATCCTGATCCTGGGCTTCTATATCGAGGGTTCCCGGGTCACCGCCCGGCAGGAGCAATCCTCGGGCAGCTACCGGCGGGTCTTGCAGGTCCTGGACCGGGTGGAGACCCTCCTGGCCTTCTCCCGGGTCTACTATGTCCAGGCCGACCAGGTCGTCTTCTCCCTCCTTCCAGACGCCTCCCCGCTGGCCCTGGGGTTTCCCGACTGGGGCACTCAGGCCCGGACCCTGGCGGTAAAGCGGGAGCCACCCGCCCTGCTGCTGTGCGAGGACGGGACCAGCCGGGTCTTCCTGGAGTTGTCGGCGGAGGACGAGGTCTGCTTCGGATGGCCCTGCCCAGGCGTGTTGGAGGTCACGGCCTCCAGTCGCCCTACACTCCAACCCGGGCAGGGAGTCCCCCGCACGGTGCAGGCCACCCGCAAGATCCTGCTGGAGAACGACGAGGAGCGCTGATGCCCGAATTCTCGTTCGTTGCCCGGAACCGCAAGGGTCTGGACGTCCGCGGCGAGATCGAAGCCCGGGACCAGCCGACCGCAGTGCGCCGGCTGCAGGCCGACGACCTGACCATCCTGCGTTTGGAGCAGGTGCGCGAGCTCTCCTGGTTCCGCCGCCTGCTGCAGCCGATCCGGTCAGAGCTGGTGGTGCTGTGGCTGGGTCAACTGGCGGTGATGCTGGCTGCCGGGATCCCCATGCTGCGCTGCCTGGAGGCCCTGGCCAGCGGTGCCGCCGGTCCGCCTCGCTTCCGCAAGCCCCTGTACCGGCTGACCGTGAATGTCCAATCCGGCTACTCGCTTTCCCAGGCCATGCGGCTGGCCCCCGAGATCTTTCCCCCCTTTGTGGTCGGCTCGGTCCGCGTCGGCGAGGTCAGCGGCCGCCTGCCCGAAACCCTTTCCAACTGTGCCAGGCACCTGGACAAGGAACACCTGTATTCCCTGAAACTGCGAGGGGCCCTGATCTATCCGACCACGCTCCTGACCTGCGCCGGCGCCTTGATGGCCCTTTGCTTCACGTTCATGGTCCCGCGTTTCCTTCAGCTCTTCGGCGATGTACAGGTCGACCTGCCCTGGCCGACCCGGGTCCTGCTGGAGACCTCGCAGTTCCTCGAAACCTATGGCCCCGTCGTCCTGGCTACGCTGGCAGGACCGCTGCTTTTCGCAGGCTGGTTCTTCAAACGCTGGGCCCAGACCGCTCCCGGCCGTTGGTATCTGGAAGGGTGGATCATGCGGATCCCCTGGTATGGAAACCAATACCGCCGGCGCATACTGGCCGGTTACTTCCGAGCCCTAGCCACCCTGCTGCGCTCGTCGGTGCCCCTCATGGTCTCGCTGGACGTCCTGGTCCAGAGCCTCGACAGCGAGGTAATGCGTGCCACCGCCCGCTTCCAGCAGGCAGCGGTCGGCCAGGGAACGACGCTCTCGACGGGGATGCGCCGAAGCGGCATGTTCCCACCCCTGGCCCTGGAGATGATGCGCATCGGGGAGGAGACCGGGAACCCCGTCCCCATGCTCGAGAGGCTGGCCGACTTCTTCGACGAGGAGATGACCCGTGGCCTGGATCTGCTGAGCCACCTGTTGGAGCCAATCGTTCTGCTGGTCCTGGGGGTGGGCGTAGCCTTCCTGCTCCTGGCTGCCTTCCTGCCCATCTATCGGCTGGCCGAGGCCTTCTGAGCCAGGGCCTTTGACGTGACATCCGGTCGCCGAGGCGGCGGATTCAGGAGGTTCCTTCCCACTCGACTCCGACTTTGCCACGATGTAAACTGCCGGCTCGCTCCTCGAATCCCCCCTCCCAGATAGTTGGCTTGCCCCCCCTGTAGGGGCTAGGATGGAATTGGAACCAGGGTTCGGCCATTCCGGCCGTGACCGCGGAGGAGAAAGATGAACGAGATCCACGGATTCGGGCCCGTCCAGCCCCTGCGCCCGGGAACGACCCGCCCCCAGCCCCCGACCGGGGGTCCGGAGGCTTCACTTCCCGTTGCCAAGGACCTGGTCCACCTGCGCGTAGATCTGCCCGCGTCCAAGCCCCTGGCCGGTTTGGGGAAATCGCCGGCGGAACTTCCGAACGGTCTCCCGGCCTCTCCCAAGAGTGAGCTGCCCAGCGGGCTGCCCAGCCTGCCCGAGACCAGGCTTCCCGAGAGCCTGCCGACGCTTCCTTCCGCCCAGTTCCAGCCGACCTGGTCTGAAGGCGGCCAGGTGGTCTTCTCTCGCGAGGTCCCGCGTCGCGACGTGCAGAGCTTTGACGGCTTCCTGGTTGCGGGCGGCCCGGGTTCGGCCAACGCCACCTCCCTGACCCCGCAGGTCAACGTGTCGGGCCTGGGGCCGATCGCCATGATCGACGAGCCCTCCCACTCCGCACCGAGCGTTCAATTCCCTGAACTCTCGCTGAACGGGCCCTCGAATGTCCAGGAAGGCATCTACGGTCTGAGCGGGACGCGTCTGGCCTGACCCGCCTGGAAAGGCGTCAACCAACGAGAAGCCCGGGCGGCCCCTCCGCCGGGTTTTTTCTTTGTAGGAGCCCTCCCCCGAACGAGGAATTTCTCGGCATGCTGGAACAAGAAATCCGCCGCCTGATCCGCGAAGAGACCCGCTTCCGCACGGGCCTGGGCTTCGATGTACACCGCCTGGTGGAGGGGCGCCGCCTGATCCTGGGTGGGGTGGAAATTTCCTTTGAACTGGGCCTGGAAGGGTACTCCGACGCGGACGTACTGACCCATGCCGTCATGGACGCCCTGCTGGGGGCTGCCGCCCTGGCCGACATCGGGGTGCACTTCCCTGACACCGACCCGCGCTGGAAGGACGCCGACTCGCTGGTACTGGCCGGTGCCGTGGGCGATCTGGTGCGCCAGGCCGGGTACGAAATCGAGGGGGTGGACGCGATGGTCCTGGCCCAGCGCCCGAAACTCTCTCCCCACTTCCCAGCGATGCAGGCCAACCTGGCCCGGGTCCTGAAAGTCCGCCTGGACCAGATCGGAGTCAAGGCCACCACGACGGAGAAGTTGGGGTTCCCCGGCCGGGGTGAGGGCATGGCCGCGATGGCCAGCGCCCTGCTCCGCGCCCGGACCTGAAGCTACCAGCAACCTGGCCAGCACCTGTAGCCTGCGCTGCTGCCGCC
This sequence comes from Burkholderiales bacterium, assembly GCA_012799975.1. GTDB lineage: Bacteria > Vulcanimicrobiota > Xenobia > Xenobiales > Xenobiaceae > Xenobium. Next base: position 6,366 of record JAAZKF010000305.1, read on the forward strand.
CCGACGTGACCGTCCTGACCCTCAGTTCAGTCCCGAAAGCTTGAGGAAATCCGCCATCCGGCGGGCCGCCTGGAGACGCCGGAACTCCTTCCATTGTCGCTGCTCCTTGAAGCGCTGTTCCAAGGCGAGGTTCAACTCCCGATAGGGATTGGGGGAGGCCAGGACCGCCTGGAGACGCTTCTTGAGGGTCGGGTCGGCCACCGAGGCGATGAACTCCGAGAGTTCGGCGTACTTCTCGCGGCCTGAGGGGCGGGGTACCTGGACGAAGCGGCGGGGCTCGGCGGTCAACTCCGCCTTGAAGCGCGCCAGGCCCTGAGGATCCTTCAAAGTGACCCGAACCACCTTCCCCGTGCGGGAATCCACAAAATAACTGGTCTCGGGGTCCGGGTCCAACATGGCTTCCTGGAGCCGGGCGCGATCTACGGGCATGGCGTCCTCCTTCAGGGGCAAACCTTTTATTTCGGTCCCAGGCACCCTATTCCCCTCCCAAGTCGCCTCCTCCGGTAGGCTCTGGGGCCCGCTGCGGCGAAATGCCGGGCAGATTTTACCGGAGGTGCATGGTATGCAGGTCCAATTTTTCGGGCACTCCGCCCTGGCGGTCCACCACGAGGGTCACACCATCCTGGTGGACCCGTTCCTGAGCGGGAACCCGGTTCTCCAAGGACGGTCCATTCCCGCCCTGAAACCCACGACGATCCTTCTTACCCACGCCCATGCCGACCACCTGGGCGACGCCGAGGCCCTTTCCAAACAACATCAAGCCCCGGTGATCGCGACCTTCGAGCTGGGAACATGGTTGGAAAAGAGGGGCTGCGTGGCCATCCCCGCCAACATGGGTGGGCGGGTCCAACAGCCCTGGGGCTGGGCCCGGCTGGTCCCGGCCTTCCACTCGTCTTCCTATGAAGGAGAGTATCTGGGGATGCCCTGCGGGGTGGTCTTCGAAGTGGGAGGCATCACCTTCTATCACGCCGGGGACACCTGCGTCTTCTCGGACATGGCGCTAATCGCCGAATTGAACCGCCCACAGGTGGCCTTCCTGCCGATCGGCGGCCACTTCACGATGGACCTGCAGGAAGCACTCAAGGCCGTCGAACTGATCCGCCCGGACGTAGTGGTCCCCATCCACTACGACACCTTCCCACCCATCCGCACGGATGCCGAAGAGTTCCGCCGCCAGGTCGAGGCGCACACCTTCACCCGGGTCCGGATCATGAAGCCCCTGGACACCTGGGAGGTGGAACTGCCCGCCCGCAACACCTGAAGCCAGGGGATGAAGGGGATGGGAACAGGGACGCGCTGTTCAGCGCCCTTGGTCCAGGTCTACAAGCCCTGAAAGGCTCCTCCGGACCACCGGGGGGGCCTTCATTGTTCCCCAGCCACAACCCGGGCCCTCGGGCCCGGACACGCTACAGTCATATCCCAGGTATTTTCGGCCGGGTCCCTAGGTATTTCCGGCCGGGTTCCTGGCCTCGGGCAGGCGGGCCAGGACCACACAGCCGCGAGAGAAGGGCCGCGGGAAGAGCCCCCACAAGGCCTCCACCTCAAAACCGCGTTCAAGCAGGAGTTTCCGGGCCCGGGGCAACAAAAATGTCAGGTAATACATCACGAAGGGCGGCCGGATCATCAGGTTCCGGATCCGCATCACCAGGTTGAAGAGGCGGGCCAGCAGGGCGAGCGGCGACCAGATCGGCGGGGGGTCGGCCGTCACGAAGACGAATCTCCCTCCGGGTTTCAGCGCCCGGGCCACCGAGTCGACCAGGCGCACCTCGTCCCGGGGCAGGATGTGACCGAAGGCCCCCAGGCAGAGGGCCACGTCGAACTCCTCCCGGAAGGGCATCTCCAGGGCATCCCCGCGCACCAGCGTGACCTCCGAGGCTCCGGGCGCCCGGGCCATCCGCTGGCGGGCTACCGTCAGCATCCCCCGGCTGATATCCAGGCCGACCACCCGCTCGGTGCATAGGGGCCGGAGGACCTCCAGACCCGCCCCCGTCCCGCAGCACACGTCCAGGCCGGCCTGGAAGGGACCGAGATCCTGAAGGACCCGGCCCAGGGCCTGGAGGACCGGGGCCGGTGTGCGGAAGGGGGTGTAGTCGAACTTGGGGGCCAGCAGGTCGTAGCCCCTCTCGGTCGAGGACAGGCCCTGGACAACTAGTTCCCAAAAGGTTGGGCCCTGGGGGTGGAACATCCCGGAGGGTTCCCGATGCCGGGCCTGGGAACCTGTCCGGGAAGAGGGTTCTCTCGGGCCCGACGACACAAAAAAGCGCGGGCCGAAAGGGTCCGCGCTGATGGGTGACAGGGGGCTTCAGCCGCCTCAGGGGAGGCGGGTCGAAGAACTACCAGTCATCGTTGCGACGGTAGCCGCCACGACCTCCGCCCCGATTGCCCGTGCCGGCCGGCTTGGGCTTGGCCTCGTTGACCACCAGGCGGCGACCGCCGACATCCTGATCGTTCAGCGCTTCGATGGCAGCCCGGGCGGCGGCATCATCGGGCATGGTGACGAAGCCGAATCCACGATGGCGACCGGTGTCGCGATCCCGGATGATGGCGGCATCAGTCACCTCTCCATAATTCTCGAACGCCTCGCGGAGTTCGTTCTCTTCCATCGAGTAGGACAGATTTCCCGCGTAGATCTTCATATCCGTGACACTCCTACCTTGGGTTCGAAACGGGCGGGAGGTTTTCCCCACGGATGCAGTGTGATCCGCGTGAAACGAAGCGACTCCGGGCCTTGGCCTGTTCGAACGTGCGACCCCTCATTACCGTTCCTGCCCCGGTTCAGCTTTAAAGAGACCGGGGTTCCCCTATATTGAAGGTCCGGGCCTGGACTCCTCCTCGCTCACCTCATCCCATACCGAGCCCGGCCATGGTAGAATCTGGGCCGTGCTGGCAATCTCCCACCTCTCGAAGTCCTTCGGCGGCCAGGTCGTCCTCGACGACGTGGGCTTTGCCGTCCCCCCCGGCCAGAAGGTGGCCCTGGTCGGCCGCAACGGCTGCGGCAAGACCACCCTGCTGCGCATCGTGGCCCAGGCTGAAAGATCCGACTCGGGCCTGGTCGTGCTGGCTCCCGGCTGTCAGGTCGGCTACCTCGGACAGGAAGGGCAACTGGAAGGCTCGCGAACCCTGTATCAGGAGATGGCCACCGCCTTCGGCGACGTCCACGCCCTGGAAGCCGAAATGCGCCAGATCGAAGAGAGCATGGTGGCCTTCAAGCCGGGACCCGAGCTCGAGAACCTGCTGGCGCGCTACGGCCGGTTGCAGACCCGCTTCGAACACGCCGAACCGCACCTGGTGGACGCCCGTATCCGCACGGTCCTGCATGGCATGGGCTTCACCGACGCGGACCTGGATCGAGCCTGCCGTGAGTTCAGCGGCGGCTGGCAGATGCGCGGAGCCATGGCCCGGATGCTGCTGCGCGACCCCGATCTGCTGTTGCTGGACGAACCCACCAACCACCTGGACCTGGCCGCCGTCGAATGGTTGGAGGAGTATCTGGCCTCTTCCCCGGGGACGGTGCTGATCGTCTCGCACGACCGCTACTTCCTGGATCGCGTGGTCGGCCGCGTCCTGGAGCTGCGCACCGGGAAAATCCACGACTTCAGCGGCAACTACTCCGACTTCCTGATCGAGCGGGAGGTGCGCCGCGAGCTGCAGGCCGCCGCCTTCAGCAACCAGCAGAAGAAACTCGAGCAGGAGCGTCGCTTCATCGAGCGCTTCCGCTACAAGGCCACGCTGGCCACCCGCGTACAGAGCCGGATCAAGATGTTGGAGAAGCGCGAACTGCTGGAGGCCCCCGACCACGACCAGCGCGCCTTGAAGGCCGACTTCCAGACCACAGCCACCTCGGGTCGCGAAGTGCTGTCGATCCGCCGGGTCGAGAAGGCCTATGGCCCACGGCAGGTCCTCACGGGCCTGAGCCTGGAGGTCGAGCGCGGTGAGCGGGTGGCCCTGGTGGGAGCCAACGGGGTAGGCAAATCCACCCTGCTGCGCCTGCTGGCAGGACGCGAGAAGCCTGATGCCGGGACAATCCGTGCAGGCTACCGCCTGGCTCCGGTCTACTATGCCCAACACCAGGCCGAAACACTGGACCCGACGCGAACAGTCCTGGAAGAAGCCGAAGCCGTGGCCCCTCCCGGCGTGACCCGGACCCGGGTCCGGACGCTCCTGGGCTGCCTGCTCTTCGAAGGCGACGAGGTCCACAAAACCATAGGAATCCTCAGCGGCGGCGAGCGCAGCCGCGTGGCCCTGGCCCGCTGCATCCTGACCCCCTCGAACCTGCTGCTGCTGGACGAGCCCACCAACCACCTGGACCTGTCGGCCCGGGACGCCCTGTTGGAGGCCCTCGAGAACTACCCCGGCACCATCCTGATGGTGACCCACGACCGCCACTTCATGAACTCGTTGGCCACCTGCATAGTGGAGATCCGCGAAGGTCAATCCTTCCGCTACCTGGGCAACTATGACTCCTTTCGGGCTCGGCGCAACCAGGAGTTACGCCAGGCCGAGGAAGCCCGGGAGCGCGCTCGACGCGAGAAGGAGGAGGCCGAGCGACGCCAGGCGGACTCCCGGCGCCGCGGCAACAAGACCCCGCCCCCCCGCGGCTCGAAGCCCATCCGCTGGAAACTGGAAGCCCTCGAGAAGCGCATCTTCGAGCTGGAAGATGAGGTGGCCCGGCTGGCCGAGGACCTGGCCGCCCCCGATCTGTATGCCCGCCCCGAGCAGGCCGAGGCGATGCGCCAGGAATATGAGCGGGCCTCGGCAGAGGTGGCCGAGCTGATGTCCATCTGGGACGAGATGGCTGAGGCCGGCGCCTGAAGTCACCGGTGGCCGGAAGGGCAACCCTGCTCAGATCGGGTACAGGGCCCCGAACTTCTTCTCCAGATAGTTCAGGAAGGGTCCCGGCTCGAGGTCCCTTCCGGTGGCCTGGCGGCTCAGCTCCTCGGGCGTCAAGCGGGCCCCCCAGGAATGCACCTTCTCGCCCAGCCAGCCGCGCAGGGCATCCAGGTTTCCAGCTTCCAGATCCTCCTCCACACCGGGCAGGTCCGACCGGATCCTCTCCCAGAGCTGCGCCGCCAGCAGATTGCCCAAAGTGTAGGTCGGGAAGTATCCGAAAAGACCCAGGGACCAGTGCACGTCCTGCAGGCAGCCCAGGCCGTCATGCGGAGGTGCCAGGCCCAGATACTCCTGCATGGCCGCATTCCAGGCCTCGGGGAGCTCCCGAACCGGCAGGCTTCCCTCCAGAAGCGCCAGCTCCAGTTCGAAGCGCAGCATGATGTGAAGGTTGTAGGTCACCTCGTCGGCCTCGACCCGCACCAGCGAGGGCTGGACCCGGTTGATGGCCCTATGGAAATCATCCAGGCTGAAACGGGACAACTGCTGGGGGAAGGTGGCTACCAGCGTGGGGTAGTGATGGACCCAGAAGGGACGACCTCGGCCCACCAGATTCTCCCAGAGACGCGACTGGCTCTCGTGAACCCCCATCGAAGCGCCCCCGGCCAGGGGGCCGTGCAGGAAGCGTTCGGGGCTGCCCTGCTCGTACAGCGCGTGCCCGGTCTCGTGCAGGGTTCCGAAGATCGAGCGACCCAGGAAGTTCTCGTCGAAGGCGTTGGTTATCCGCACGTCTCGGGTAGAGATCGAGGTGCAGAAAGGATGCTCGGACTGATCGATCCGACCCCTGTTGAGATCATAACCCAGGGCCCCGGCCAGGCGCTGGACATACTCGCGCTGGCGCGGGACCTCGAAGGACTGACGCAGGGGGGCATCGTCCAGTTGAGGGGCCTCGCCCACCCGGCGCACCAGATCTACAAGGCGTCCCCTCAGTCCCTCGAAGAGGGTGCGGAGCCGGGAGGTCCGCAGGCCCGGTTCGTAATCTTCCAGCAGGGCGTCGTAGGGGTGCTCGTCGTAGCCCTGGCAACCGACCACCTGCCGGGTCAATTCCAGGACCCGGGTCAACTCGGGGGCGAAGAGCGAGAAGTCCCGCTGGGTCTTGGCCCGGACCCAGACTCCCTGGGCGCGGCTGGTTACTTCGGCAAGCTCGGCCACCAGCTCGCGGGGCAGCCGGGTCTCACGCCGGTACTCGCGAAGACACCGCCGGACCAGATGGGCATCCTCACTTCCGGAGTCCTGGACCTCCTGGCCGGCTGCCTCCAGGAGTTCCCCGGTCTCCTCGGCCACGAAGAGGTCGTGGGCGGCCTCGGACAAGGCGCTGAGCTGCTCGGCGCGTGCGCCGGCGGCCCCGGGGGGCAGGCACGTCTCCTGGTCCCACGAGAGAAGCGCCGAAGCCTCCCTTAAACAATAGATGGTGCGCAACCTCTTCCTGAGTTGGTCCAG
>JAAZKF010000306.1 GCA_012799975.1 Burkholderiales bacterium
GGGTTCGCTCGCAGGATCAGAACAAGCGCACAACAAGAAGAGAAGGCAGGGAACCAGCAACCAGAAGCAGCGACGGTAGAACATGTGAAATCCCTTCGAATCCATGTTGAGGAGCAATTCTCCGGCCCTGATCTCCTCCCTTCCGCAGGGCCGCCCTCCGAGACGTGGAATCTCGCGGTCATGGACGAGATGGGGCTGTTGGAGAAGGCTCGCCAGCTCGCCGCCCGCGAGCGCCAGGTCCGGGCCCTGTACGCCGCGGCGGGGGCCCTGTGCCCCGGAGCCCTCCTGGCGCTGGTCCTGGTCCTCCTTCTGGGCTGGGCGGGCCAACCCGCCTGGCAGGGCCTGGCTCCCCTGGTCCTGCTCCCCACCGGTGCCGCCCTGGCCGAGTTCCTGCGCCCCCTGCGTCCTGTCCGCGCGGCCTACCTGGCCGACCGCAACCTGGGGCTACAGGAACGCATGGGTACGGCCGTGGAATGGCTGGTCTCCGAACGCCCCCGGAACGTCATGGCCCAGGGCCTGCTGGGCGACGCGGCCCACCAGGCCCGACAGGTCCTCCCCCGGGCCGCCTTCCCCCAGAACTGGCCGACCAGGCTCCGCACGGGTCTGCTTCTGGCCCTCCTGACCGTCACCCTGGCCATCCTCCCCGCCGACCTTCTTTCCTGGCATGGCCCGGACCCCGAGGTCATGGCCGCCGCCCGAGAGCAGGCTCGAGAACTGCGTCGGGACCTGGAGCTGGTGCGACCTCTCCAGGACCCCCGACTGGAAGAGATCCAGACCCGTCTGGAGACCCTGGAAAGAGCCTTGGATAATCCCCAGGTCGACGCCCGCGAAGTCCTGGAACGCCTGACGATCCTGTCCCAGGAACTGCAGGCCGGCCTGGATTCAACACCCGACCAGGATGCCGCCGGAAAAGCGCGAGCCGGTCGTGAACAGCAGACCGAAGCGGCTCGTCGACTGCGCGAGGCGGCCCGGGCCCTGGCCCAGGAACCCGACTCGGGGAAGGCCCGCACCCTGCTGCGCCAACTGGCAGACGACCCGGCCTTGTCCGAAGAACTCCGCGGGGCTGCCAGCGCAGGCCTGGAGGCCCTGGAAGAAGGGAACTTCGAGGGCGCCGAGCAGGCCCTGGCCCGGGCCGGGGATGACTACACGGAGGATGGGGGCCGGGAGGAGATCAGTCCGAAAGCCCCGGGTGAAGAGCCCGGGGTGCCAGGAGAAGGTCAGCAGGCCCTGGCCAACCAGGGCCAGGAGGTCCGCCCCGGCCAAGGGGAAGGACAGGCCGACTTCGGCCGACAGACCACCCTCCAAGGCCAGGAAGCCGGCCAGACCGAAGCCCGGGATTTCGTGCTTGAGCGTCAATCCCACAGGACCTCGGACTGGTCGGAGGAATACCGCCGCCTGCACCCTCCCCGACGGGACCATCTTCCGACCGCCGACGACCGGGTTCCGGGCCGACCAGGCCCAGGCCCGACCCTGCCGGAGGCCGGACAGGCCCTGGGCCGACCTCGCCTGGAAGGCCCGGGTCCGAGACAAGCCCCCCCGGGGGACTCCTTCCTGCGGGCGCGAGAGTCGGCTGAAGCCGCGGTGGCGCGCGAAGAAGTTCCCATGAACCGCCGGGACCTGGTGCGCAACTACTTCGAAGGGATAGACCCCCGTACTTGAGCGAGACAGCCTTGACCGACCGCGTCCGAATCTTCGCAGAGACCTTCGAGAATCTGCGCCGCGAGCTGACCCGGGTGGTGGTGGGTCAGCCCGACCTGGTGGAACACGTCCTGCTGGCCCTGGTGGCCGGAGGGCACGTCCTGCTGGAAGGGCTTCCCGGGTTGGGCAAGACGCTCCTGGTCCGGACCCTGGCACAGGTCCTGGACCTGTCCTTCTCCAGAATCCAGTTCACCCCGGACCTGATGCCTGCCGACATCAGCGGGACCACCCTGGTCGAAGAGACTCCCGAAGGGCGGAGGGCCTTTCGTTTCAGCCCGGGCCCGGTCTTCGCCAACCTGGTCCTGGCCGACGAGATCAATCGGGCCACGCCCAAGACCCAGTCGGCCCTGCTGGAGGCCATGCAGGAGGGACGCGTGACAGTCGCCGGAGAATCCCGCGAGCTCCCGGCACCCTTCCTGGTGATGGCCACCCAGAACCCCATCGAAATGGAGGGGACCTACCCCCTGCCCGAAGCCCAGGTGGACCGGTTCCTTTTTAAACTGCAAGTCGGCTTCCCCGAGCCGGAGGACCTGGTCGGCATCCTGGACCAGACCACGGGCAACCGCCTGCCCACGGTCGAAACCGTCTGCGCTGCCCCGACCTTGTTGGAGATGGGACGCCTGGCGCGGGAAGTGGTGGCAGGCTCCGCCGTCCTGGCCTACGCCGCCCGCCTGGTCTTGGCAACCCATCCGGACCGTCCCGAGGCTCCGGAGGCGATCCGCCGCTACGTGCGCTATGGATCCAGCCCGCGGGGAGGACAGGCCCTGGTTCGGGCTGCGCGGGTGCGCGCCATGGTCTCGGGCAGGTACAATGTGGCCTTCGAGGACCTTCAGGCGGTCGCCCTACCATGCCTGCGCCACCGATTGATCCGCAGCTTCGAAGGCGAGGCCGAGGGGGTGGAACCTGAAAAACTCCTCGAAGAGGTGCTCCGGGCCGTCCTGCCCGAGGTACCCGCCTGATGAAGATTCGGACCCTGGTGACCCTGGTGACCCTGTGGTTCTGGCTGGCTGGCCTCCCGGTAGCAGCCGCCGCGGATATCGAGATGCAGACCAGGCCTGCCCTGGGACGAAACGCCTGTTTTGAAACCCCCACTCCCATCTCGGTTCAGCTCTTCAACCGGGGGCCGGCCTGTACCCTCAGGATTCGGGCCAGCCTGCTCCACTACTCAGCCCAGGACCCCGAAGACCTGCCCCACGCTGAAGCCACCGTCGAACTGGCTCCGGGGGCTCGCAAGCGGATCCCCCTCCTGGTTCCCCCGCTGCGGGGGAGAGCAGAGATCGAAGTCCTGGCCTGGGAAGGGCGCCGGCAGGTCGCCCGCAACACCCTGCCCCTGGACATCACCTCCAACCTGAGCCAGAACACGGTGGTCCTCACCCCTGAGCCCGGGGCCTTCGCCTGGCTGGCCGCCCATACCTGGGACAACAGCCGGCTGGCCGAAAACCTGACGGTCAACGAAGTCCCCGCCGAGACCTTCCCCGAGGAGGCAGCCAGCCTGGCCGGGGTCCAATTCCTGGTCCTTCACGATCTGTCCCGGCTCCCCCTGAGCGCGGCTGCCCAGGGGGCCATAGCCGACTGGGTCAGAGCCGGAGGGAAGCTGCTGGTCTTTGCCACACCCGATCCGACTGAATTCAGGGGTTCTCCCTTGGAACCCCTGCTCCCGATGCGCCCCACGGGGACGGCAACCGCGGAGGGCCTGCCGGTCCTGACCGGCCCCCTGGATCAGGGGTTGGTTTTGCAGTCCCGAGGTGGACTGCCCCTGCTGACGGTCGCCCCCCGGGTTGCCGGA
>JAAZKF010000036.1 GCA_012799975.1 Burkholderiales bacterium
GAAGCCAAGGTCGAGGTCCGTCTGAAGTATGAAGGCTACATCGCCCGACAGGAGCGCGAAGTCGCCAAGGTGCGTCGCCTGGAAGGGATGCCGATTCCGGAGGATTTGAGCTTTTCGGGATTGCCCGGCGTTTCCTCCGAGGCGGCCGAGAAGTGGACGCGGGTTCGTCCGGTCTGCGTGGGCCAGGCGGGTCGGGTTCCGGGAGTCTCGCCGTCCGATATCTCTGCTTTGTTGGTTCATCTGCGCCGGCTTCAAGCAGCGCGAGAGGAAGTTTGCGGAGGCTTTTCTTGAACGTCGTAGAGGAGATCAAGATTTGGGCTGGCGCGACCGGACTGGAGTTGCCTCGGGGCTCTGCTGAGGGACTGGCGGCCTTCCATTCAGCCTTGGTCGAGACGGGTCGCGAGCGCGGTGTCACCGCCCTGCGCGAGCCGGAGGAAGTCTTGCGAGAACTCATCCTGGACTCATTGGGTGCGGCGGCTTGCCTCCAGGTGGAAGGAAGGATTGCGGATCTGGGGTCCGGCGGGGGGGTACCGGGTCTGCCCCTGGCACTGGTTCGCCCGGACTGCCGGTTTCTGTTGGTTGAATCCCTGGGGCGCAAGGTCGCCTGGCTGGAAGAGCAGGTTCAGGCTCTCGGGTTGGCCGATAGGGTGGAGATAGTTTCGCGCAGGTGCGAGGATGTCGGCCGGGATCCGGTCTACCGCGCGGTTCTGGATGCCGTCGTGGCCAAGGCGTTGGCGAGTCTGCCGGTCCTGCTCGAGTATGCCCTGCCTCTCCTTCGCATGGGGGGACGTCTGTATGCCTACAAGGGGCCAGCCCTGGCCGGGGAGATCGAGTCGGCCAGGCACGCCATGGGAGAATTGGGTGGACATCTGGCAGAGTCGCTTCCCTACCGGGTCCTGGATCGCGAGCGGGTGATCTGCGTGGTGGAGAAGGTTCGCGCGACGCCTGATCGCTATCCCAGACGAGTCGGGGTGCCCGAACGCAAGCCTTTGTAGCCCGGTTTCCCGGCGGACGCGTTGGGAGCCGGTATGGCCAGGAGCAGGTGCATGTTCGTGGGGGGGCATGCAGTAGGGTGGGGGAAGGTGCATGATCCTGGCTGCCAGGTTTCGGCGCCTGGTCGGCCTGCTACAAGCTTCCAGGTGCATGTTCCCGGGAGGCATGCAGTGGGATGGGGGAAGGGGATTCAAGCCCACATCAGAATGTTTCACGTGAAACACTCCCCGGGCGGCGGATTCTGAACCCTCGCCCCAGTTCCGGAGGCATCCATGGCCCGTATCCTGGCCATCACCAACCAGAAAGGCGGAGTGGGAAAGACTACGACCGCCGTCAACCTCGGTGCAGCCCTGGCCCGCCGGGGGCGTCGGGTTCTCTTGGTCGACGTGGATCCGCAAGGCAATACCACCTCTGGCCTGGGCATCGAGAAGTCCGACCTGGAATGCTGTATCTACGATGCGATCCTGGGCTCGAAGCCGGTGACCTCGGTCCTGGTGGGTACCTCCATTCCAGGTCTGGACCTGGTCCCCGCGACCTTGCGCCTGGCCGGAGCAGAAGTCGAGCTGGTCTCCGTCCTGGCCCGGGAGAGGCGCCTGGCCAAGGCCCTGTCCCCCCTGCTGGAATCCTACGATTTCATCCTGATCGACTGCCCACCCAGCTTGGGTCTGCTGACCATGAACGCCCTGGCCGCTGCTCAGGGTGTCCTGGTTCCCATCCAGTGCGAGTTCTACGCTCTGGAGGGCCTGGGACAGTTGATGCAGGTGGTCGATATGATCCGCGAGCATCTCAACCCGGAACTGGCCGTTCAAGGGGTGCTCTTGACCCTCCATGATAGCCGCCTGAATCTCTCCGAACAGGTGTCGGAAGAGGTTCGCAGGCACTTCGGGCCATTGGTCTACCACACTGTAATCCCGCGCAATGTCAAGCTGGCGGAGGCTCCCAGCTTCGGCAAGCCGGTCATCGAGTATGACCTCGGGTCACGGGGAGCCCAGGCCTATCTGGAACTCGCTCGAGAGGTGGATGAGAATGAAGAAGCGCGCCTTGGGACGAGGTCTGTCCGCACTCCTACCAGATAATCCTGCGCCCCTGGCTGGGTCCTCCGGAGAATCGGGAGTGATCGAGATCCCCTTGGGGGATCTGCGTGAGAATCCGCTGCAGCCTCGCCGTCATTTCGATGAAGCGCGCTTGGCGGATCTGGCCGAGTCGATTCGGGTTCACGGGGTGGTCCAGCCGGTGGTCGTGACCCGCGCCGTGGAAGGCTTTCGTCTGGTTGTCGGCGAGCGCCGCTGTCGTGCCGCGCGCCTGGCCGGCCTGGAAAAGATCCCGGCGCTGGTCCGGGAACTTGCAGATCAGCAGGTGCTGGAGATCGCCCTGATCGAGAATCTTCAGCGTGAGGATCTCAACCCGATCGAGGAAGCCCATGCCTTCTCCTATCTTCTGCGAGAACACGGATTGACCCACGAGCAGTTGGCTGAACGTCTGGGGTGCAGCCGGCCGGCGATTTCCAACGCGATTCGGTTGCTCAGCCTTCCGGAGGAGGTCCGTGCGGATCTGCAGGCGGGAATCCTGAGCCCTGGTCATGCGCGGACGATTCTGGCTTTGGAGGGGGAACCCGCGCGCCTGGCGGCCTGGCGGCAGATGCGCGAGCGTGAGCTCTCGGTTCGTCAGGCCGAGGAGTTGGTCGGCCGGTTGCTGAAGGGGACTTCCAAGAGTGTCAAGACGCCGCGAAGGCAGGGCGGACTGGGCCCGGATTGGCAGGAAGTGGTGGATCAGCTTCAGCGCGATCTGGGGGCCGAGGTGCGGATTCTGAGCAAGCCGAACGGTCGAGGTCGCCTGGAGCTGCATTATCGGGACCAGGAAGAGTTGGAGCGTTTGGTGGAGATGCTGATCTACCTGGGGGAACGGGAATCCTCCCGACCCTCGTTGGTGGACTGACCGCTGGCATCTTGCCGGTTGGGATGGGACTCCCAGGCGGCTACCTCGCGGAAGAGTCGCTGACCGGAACCAAGCAGATCCACCCGTCGGCGCTCGAAGAGGGCGCCGAGCCCGACCAGCAGGAGACCCGCCGCCAAGGCTACGTACCACCAGGGCACGCGGGAGGCCAGTTTCAGGGTCTGCACCGCGATCTCGGCCAACAGGGCGAGACTGCCGCCCACCGCATGGACCCGGACCCGGCGTCCCACCCCCACCAGGAGCAGGGTCACGGCCCCGGCGACCAGTAAGGTCGCATGCCAGGTCGGACCGTCCAAGGCCGTAGCCAGCAGGCCGGGTCCCAGCCCCATGACCAGGCCCAGGCCCGCCAGGAGGTCGGCCACCGAGCGCTGGCCTTCGGCCCGGTGGCGTTCGCCCCAGAATAGAAGCCACAGGGCGGGAGGGAGCAACCAGGCTTCTGCGGTGTCTATGTGCGCGTGCTGAAGTCGGATTGCCCAGGCGCCCCAGGCGGCCAGGAATCCCAGATGCCAATCCAGTCGGGAGGGCTTGCGGACGGCCTGGATCCACAAACCCAGGGCAGTGATCACGAGGCCAACCGTGGCCCATTCGGGTTTCTGGTCGTTCAGCGCAAGGAGGCCGGCACCCAGGGAGGTTGCTCGAGCCAGGTGAGCCAGAATCTCGGCCAAAAGGCTGCGCTTCGCTCGGAGGGCGGCCGGGCTCAGCATGGCTGTCATCATCACCAGCAAGCCCAATCCGACGCTGGCCCGACCTGGGATGGGCCCATCGCTCAGGACGGCGAATTCGGCCTGTACGGGAGCCAGGGTCAACAGGGCCCAACCCATGATGAAGGTGACTTCTTGAGGGCGGCACCATCCTACCAGAAGCAGGATGAAGGCCACCAGCAGATCGGCCTGCAGGAATGCAGGTCCTGAAACCAGGGCGGCCCGAGCCAGGTAGAGCAGGGCCGAGATCCACGCGCAGGTTATCAGGATTCGTCCTGCCTGCAGGTCTCGACAGTGCCGCAGGGCGGCGAAGGCGCACAGCAACAGCCAGAACAGGCCCCAGAGTTGGATGCGGGTCTCTTCGGGGCAACGCAGGGCGAAGAGGAGTCCGTCCCAGGCGGCGCCCGCAAAGAGCCAGGCGGGAACCAGGCTGAGCTTCAGATGAGGCTGGTCGGCGGGTCCAAAGGCAGTTCTCGACTCGGAGTCTGCGGGCGGGTGCCCGGTCCTTCCGCCGGCGCGAAATACCAGCCCGAGTGCCATCAGGATCATGCCCAGGAGTCCAGGCAGGGTGTGTCCCAAGGCCGGGTGGCCGTGGAGGATCTGGACCGGAGCAGCCAGGAGGACCTGCAGGACGGAACCAGCCACCAACCATCCTGGGGAGCGGGTCTGCCAGGAGAAGGCCAGCCAGATCACTCCCGGGCCCTGGGCGAACAGAGCCTGTAGCAGCGGGTGTGGACCGGCAGCGGCGGGTCCAGCCAGGCAGACCAGGGGGCCGCAGGCCAGGCCGACGTGCCACAGGGCGTTGCGGGCGCTGTCGGGCAATGGGGTTCCGGCCAGGGCCAGGGCGACGATGGAATAGCCCATCAGGGCCAGGTGGCTTGCGGTCTTGCCGTCTCCACCGAAAACCCACAGAGAGCCGGCCAGGGTGATAGTTGCCAGGTGAGCCAGCAGGTGCGTGCCGGAGCCGTTCAGGAAGGTCCAATCCCGGAAGGGGTGCGCCAGAGCCGCGAACCCCAGGGAATAGAGCAGGAGGGCCGTTGCCGCCAGCGGACGGCTCCCACCTTCCGGAGCCAATTGCCAGAAGGCCAGTCCGACCGCCAGGAGCAGCGTGCTGCGAGCGATGGGGAGGGCGAACTCTGGCCCGGCCCTCCTATGCAGCCACAGTGCCAGTACGGCCAGGGCACCCAGCAAGGGCAGGAAGTCCAGCGCCAGGTTCTGGATTGGCGAGACTCCCAGGGCTCGGAGGAGCGGAGCCCAGCCCAGGCTGTAGGCCAGAAATCCCCAGAGGCTGGCCAGATAGAGGATCCTTCCGGAGCGCAGCAAGGGAGTGGCCAGCACCAGGGCCAGGGTCGTGATCAGCAGGGTCTTGGGAGCGGAAACTTCCGCTCCAGGAACATGCAGGGCCTTCATCGCCAGGTTCAGGGGAGCCGGCAGGAGCGCCAGGAACAGTGCGCTGTAGAGCAAGGCCCGGATCGACGGCCGAATGCCACGGTAGGCGGCGGATTCAGGGCCGGGGGCGGGCAGGGTTTGGCGCAGGAGCCTGGCCAGCAGCACCCACACCAGGGGCAGCCACGACATGTCCAGTCCGTACAGACCCGGTTGCGTCCGGTGCAGGAGGACGGATCCCATGAACCAGGCGTACGCCAGGCTTGCCGTGGAGGCATAGAAGAGACCCGGCAGGGCGCAGGCGGCGCCTGCCAGCGCGTGGACTAGGGTTGCCGCCAGCGCGACACCCACGGCGCTGCGCAGTTCTGCGGCTGGCGTGGAAGAGAAGTTGGAGACAACGCCGTTTGCCAGGAAGGCGGTCAGGAGCAGGGCCAGGGGGACTCCCATCATGACGGTTCCTACGAAGAGGGCCGCCTGGGCAGATCGGTCCTGGACGTCTTGATGGCGCAGGAAGTGGCCGACTCCCGAATAGATTCCGCCCAAAGCGACCAGGGCGTATCCGAGGAGGATCGGAGGGTGCCCGGAGTGCAGTCCGAGGAGGAGGAGGGCTGCCAGCGCTGCCGGAGCCGACCACAGCACCGCGGCTCGACTCCGTTGCAGGAAGCCGGTCCCGGCCATGAAGGCTGCCCCCAGAACCAGGAGGGAGAGCTCGCCCAGCGGCGCTCCGGGGGAGGTGCTCAAGAAGGCCGGGAAGGTCGAGAAAAGGGCCAGCGCGGTCAGTGCCTGACTCAGACCGAAGAGGTGGCTTCTGAAGGGCTCAAGTGGGACTCCACCTCTCAGGGCCGCCATCAGCCAGACGATCGCCACCATCAGGCATCCCAGTCCGAAAGTCGGGGGATGCTCGAGCCAGGAAGCCAACGCGGCGCTGGAAGCGGCCAGGCCCGCACTGGCAAGATACAGGCAGAGGATTTCCCTCAGAGTCCAACCCATGGCCAGCCACACCGAAGAGCTGACCAGGAAGACGGCGAAGGTCCAGGGAGGCCAGCCGACGCTCAGGCCGCCCAGTTCGAAGAGTCGGAGCGAGACCAGCCCGGAAGGCAACAGGAGTCCACCCAACAAGGCCAGCACTCGGCTGGAATGAGGGAGATTGGCGCGCAAACTGCGGGCCGCCAGAAAGCATCCCAAGGGAGCCGCCATCAGGGCCAGCGGCACGATGGTCCGCCCATGGGCATCCCACTGGCTGGACATGAGTCCGATGCCGGCCGAGGCCAGCAAAAGGCCTCCCAAGACCAGAAGCCAACGGATGTTGGCTTCTTCCAGAAAAGCCGAGAGCCAACCGAGAGTCTTCTTCTCGGTCGCTCCTCCTCCAGGTGGGGGTATTCCTGGTGCCCGGTCCTTGGGCAAGGGGTGCGGTGGAGGGGCCGGCACCTTCCTGGCCTGGGGTGGCGGAGGGGAGAGCAGATGGTGGCGTTTGCGCTCGTATTCGCTGCGGAGGGCGGTCCGTCGGGAGGGGTCCAGCCAGTCCCACCGGGCCACCTCCCGCAGGAGATAGTCGATGCGCCGGGCCAGGCCTGTGCGTTCGGCGGCGGAGGGCCTCAAGACCTGCCCGCACCGGTTGCAGAATCGATGGCTCTCTGCCTGTTGTGTCCCGCAGTTCCAGCAGTCTGGCAAGGTGCCTCCAGGTGGTCCGTTGGCAGTGACCAGCCGGGAAATCCAGTCTTGTGCGGTGGGCAACCATCTGCCCGGCCACCTGCCTCCAGGGAACCGCGTCCGCAGCCGGGCTCAGGCTCATGACCGGTTCTTGCCTGCCCCGGTCCTTTCCTTCGGGAACATTCGGGCAGGGGATGTCTGAGGCTTGTTGAAGCCAGGATCCTCGGATTTGCGGGCATCTGCTCGCCCCTGGGCGGGGACTCCAAAGCGCAGGTTTCCAGGAATGGGCGTGTCGACGGTCTCTCTTTTCAGAAAATGGCGGTCCCAGACTTTTGAGGACCTGGTCGGACAGGAGGCGGTGGTTCGCACGCTGAGGAACGCCTTGTCTTCGGGTTCTCCGGCGCGAGCCTACTTGTTCTGTGGCCCTCGAGGTACCGGCAAGACCAGTACCGCTCGCATCTTTGCCAAAGCCTTGAACTGTGCCCGGGGACTGATGGCCGAGCCCTGCAATCAATGCAGCCTCTGCCGACGGATCGCTGACGGCTCGTGCATGGACGTCCTGGAGATCGATGCCGCCTCGCACACCCAGGTGGACAAGATTCGCGAGTTCATCGTGGACAAGGTCCACTTCGCGCCGGCCGAGGCTCGGTTCAAGGTCTATATCATCGACGAGGTCCACAAGCTGTCGACCTCTTCGTTCAACGCCTTGCTCAAGACCTTGGAGGAGCCTCCAGCGCACGTCGTCTTCATCCTGGCCACGACCCATCCGCAGGACCTCCTCCCCACCATTCTCTCCCGCTGTCAACGCCATGATTTCCATCGCTTGACTCCCTTGGAGATCCGGGACCGTTTGACCCTGGTGGCCCGTGAGGAAGGTTTCGAACTGGATGAACGGGCGGCCGATATCCTGGCGCGCTCGGCGGAAGGGTCGCTGCGGGACGCCCTGGTTCAGCTCGAGCAGGTGGCCACCTTTGCCGGCCTTTCGATCGGCGAGGAGGATGTGCGGACTCTTCTGGGGCTGGCCGGCCGAGCAGCCATGAACGACCTGGTTTCCGCCATGGCCGAACGGGATGCTCGGATGGCCATGCAGAGACTGGACGATCTGGTCCGGTCCGGCCGCGACCTGGGCCGGCTCTCCAATGAACTGGTCGATCACCTCAGGTGTCTGCTCTTGATTTCGGTCAAGGCTGTCGAGAATGATCTCCTGGGGATTCCGCCGGAAGAGATGGCGGAACTGGAGGAGCAGGCCTCCAGCTTGACTCCTGCCCGCATCATGAACTGGTTGAAAGCAGCCATGGATCTCCAAGGTGGCGCGCGGGATGCTCAGAGGGCCCGACTCCTCTGGGAGATGATGTTGATCCGCATGACGGTTCCCGAGGTCGATCTGGATCCGCTGGAGGATCTCAGGCGCCGGGTGGCCCGACTGGAGGCGGGCTACCCGGCGCCCAGACAAGGCCTGCCAGCGACCGCGCCAGCCCCCTCTCCCCCAGAAATCCCTGGACCGCCTACTCGCACCGGCCGGAGAGTTCCGCAGGTTGCCAACCGTCAGACATCGCCAGCTGCGCAGCCTCGCGCCGAGTGCCCGGGGCCCTCGGATTCGTCTCCGTCTGGACGGAGCCCCGGCAAGACTCCGAAAGGTCCCCCAGATGCCCAGGAATCACCGAGCAAGGTTCTTCAGGACCTGGGTTGGGGAGAATCGGTGAGACCTGCTCCGGAGAAGCCCCTTGGATTCGGTCCGTCCCACCCCGATCCTGCGATCCCTGCTCCGTCCTCATCTCTTCGGGCCGCCGGCAGTTCCGGACTTTCGGCCAAGGACGCCTGGCAGCGCCTGCTGGCTTTCGTCAAGGACAGGGATCGTCGTCTGCACGCCGTGCTGGTCGAGGCCCGCCTTAACGGCATGGAATCCGGAACTTTGACACTGACCTTTCCCAGCAATTTTTCCTGGCATTTCGAGAGATTCCAGAAGGAAGCGGAGGCCTTGGACGCCATGGCCCGGGAGGCATTGGGGGAGCCGTTCCACCTGGTCGCCACCCTGGAGACAGTCGCTGTCGACGCTCCTTCGCCGCGGCAGGAACATCGCGCATTCGTCCATCGGGCCGAGAACCTCTTCAGCGGTCGGGTGGTCGATGATTCGCCGGTTTGAGGTCCGGAACGTATCCAGGAGGTGAGCGATTTGAGCGAAACAGAAAAGGTCGCCCGGCACAGGATTCTGGTGGTGGACGACGATGAACATATCCAGAAGTCCTTGTCCCAGTATCTGGAGATGGAGGATTTCGAGGTCGAAGTGGCCTCAAGTGGCCAGGAAGCCCTGGAGCGGGCAGGGCATCAGGCCTTCGACCTGGTCCTTCTGGATATCATGATGCCCGAGATGGATGGCTTCGAGGTGGTCGAGACCTTGCGGGCCAAGGAAAGGACTTCTCGGGTTCCCATCATCCTCCTGACCGCGCGGGGCCAGGACACGGACGTGATCAAGGGCTATCATCTCGGCGTCAGTTCCTATCTGACCAAGCCCTTCAACCTCGACGAGTTGGTGGAGACGATCCGCGAAGTCCTGGAGGCGGACGCTGCTCCCAGACAAGATTGAAAAGCGAATCGGAGGCGGATAATGCAGAGACAGTTCATGCGTCAGCAGCAGAAGATGAAGAAGGCCGGGGGAGGGGCAAATCCGCTTCAGAAGATGCAGGCGGAGCTGGCAGCCGTCCAGGGTGAGTTGGAGGAGGCCACGGTCGAGGGGGTCGCCGGCGGGGGTGCGGTTCAGGTCGTGATGACCGGCGGGCAGGAAATCTCGGCGGTCAAAATCTCCAAGGAAGTCGTGGACCCCGAGGATGTCGAGATGCTGGAGGACCTGATTCTGGTGGCGGTCAAGGATGCCCTGGAGAAGTCCCGGGCGCTGTCGGCAGAACGCATGGGGCGCATCACTGCCGGTCTGAATCTGCCACCGGGCCTCTTCTGATCTGGAAAGGTGACTCTTCCCGAACCTCTCGAAAGACTGGTAGAGGAACTGCAGCGCTTGCCGACGGTTGGCCCCAAGACGGCGTTGCGGCTGGCCTTTCATCTGCTTTCTGCTCCTGATGCTCAGGTTCAGGCTCTGGCTCAATCGCTGCTGGACGTCAAGAGCAAGCTGAGGACCTGCTCCCGCTGCGGTCATCTCAGCGATAAGGAACTATGTGCCGTGTGCCGGGACCCTCGCCGCGACACTTCGGTCTTGTGCGTCGTAGCCACCGCCCGGGACCTGATGGCTGTCGAGAGGACCCGGGAATTCCGGGGGCTCTACCACGTCCTGGGAGGGTTGATCTCTCCCCTGGATGGCATCGGGCCCTCGGAATTACGGATTCAGGCCCTTCTGGATCGCCTGGAGGTGGAGAAGCCGGGTGAGCTGGTCCTGGCTACCAATCCCACGGTTGCCGGCGAGGCGACGGCGCTGTACTTGTTTCGGCTGCTTTCTGCCCGAAATCTGCGGATCACCCGCCTGGCTTTGGGATTGCCCGTAGGCTCGGATCTGGAATATGCCGATGAGGTCACCTTGGGGCGTGCGTTTGCGGGACGCCACGAGATCTCTGCGAAACTCTAGGAGTTTCCGGCCGGGTTCCTGGTCCCTACGCTATGAAGTGCAGAGGGGCGCTGCCATCCAGGCAACGCCCCTCTTGCATCAGGCCTTGTTGGGGGTCAGAAAGAAGCCGTAGCGCCGATCTGGAATCCGTCGTAGCGCAACTGGATGTTCTGAGCCTGGTGGGATTCGAAGTGATACCCAATCTTGGCCTGGATCGGGCTATCCCCGAAGTTGGAACGCAGGCCCAGGTCCCACTCGTAGACGCGCAGGAAGCCGTCGCTGGCGTTCGTGTTGGAGACGCCGACCGATTTGGTGAACATGGTCGGATAATAGACGAACTGGCCGTAGACGCTGACGGGCTCGAATTCTACGTCGGCCCCCAGTCCGAAGCCGATACCAGAGGCCGATTCGATGTTCAGGCGACCGATGGCTGGGGCGGTGGTAGGAGCCGTGGCGTTCAGTTGGGTGTTCTTGTAGCCCACGTAGCCGTAGATGGGAGAGAACGCCGGGGTCGGGCCCATGGTGCGGTCGGAGTCGGCGAAGGCTTCCCAGTTGAACGGGATTTTGGCGTAGAGCCTGAAGTCGCCGTACTCGACGTCAGAGAACCCGACGTTGGTCAGCGTCTGATTATTGACGACGCCCGTGATGGACAGGTCGTTGCTGTTACCCCAGGTGTAGCTTCCGCCAAACATCAGGCCACGGAAGATCCGGCCCTCACCTCCGACGGTGATGGCGCTCATGTTTGAACTCACCACCCCGGATGGATTGCTCGTGGAGACTCGCAGGGGAGAGTAGGTGAGGTCAAACCTCATGTCGTGGT
Source organism: Burkholderiales bacterium (assembly GCA_012799975.1). Lineage (GTDB taxonomy): Bacteria > Vulcanimicrobiota > Xenobia > Xenobiales > Xenobiaceae > Xenobium. Next base: position 11,054 of record JAAZKF010000036.1, read on the forward strand.
CCGTTCCGGTTTGAGCGACGGCCGGAGCAGCACCCAACCACATCAGGCCTGCCAGGAGGACCGGTATCAATCTCTTCACGAAGCTCAACTCCTTCCGCATTTCTGGCGTTAAAAGTGAATCTGGTTCCAGAATTCATCTCAAGTTCCACGGGTGTAGCGGCAATCCTTCTAGGTAGAGGAGCTCGCTACGTCAGTCTTCTTCACCGTGGGCCTTTTTGAGCTTGATCTCCACGTATCGGCTATCGGGACGGATCTTCTTCGCGGCCTCAAAGGCCTCGGCCGCTTCCTGGTTTCGACCCAGCTGCAGGAATGTGTCGCCCAGCAGGGTGGCGGCGTCGAATCCCTGGGTGAAGCCGTTGGGGTCCAGTTCGAGCGAGCGCTGGAGATAGGGGATGGCTTCTTCAAATTTTTTCAGGTCGAAGAGGGCCGATCCCATGAAATAGTAGCCGTCCGGATAGGTCGGCAACTCCGCGATGATGCGCTCGAAGAGCTGGCAGGCTTCCTGGGGTTTGTTCTCGTCCACCAGGAGGATGTTGCCCAGGCGGTCCATGGCCATGACGTCATGGGGATTCAAGCGCAGGGCCCGTATGAAGTAACCCTTGGCGCGGGGCATCATGCGCTTCTGGAAGTAGACCAGCCCGATTCCCGTGTAGGGCATCGCCAGTTGGGGATCGCCCTGGGAGGCCGCACGGAACTCGGCGAGGGCCTCATCCAGCACGTTTGGTATGATCAGGCCGCGCAGAAAGTAGGCCATGCCCAGGTGGGCCTGCATCTGAGGGTCTTCGCCCCGGGCCACGGCCTTGCGCTCGATCTCCGAAATCGCGCCATCGATGTTGTGCATCTTGTAGTTGGCGTGGAGGATATAAGAGATGGCCAGGGTGTTTTCGGGGTCCTGCTCCAGGACCTTCTCGAACGCTGCGTTGGCCTCGGTCCATTGACCTGCGTAGAAATTGGTCAGGCCCTCACGCATGTCCGGGCTGTCGGCAGTGCTCTTCTCGGCATGGACCGGGGCCAGCAGGAGCAGCAGAAAGGCCAGGACCAACCCCAGGTTCGGAAGCGATCTTTTCACGTGTTACTCCTCGCGGCGGATGGTGTCGGGAAACGCTCAGCCCGCCGGAACTTTCGCCTGTTCTGTTCGAACCCCGGAAGTCCTCCCCGGGTTTCTCCGGGTCAGCGTCCGCACAGGCTGCGGTACTCGGCCAGGACCCGGCTCACGTAGCCGAGGGTTTCGGGGTAGGGGGGGATGCCTCCGTAACGCTCGACCGCCCCGGGGCCGGCGTTGTAGGCAGCCAGGGCCAGCTCGAGCTGACCCTGACCACTTCGATCCGCATAGCGGTCCAGGTGGCGGCGCAAGACCCGGCAGGCACCGTGGATATTGGAAGTGATGGACCCGGGGTCGACTCCTTCTGCGTGGGCGGTCCCCGGCATCAACTGGCCCAGTCCCCGGGCCCCTGCGGACGAGACCGCTTCGGGTCGGAAGCCGGATTCACAGGCGACCAGCGCTGTGACCAGGCGGGGGTCGAGGCGATAATGATGGGCGTAGTGCAGCAAGGCCCGGATTACGGTTTCCAGTTGCTGGGTGCCCAGACCGGGGTTGTAGTAGAGGACCGCCTGGCGATAGGCATTCAGGTAGGCCTCGTCACGATAGTAGGATTGCGCGAAGCGCACCGGTTCGGCCGAAGTGGGTCCGCCGAGGAGCAGGAGCGCCAACAAGATCCCGACCATGGGCCGGAATCCGGGTTTCGGGCGCACCGCTTCCTAGCCTTTCAGGGCACCGCGGGTCAGACCTTCGACCAGGAATCTCTGCAGGGCAAAGAAGAGGAGCAGGATGGGGATTGAGCCCAGGATCGAGGCCGCGGCGAAGAGCGTCCAGTTGGTCGAGAAGTTCCCCGAAATGAAGCTTTGCATCCCTACAGCCAGGGTGTACTTGCTCTCTTCAAACATCACGACCGAAGGAAAGATGAAGTCACTGTAGGGAGAGATGAAGTTGTAGATGGCCACTACGGCCAGGATCGGGCCCATCAGGGGAAGCACCACCAGGAGGAAGGTCTGTGTCGGGGTAGCCCCATCGATCGTCGCCGACTCTTCCAATTCGATGGGAAGTGCGTCGACGTATCCCTTGATCATCCAGGTATTGAAGGGTATCCCGGCTCCGATGTAGACCAGCGACAACCCCAACAGCGAGTTCAGGCCCAGGACTCCGCCAGTGAGCGCACCCAGGTACTGCAAGAGGCGGAATACCGCAACCATGGCCATGGCCGCGGGGAACATCTGCAGGAGCATCATGGACATCAGGCCGTTCTTACGGCCCAGGAAACGGAAGCGCGAGAAGGCGTAGCCGGCCAGGGCCGTGACCACCAGGGCAATCGATGAGGCCACGACCGAGACGATCACCGTGTTGAGCAGCCAGGTCAGGAATGGGGTCTGGGTGAGGAGCTCGTGGTATTTGGCCAGGGAGATTTCGTCCAGACTTGGGAAGAGTCGGGTCGAGATCAGGGTCGAACCCTTACGCAGGGAGGCAGCCAGGACCAGCACGATGGGCATTACCGTCAACCCGGCGCAGACCAGGAGGAAGAAGTGGGTCAGGGCCAAGCGGAAGGGGTTCGGACGAGTGGGCATCAGTTTACGTCCTCAAAGGCTCCGGTGAGCTTGAAGTTAACACCGGAGAGCGTGGCGACCAGGATGAATATGAAGATCGCGTAGGCGCAGGCCATTCCGTATTGGAACAGGTTGAAGGCCAGTTTGTAGGAGTAGGTGATCATGATATCGGTGGCGCCGGCCTCGCTGCCGGGAACTGCGGGTCCCCCCGCCGTCAACAGATAGATGGCCCCGAATTGGTTGAAGTTGAAGGCAAAGCTGGAGAGAAGCACCGGCAGCAGGGCCGAGCGTAGCAGCGGGATCGTGATCCGGCGGAACTGCAGGCCGGAGTTTGCGCCGTCCACCGAGGCTGCCTCGTACACTTCTGAGGGTACCGACTGGAGGGCTCCCAGGCAGGTCGTCAGTTGGAATGGGAAGGCCAGCCAGACGTTCACGGTCAGAACCGCGATGTGGGACCAGCCCGAGGTATTGAGCCAGGCGATCGGGGTGGCGACCGGTTCATCGGTGAACAATCCGACGATGAAGGCCAACACCTGGTCGAGTCCCAGTTTGGACAGGATGAGGTTTATCGCGCCAAACTCGGTGTTGAGCAGGCCCTGCCACATCATGACCGAGATGAAGGCCGGAATGGCCCAAGGCAGGATGAAGATGGTGCGGTAGAAGGTACGGCCCTTGACGTGGGCGTTATTCAGCAGGATCGCCAGGAATAGCCCCAGGCTCAGACTCAGGAGGACCGAGGCGCCAGCCCAGACGACCGTCCAGGCGAAGACGCGTACGAAGGTTACGGCCTCCGGGCCTTGGAGGATCCGCGCGAAGTTCCGCAGACCCACGAAGCTGTAGTCCGAGTAGTGGTTCAGTGAGTAGTTGGTGAAGGCCAGCCAGACCGAGTAGAGGTTGGGAAGCAGGCTCAGGAGGGCCAGAAGCAGCAGTGCCGGCGCCAGATATACGTAGGGAAGTCCGCCAGAGTTCCGTTCTCGCATGCCTACTCCAACATCATCTGGATCTTCTGCCGGATGCGTTCGTCAGTTTCACGAAGCTCGCGGTCCGCCGGAGATTTTCCGGTCGTGATTAGTTCCAAGGCGCTCTTCAGGGGAACCCAGATCGCGTTGACGGCCGGATGGCTGGGCATGGGGGTTCCCTGTTCGGCGATCCGGGCAAAGGTGGTGATGTCGGGATCACCCTGGATCCGCTCCAGCGCCCCACGGCGTACGGGGGGACGGCCCGAGGCCTGGCTGAGGGCCACCATGCTCTCGACCGAGGCCAGGTGTTCCATCAGCTTGAGAGCTTCGGTTCGGTGCGTTGCCCGCCGGTTCAGCATGATCCCCTGGACGCCGACCAGGGGACGGGGTTGACCTCCGCTGGCGCTGGGAGGGAAGGGGTCCACCGCGTAGGGGATGCCAGCCGCCTTGGCGTCTTTGAGCATCCAGGGGCCGTTGATGATCACCGCGGCCCGACCTTCCTGGAAAAGTGTCCTGGAGATGTTCTCGGAAGCTCCCGGAGGAATCAGGTGTGAATCCTGTCGCAGTGAGCGCAGGAACTCAGCAGCGCGGACGCTTCCCGGGGTGTAGATTCCGATATCGTAGGGGTCGGTCTTTCCGTCCTTTTCACCCAGCAACCACGCTCCCTCTGCCGAAAAGAAAGGCCAGGAGAAGTACGGATCCTGGAGGTCGAAGTAGAAGCCCTTGAGCGTGGGGTCCGCTTGCTGAATAGCCGTTGCTCGCTCCACCAGTTCAGGGATCGAGAGTGGGCGTTCAGGCATGAGCCGGGTATTCCTGAACAGGGCGTTGCATTCCATGAACAAGGGCACCGAGTAGACCTGGCCCTGGAAGGTCACGGCCTGGACCGAGACCGGGACGAAGTCCTCTCCCGGGAGGGCTTCCTGGGGGATGGGCTCGAGCTGGCCTGCGGTGGCCAGGACCCCCAACCAGTCCTGGGGACCGATCACCAGGTCTGGTCCCAGGTCGGCCGGAGCCGCGATCAGGAATTTGTTGCGGAGTTGTTCGAAGGGGACCTTGAGCAACTGGACCTGGATCCCCGTCTGTTGCTGGAAGTCGGCAACCACCCTCTCGATCACCGGATATTCGGCGTCCAACCCGGTCCACAGCCGCACGGCGTCGACCTGGTTGGACGTCGAACTGCAGCCGACACAGGTTGAGAGGAGAAGGGCGATCAGAAACAGGACCCGTCGCATGACCCGGCAACGTTCGTCCCGGTGGGGTCGCTTCCTCCTGCGGCTCCGGAAGGAGGGAGTACCTGCGCCGGGTCAGACGCCGGGGTTTCAGGGGTCGGTCTCGATGTCCGACCGCGGAGACAGGGTCGGACCGCCCTCGAAGAGGACGGTTGATGAAGTCTGAGAGCCCAGCCAGACAGGGATTATTCGATCCGTGGCGCATCATGTGCGTCGGGTCGCTGACGGCACCCGGCTATTTTGACAGGTCCGGGAGGCCTTTGAATGGCACGCTTCAAGTGCCGATGTGATTGCGACGTCTTCGCCCTGCCCAGCAACGCGAATCGAGACCTGGGGATCTTCCTGGTTTTCACCGGGGTGGTGGGCGGTGTCCCGCTATACTATCTGTATCGGATGCTGGTCCTGCACACCCCGGTCTGGGACTGGCGCCATGGCGCCACATTCGGTTTGTTCCTGGTCCTCGCCGGTCTGGCCTTGCTGGTTTGGACGCGTCGGACCTTTCGGGTGCGCGAGGGGTTCGTAGAGATTCGCGATGGATTGTTCCGTCTTTCGGTTCGCTACCCCTATCATGATGAACCGATGATCCGTCTTCAGCCCCTGGCGGCCGAGGTCCGCGGGCGCCAGGTGGAGTTCTGGCAGGTCATGTTGGTGGATGGAAAATACGAGTTCCTGCTGGATTCACGCCCGGATCGCATGCAGGAAAGTCGCTGCCTGGCAGAGTTCCTGGCCAAAGGGATAGGCTGCCCACTCCGAGTCCAGCGCGAGGCCGGGGTCCACCTGGATATCGAGGCTGCGGATCTGGATCTGCCCCTGGGCGAGAGGGTCCATCGCTATCCCTCGTTGCTGGGCCCACGGATTCCCCGTCCGGAAGTCTTCCCGATTCGGGAGGAGGGGACGGGCTCGACGCGGACCTTTAGTTGGGGGGGGCGGACCTCCAGCCTGCTTCCCGAACTGTCGGGATTCTTCCTTGCGGCCTTGGCGTTCAGCGTAATCCCCATCTCGGAGGCACAGGGACGGCAGTATTCCCTGTTGGATCTGGCCCGTTTGCAAGGGGACTACCGCTATTTCCAGGTGCTCCTGGGATTTTTCACGTTGGCTCTGTTCTTTCTGTTCGGTTATCGGGTGAAGGTGGCCCTGACCCCGAAACAGATCCAGGCGCGGACGAGTCTGTGGGGACTCCCATTGTGGTCCCGGGTGCTCCCTCTCAACAAACTGGAGGAGATCCTGGTCCGCAGCTTTGCGCAGTCGACTCTGCTGAAGTTCATCTCGGATGAGGAGATCTTCAGCCTGCGGGTCTTTAGACGGGACCTGGGCGATTATCTGGCTTCGGAACTGCGTCACACCATAGCCGGAGCGACGGAGACGCAAGCGTAGGGTTGGTGGCTTGCGTCTCCGTCGGTTGAAAATGAGGAGGTGCCCACAAGGGCACCTCCTAAACAATTGGGGCGGTCTGTCGACGGGGTCCTACTGCAGGGAGCCGAAGGTCCCCTTGGCCGGGCTCTCGACCACCAGGTTGGTGGCAGATACATCCGCCGAGGTGCCGAGGGTCAGGGTCAGGTCCAATGGAGAACCGTTTCCTCCGCTGTAGCAAGAGTAGAGGTTGGCCCAGGGCTTCAAGGTCAGGGTGTCCTTCGCGGTGGGTGGGTTGGCTGTGCGCGCAGGCTTCGCCGCGGGCAGGTTTACATTCCCCAGGTCGCGGATGTTGTAGTTCGCGTCCAGGTTGAGGCCGGCGTAGGTGTACTTGGCAGGAGCACCGGATACGGGGTCCAGCAGGTTGGCCAGGGCCCAGTCCTGGAACAGGGTTCCGAAGGGTATGCCGGTCTGGTTGGCGATGTTGTTCCGTCCGACGGCGCGGGAGGTGGAGATCCGGTAGACGGTGTCCACGCCGAACCGGTCATGGATGTACTTCATCAACAGGTAACCCTTGCCGTAATCGGCGTTGTAGTTATCGAAGGTGAAGAACGCGTAGTTGTGGGGGGCCTGTAGATAGCCCCGGGCGGCGATGAAGAGGAATGAGTTGCCTCCGCCGGGGGCGATGAGCCCGAATCCGGTCTTCTCTTCCGCCAGGACGGATTGCCCCTCGTTGATGGTGTCGTCCTCGTCTGTCCCGTTGAAGGCGCCTTCATGCAAGTACTTCTGGTTGAAGTTGCACATGTGCTGGAATTCGTGGGCCACCGTGGCCAGTCCGTCGAACATGTCGCCATTGAAGTGGTTGGCGTTCATGTAGAGGATCTCGCCTTCGTTGCTGTTGGGGATCTGAACCTTGGAGAAGGCATCGTTCGGGCGGAAGAAGCCGTAGAGATTGGCTCCGCCGATGCCCTCGGAGGACAACAGGACGAATATGATCTTGGTCTCGCCGTCCCGCCCGCCGCCGGTGCTCCATTCGCTTCCGAAGATGCTGCGCACCCGGGAGCCGATGCCCATTCCTGTCGGATCGTAGGGATTCAGGGTGCCGAACTGCTCGTCGATCTCCAGGGCCTTCTCTTTGGAAAGCACGGGGAGCCCATCCACGACCTCGGCAAAGACCAGGGTGGAGGTGGTCTCGGCGCTGTCGTGCATCTTCTGGACCGTGACCGTCCTGCCGGTAGTCGCGATGTAGAAGGTGGTGGTTTCGCCTTCAGGGATGTCTGAGTAGCGAGCCCGGACCAGGTCCAGGCGTGGGCCTTCGGAGCGCAGGCGGGGAGTGACCCGAGCTCGCAGCTCGTCCTCGACAGCCCGCACCTCCGCCGGCATGCCACGGGACAGCGCGAGTTCCTGGCCTGCGGAGGAGAGCTCTGGGTCGGCTTCCCGGCCGCCCTGGTCCAGTGATCGGGCCAGCCGGTTGGTGGCCTGGAGTGTGATTTCAGCGTCGGCTGCCGAGGTTTTGGCGGGCTGGTAGCCCACAACTGCAGTAGCCACCTGTGCGCCACCAAAAGCCGGGACCCGGTAGGTCACCGTTCCGGTATCCCCGCCGCCTCCCCCCCCGCCGCCGCCTCCCCCGCTGGGGGAGCCGTCGCCTCCGCCTCCGCATCCTGCGGTAAATAGGGCCAAAGCCAGGGTGAGGGTGAGCCATCTGCGGTGGCGCAAAGTGATCCTCCTTGCCTGTCGGGCAGGCGTCTCAAGATCCGGCGGGGGGCCTGGTCAAGGACCTCCGCCAGGAGGGGTTGGGAACCGGAGCGGATCTATAAGCCGGGTTCTGTCCCGGGGACCTCACGGCCCCGGGGGTGACCATCTCTCTGGGAGGCGTGTCACCACGCCCCTCTTGCGACCTTTTTGGAAGGGGGTCCGGCGGGCCACCGGCGGGTCCGAGCGCCCGTAGGCGGACGGACCCGACCCTTCGTGGGTCTTGCTCCAGACGGGGTTTACCTAGCCAGCGCGTCACCGCGCTGCTGGTGGGCTCTTACCCCACCGTTGCACCCTTGCCGGCCTCCCGAAGGCGGACGGCGGTCTTCATTTCTGTGGCACTATCCTGAGGGTCGCCCCTACTGGGGATTATCCAGCGTCTTGCCCTGTGGAGCCCGGACTTTCCTCAGGCGTCCTTGCAGAACGCCCGCGGTCACCCGAACCACTCCGGTTCCCGAAGGACAATCCTTCTCCATGGAACCCTGCGAAACCTGTCAGGTCTCTTGGGAATGGAGAAGTCCTGCTTCGTCTTCAGGGGGCTTGTATATGCAGGTTGTGTCGTTCTCCCGAGTTGTTGACGTAGCCCGAAATCATGTAGCGACCGGGCTGGACCTGGTGCCCCGAGTTGTCCACCTGATTCCAACTCGCTCGAAAGATCCGCTCTTCACCCGGCATGATCATCAGCGAGTGGGGATTGGGCTTGGGGGGACGACCAGCCGAATAGCGCCAGATTTCCAAGGGAAGGCGGACGAAGAACAGGTTCAACTGGCGCTGGACCACGAAATCGAATTCCTGGTCGGTGTCGAAGGGCAGCGAGACTGGTTGCCCGGAGGTGTTGCGCACCGAGAGCTTCAGGCCGATGGGCTGGCCTTTGGCAAAGCTCCGATCTTCGATTCGGAGGGTGAAGTACAGGTCTTCGGTTCGGGCGGAGTCGCTTTCGGCCAGATGGGCCTGGGTGCCTGCAAAGAGGTAACGCAGCAGGATCAGGAAGGCCACGAAGGCCAGGGCGAGTACCAGGGCAAAGAGGCGCATGTCCGCCTGGCGGTCCCGGACTATCCTCTTGCGCAGGCGGACCTGTCGCTTTTCGGCGCTTTGGGCGACTTCCTCGACTTCGGCCATGTTTTCCCCTCCGGTCCGTCATGAGATTTTTTTTACACCGGCCGCGTTGCCCCCTACGTCGGGTGGGTACATAATAGAAGGGAGCAGAGCCTGCGGGCAAGCAAATTTGCGCGAGGCGCCCGGCGTCCTCGCCCGAGAGGATCATCGATGCGTCAGGTCCCTTTGATTCTCCTTCTTCTTGTAGTCCTCGCCCTTTCAGCGATGGCTTCGCCTGGGGCCATGGTCACCCGGTTGATCGATGCTGAGGAGGTGGTGGTCAACCGTGGGGTGGATGACCAGGTCACCCCGGGAACCCGATGGTACATCTATCGTGGGGACAAGCCACTGGCTGAACTGGAAGTCCATCTGGTGGACAAGTACTCGTCTCGAGCACGGGTGGTCCAGGGTGGGGGGGTCCGCGTGGGTGATCGCATTTCCAGCGAGCCCTTCGGGGCCCCGCCACCCGAGGTGGCGGCCGAGGAACCTGCGGGGGCCGAAGAGGAATTGGAGGCTGCCATGGCGCGGGCCCAGGCTGCCGGTTCCGGCTCGGCCGCCAACCGTCCGAAACCGGCCTCATCTCGCAGCGCCGCGGCCACCACCCCGGCCCAGGATCCGGAGAAGGCCTGGCAGACCTTGCTGAAGGGGGCCACGAGGACCGCTGATTTTGCCGGCGGAGCCCAGGCCAACCGTCAGGTTCGGGTCGACCCCCTCAACACCATCAACATGTTCACCACCGTCGGTTACGGAGGGCAGTACTGGCCCAATATCTGGAACATTGTTTCCGTCGGGGGCTCGGAGATCTCCCGAAATGTTTCGAACTCAGGGTTGTACAAGGACAACAAGCTTCAGATTCAGGTGACCCATTGGAGCGATGCACTGCTGGAGGGTTATGCCGATGTCATGGCGGCGCGTGAGAATCGCTCCAGCGTCGAGGACAAACTGGCCATGCGCGCCAGTCTCTACGCCCAGAAGGGCCTGGATCGCTACGTCGTGTTCAACGTCAAGCTGATCAACAAGGGGCCCGGCACCGTGCAGTTGTCGCCCTTTCATTGGCACATGTACGTTCTTGACGCGCAGGGCAACCGGGTCAAGGCGGAACGCTACGACCAGGTCCTGGATCGCACCCTCAACCCGGATCAGTGGGTCGAGGGCAACATCTATTTCATGAAGGTCGATGTTGCGGGCCGTCCGCTCTTGCCGCCCGGAAAGGTCAAGGTCGCC
>JAAZKF010000307.1 GCA_012799975.1 Burkholderiales bacterium
ATGCGGCCAACTCGGCCTGGAGTTCCTCGGCCCGCTGGTGGTAGGCGGCTCGCTGGATGACTCCGGACACGTAGCTCATCCGGAGCTTCTCCAACTCCGCCTCGACCTCGGGCAGGCTGCGCCCCGTAGGGACGGCTGGCATCTCGGTTGTCAGGAAAGGGTCTTCCGCAACCTCGGGCAAGCTGTACTCCATGGGGACGGCTGGCATCTCGGTTGTCAGGAAAGGGTCTTCCTCGACCTCGGGCAGGCTGCGCCCCGTAGGGACGGCTGGCATCTCGGGTTCCAGGACGGGGGGTTCCTCGACCTCGGCAATCGGGAGCTCCGTCTGGAGGATCTCGGACAGGTCCCGGGTTCGGGCTTCCGGGGCCAGGGCATTAGCCAGTTCGCGGCTGCGTTCTTCCTGGCGCCGGGTCTTCTCCTCATCCTTGCGCCTCTGCTTTTCCTCCCACTGCACGGTCTCCAGTTCGGCCGATTCCTGCTGCTGGGCCAGCACACCCCAGCGGCGGGCGTCCACTGCCAGGGTTTCGGAATCGGTATGGTTGACCCTCAACTCGCGACCTTTGAGGGTCACCAGATCCAGTCCGCCGCGGTCGTTGAAGAGGAATTCATAGCGCAGGCCCAAGCGGTCCAGGGGAGCGAGGTCGGCCTGACAGATGGTCTTGTCGGAGAAGTCCTTGATGACTACCTGGGGGTTCGGCCCGGTCCAGAGGGTCACGTTGCGCTGTCCGAGGTTCAGGACCCGGTAATTGGGAGGCGGGTTCATCACCATCTTCTCGCCTTCCAAAGTGGTCAGGACCAGATAGGCCTCCCGGGGTGAGACCCGGATCTCCAGGAGAACCGTCCCCGTCTCGGTCACCCAGAGGTTCGAGATCTCGGGCACCTTCATCTCGAATTCCGAATATATGGACTCCTCGCGGGTGTGGATCACCTTGAAGGCAATGGTGGGTTTCCGCCCCACTCCAGGCACTCCGACCAGGAGGAAGGCCAGGTTGGGTGAGGCGGTCCACCAGAAACGCCCACTGCGTTCGATATCGATATCCGTCCGGCAGAACTTGCGCAGCGCCCCGGTGTTGCGGTTGAAAAGCAGGAGCTCGTGACAGTCCACCTGAGGTTCCATCTCGGTGCTCTCGCCACGACGCAGCAGGCGCAACAGCTTTCGGGAGAGGCGCGCCGAGGTGCTGATCTGCTCGATGCAGATCTCGGTCCCCTCGGCGTTGATGCGCACACTCCCGATTTCGCCTTCCTCCTCCGCTGCGAGGGCCTGGTCCAAGGCCTCGATGGGTTCCATCTCCGAATCGCGGCTCAAGGGCAGTCGGGTCACGCCGCGGTCGGTCAGGAAGAAGACGTCCCCCTGGTTGCCCACCCGGATCAGTTTGCGTGCGGAGGCCACCGGACGGGTCCACAAGGGAGCAGCCCCCCGAAACAGGGCCAACCGTCCGTCACGCAGGACAGCGAAGAATCTGGAATTGTAGCTGCCGAAGATCTGGGGCATGGTTCTCCGCCGGGGTTCGAATATTCCGAGCGCCGCAAGACGCCTGACGGGCAGGGTCCCCGAGGGGGAGGATTCTCCTCGGGACCGCCAAACTCCCCTGCCGATTCCGCCCGACCTTTCGGGCCTATAGACCACCGGTTCCCGCCGGTTCGCAGGAGACCCCTCAATGTCCTGGACCACCATGCTGGCCCTACCCGCCCTGGCCCTGGTCGGGTTTGAACTGATCGTCCACCGACTGCCGGACGCCCGTGTGCGTCTGGCCCAGGAAAAACTGGAAGATCTGCGCATCGATTATCCCGACGAGCAGCACGCCCGTCTGCGCTTCACAGTGCCCTTTCGGAACCTGGGAAATCAACAGGGCCTGATCATCGACGCCGAGGCCCGCCTGCAGCCTTCCGGCCTCCGCTATAGCGACCTCCAACCGGTCGTGCGCCTTAGCGATCCGGCACGTCCCCGGCAGGATGGGTACTGGGAGGCCTGCATCGTCCCTGCCGGCGCCGAGATGCCTGTGGAGGTGGAGATCTGGCTGACCGCTCCCCGGGGGGCTCGCCAGGCGGTAGCCGAGCTCGGGGAGTTTCGGGTGGATCTCTTCTACAAGTTCTACTGCCGAACCCCCATGCAGTACCGCCGTGAGGAGATCGTCCTGCATACGGAAGATTTTCGGGAGGTCCCCGCGGGCGAAGGGCCAGTCGTGCCCATTGAGCCCACCCCCCGACCCCTTCCTCCGGACTCCCCGGTCCTCCCTCTGCGGACCCATCTCCTGCGCCCCGGAGAGGACGTGGTAGAGGTGACTGCCCGGTATCTGGAAGGAGTAGCCCGACCAGGAGACATGGTGGCCCTGGCCGAGAGTGCGGTGGCCATCATGCAGGGGCGTCTGGCCTACTGCGAAGACATCCATCCCCGCTATCTGGCCCGTCGGTTGAACCGGATCTTCGGGATGGACGCCTCGCTTTCGTCGGTATATGCCTTGGAGATGGCTTTTCGTGAGGCCGGCACCTGTCGGATCCTGCTGGCTACGGCGGCAGCCTTCATCGGGAGACTGTTGGGCCGCAGTGGAGACTTTTATCGGGTGGCGGGACGTCGGGTCACAGTGATCGACGACTGTACCGGGACTCTCCCCCCCTTCGACAAACACGTCGTGCTCGCGCCACTCCGCCCCCAGCAGGTGGTCGAGGAAATCCGCCGGCGCACGGGTATCGATGCCACCATCGTGGATGCCAACGACCTGGGCAAGGTCGATATCCTGGCCATCTCCGACCCCACCCGCCAGGCCGAGGTCGAGGAGGCCTTGCGTCCGAATCCCCAGGGGAACGCCGGAGAAATGACCCCCCTGGCCTTGATCCACGGTAGGGCGCAGGCGGAGGAGGCCTGATGTCCGCTCGGTTATTGCTCGGCGCGCCGCTGGTCCAAGACCGGGAACTCTCAATCCGAGCTCGTGTGCAGGACCTCGCCAGCCACGGAGTAGTCCCCACGCTGGCCATAGTCGACGCCACCGGGCAGGAGGCTGCCGCCCGCTTTGCCCGGGCCAAGGTCCGGATGTGTGAAAAGCTGGGACTCTCGGCACGGACCTGCCGGCTGCCCTCCTCTGGAAGTGGAGGTGAGCTCCTGGAGACCCTGGCCAGTCTGAGCCAGAACCCGGAGGTACACGGGATCCTGCTGGAGAACCCGATGCCCGAGGCCTACCGGGGACTGGATGCCGTGACCCGCATCGTGCCGGCCAAGGATGTGGAGGGCCTCCACCCGTTCAATCTGGGGCACCTCCTGTCGGGAACCGGCGAGTTCATCCCGACCACGGCGGCCGCATGTCTTGAGCTCCTCCATCACTACGAGATTCCGATCACGGGTCGTCAGGCCGTGGTGGTGGGACGCAGTTCCGTCGTGGGGCGTCCAGTGGCCTTGTTGCTGCTGGCTCAGGACGCGACGGTGACGATCTGTCACTCGCGGACCAAGGACCTGGCCCACCATACCCGTCAGGCAGATATCCTGGTCGTGGCCGCCGGACACCCCGGACTGGTGAAGGCTGGAATGGTCAAGCCCGGAGCCGTGGTCCTGGACGTGGGGATGAACTTCACCGAGCAGGGGAAGGCGCTGGGAGATGTCGAGACCGAAGGAAACCTGGAGGTGGCTTCGGCCTGGACCCCGACTTTGGGAGGGATCGGACCCGTAACGACGATCCTCCTGCTCGAAAACGTAGTCCGCGCCGCCGAAAAAACCGTCGGCACCTGAGAACCCCGGTGGTTCAGCGCCTCTCGGGCGGATAGGTGTCCGGGTAGCCTGCCTCCGGGAGCATGGGGGCATCCAGGGCTTCCTGGAGGGTCAGGTAGGTCTCGAAGAGCCTACCCAGTCCGGTCAGCCTCAGGACCCTCTGGACCTGGGGGCGATCGGTAACCAGGCGAAGCCTGCCGGACTGCTCGCGCACGCGCTTGCGGGACCACACCAGGAATCCCAGACCTGTGGAGTCGATGGCGTCGACCTGTGACAGGTCGTAGACCAAGTCCATGGTCCCAGCGGCGATCTTTTCCTCGACGAAGCTCTTCAAGGAGGGGACCCCGGCAATATCGACCTCGCCGACCAGGATCACGACCTGGAAATCCCCGTGGTTTTCGATCCGATAATCAAGGTTTGAGGATGCCATGGCGCCTCCCGCCGCTGCTCTAGGATCCATTCTCAACCCGATGCGCGCGCTCCTCCAGGAAGACAGGGCAGGAACCCGGAGGCAGGCCACAAAATTGCCCTGGTTCTCCCTCAGCCATCTTTGCCGGAAGACCGACCAGACCCATGGCCAAGAAAGCCCCTCTCGAAGAACGGCTCCTGCTCGGTGTCGAGCAGTTGTCTCGGCGTTGTTCCGTAGAGAGCTTCCCCTTCCGAGATACCTCCGAACTGGAGCCGCTCGAGGTCACGGCGGGTCAGCCTCGCGCCATGGCAGCCCTGGAATTCGGGCTGGATACCCGGGCCAGCGGGTTCAACGTCTACATCGCCGGGCCTTCGGGAACCGGACGACAGAGCACGGCACTTTCGCTGCTGCGAGCTCGGGCGCGCGCTGAAGAGGTGCCTCCGGATCGGGTCTACGTCGAAAACTTCCGCAACCCCGACGAACCACGTTGCCTGGAACTGCCCTCGGGAACCGCCCGGGACATGGCGCGGGCCCTGGACGAGCGACTGGAGCGCCTGCGTCAGGAACTGCCCACCCTCTTTGAGAGCCAGGCCTTCGAGACCCGCCGACAAGGAATCCTGAGGCGCTTCGAGACCGAGCGCAAGCGTATCCTAGAGGAAATCCAGGCCGAGGCGGAGAGCCGACAATTCCGCATCCAGTTCACCGAGGGAGCGGTGCTAACCGTTCCTTTGCTGGACGGTGAACCCCTGAAACGCGACCAGTTCTCCCTGTTGGACGAGGACCGCCGGCGCGAGCTGGCCCAGGGGTCGGAAGTCCTCCAGACGCGGATCCTCAGCGCCGTCAACGAGTTGCGCCGAGGGGAATCGGAGACCCGCCGCGCGGTACAGGACCTGGAGAAGGAGATGGCCCGGGAGTTCGTCGGCGGAATTTTGCGCGACCTGGTCGATCGCTTCGCCGAGGTCCCGGCCCTGCTCGAGCACCTGCGCAACCTCGAAGAAGACATCCTGGAGCACCTCGACGAGTTCCGTCGCGACCGGGAAGAGCGGGATCTGCTGACCCTCTTCCTGCGAGGGCGTTCCGCTTCACCGATCGAGCGCTACCGCCTGAACGTCTTCGTCACCCACGAAGAGACGCAAGGCGCCCCGGTGGTCTACGAGACCAATCCCACCTACTACAACCTCTTCGGTGGGATCGAGTACCGCCCCCACAACAGCAACCTGGTCACCGATTTCACCATGATCCGGGCCGGAGCCGTCCATCGCGCCAGCGGAGGCTATCTGCTGCTACAGGCCCGGGACGTCCTGAGCACCCCCTTCTCCTGGGATGCCCTCAAGCGGATGATCCGCAGCGGAGAAGCCCGGGTCGAGAACCTGGGCGAGCAGTTCCGGATGATTCCCGTGGCCACGCTCAAACCCCAGGCTCCGGCGGTCCAGGTCAAGATCGTCCTCATCGGTTCACACCACCTGCACCACTTCCTGCTCAGCCTGGACGAAGACTTCCGCAAGTTCTTCAAAGTCAAGGCCGATTTCGACGACGAGATGGCCCGCACTCCCGAAACCGAATTGCTCTACGCCCGCTTCCTGGCCCGGCGGGCCAAGGAGGATGGTCTGCTTCCCTTCGAAGCCGGCGCAGTGGCTGCCATGGTCGAATACGGGGCCCGCCTGGCCGAACACCAGGACCGGCTCTCCACCCAGTTCATGGAAATCGCGGACGTCGCGCGCGAGGCATCCTACTGGGCTTCCCAGGCCTCGCGCCCCCGGATCGCTGCCTCCGACATCCACCATACCTTGCAGCAACGGCGTTTTCGCTCGAATCTAGTCGAAGACAAGATCCAGGAGATGATCGACGAGTCGATTCTGCGCATCGAGGTTACCGGGTCAGCGGTGGGACAGGTCAACGGGTTGGCGGTCCTGGACCTGGGAGACTACGAGTTCGGGCGCCCTTCGAGAATCACGGCCCGCGTCAGCCTCGGCAAGGAAGGGGTCGTCGATATCGAGAGGGAGTGTGAGACGGCCGGCAAGATCCACTCCAAGGGAGTTCTCATCCTGGGCGGATTCCTCAGCGGACGCTTCGCCGAGCGAGCCCCCTTGTCAGTCTCGATTTCGGTGGGTTTCGAGCAGACCTACGAAGAGGTCGAAGGCGATTCCGCCTCCTCCGCCGAGATCTACGCCATCCTTTCGGCCCTGTCAGGGGTGCCGATCCGTCAGGGCCTGGCCGTCACCGGATCCGTGGACCAGTTCGGGAATATCCAGGCCATCGGTGGGGTCAACGAAAAGGTCGAGGGCTTCTTTGAGGTCTGCAGGAGCAGGGGCCTCAACCGCCGCCAGGGAGTCCTGATCCCCCGGGCCAACCTGCCTCATCTGATGCTGCGCCAGGATGTTCAGGAGGCGGTGGCCCGCGGTCGTTTCCATCTGTGGGCCATCGGACATGTCGACGAGGGCCTCGAAATCCTCACGGGGATGCCGGCAGGACGCCCTCGCAGCGACGGCCGTTATGCCCGCACCACCGTCAACGGGCAGGTCCAGCAACGCCTGGAGAAGATGGCTGAAGACCTGCGCGATTTCGCCGACGGGGGGCGCTGAGGATCAATCCTTCCGGTTTTCTTCTCGGCCGGTTATCTCCGTCAGGGCGCGCACCAGGGCCCGAACCCATCCCGTGGCGCTGACGGCCCGGCTCAGCAGGCCGTCGCCTCCTGCCTCCAGGACCTTCTGGCGAAACTCCTCGTCGGCCTGCGGATGCAGGATAAGGATCGGGATGGAATGGCCTTCCTCTCGAATCCGGCGGCATAGTTCCAGGCCATCCACGCGGGGAAGCCGGGCTTCGGCCAGGACCAGGTCGGGAGACTCCTGGTCGATGAGGTCGACGGCATCCTGCCCATCGTCGGCCAGGAGGACCCGATAGCCCGAACGCTCCAGGGCTTCCAGAATCCCAGCCCGGATCGAGGCATCATGGTCTGCCACCAGGACCGTGCGCAGCCCCGGAAGCGCCGGGAACTCCTCGGAGGGCTTCTCTTCCCCGAGTGGCAGGGCATCGCTGATGCTCGGCAGGCTGCGCCGGCAGAAGGGGCAGGTTCGCCAGTCCTCCTGAACCGGGCGCTGGCAGGAGGGGCACTGGTGCTCCAGGCCCGGATCGCAGTAGGGACAGACCTGGAAGTCCTCGGAAAGCTCGCGACGGCAGGTGGAACAGAGCCTTCCACCTCCGGGGATCGGAGGCAGTGCTCGGAGGACCTCATCCAGGCTGGTCAGGCCCATCCCGACCTTGGACAGGCCGTCGGCGGCCAGAGGCACCATCCCTTCTGCAAGGGCGGATTCCAATAGGCGCTTTTCGGAGGCTCCCGACCACAGGAGGTGACGCATACGCTCGCTGATCAGCAGGACCTCCTGAAGCCCGACCCGCTCCCGATATCCTGAGTACGAGCAAGCCCGGCAGCCCCGGCCGACGAAACGGCATTCGGGAAGTTTCAGGTGAGACGGCAACGAGAACCCCAGCTTCTCCTCGGGAGGGCTCTCCTCCCGGCAGGCTTCGCAGAGTCGGCGGACCCGCCGCTGCGCCACCACCCCCAACAGGGACGAGACGGCCCGCCAGGGCGAACCGGCCAGCCGCTGCAGGTTCTGCACGGCCGCCAGGGCGCCTTCAGCCCCCATGGTCGTGATCACCAGCATCTCGCCGGCGGCACGCAGGACCAGGTCCGTCGTCTCCCGATCCGGCAAGCCGCGCAGGAGAAGCACGTCGGGGTCCTGCAACAAGGCCCCCTCCAAAGCCTGCTTGAGTTCCATCGTGCCCGGCTCGTTGCCCACCGGGATGCAGGTGATCCCGGCCAGCTCCGGCATCCAGGAGTCTTCCAGGGCCACGATGCTCCGCCCCTGCGGCCCCAGGTGATGCAGCATCCCGTAGGAGGTAGAGGTCCGGCCCGAACCGGCCGGTCCCGTGACCAGGATCAGGCCGGAAGGCTTCTCCAGGAGTGAGACGACCTGACGAAAGGTCTCGGGAAGGAAGCCCAACC
This sequence comes from Burkholderiales bacterium, assembly GCA_012799975.1. Taxonomy (GTDB): domain Bacteria; phylum Vulcanimicrobiota; class Xenobia; order Xenobiales; family Xenobiaceae; genus Xenobium. The sequence continues at coordinate 8,110 of JAAZKF010000307.1, forward strand.
TCTCCAGATTGGGCGTCTGGCGCGAGCGGTCTAACAAGCGCAGGACCACCTTGTGCCCATGCAGACAGGGCATGCTGGAGACGGTAATGTCGGCCTCCAGCTCCGGGGTGCGGATATGGCAACGGTTCAGTCGCGGAGCGGACCAGTCTCCCGCGGCAAAGTCGGTCAGCCGGCGCAGTTCCGCCAGCACCGCAGAACGCTGCTCGAGCCCGAGTTCGACGGTTTTCTGTAGACGCCCGTCGATGCGGAAGCGGACGGCCAGGCCCGACTCGCGCGGTTCGAAATGAAGGTCGCTGGCTTCTTCGCGCAGGGCCTCCAGGATCAGGCTGGTGGCCAGTCCCGGAGGCAACTTTTCCTGTGAATCCTCACCGCAGAGTTCGACCTGTGATGAAAGGGCGTCTTCGGGGGAATCGAGGGGCCAGGTCCCGCCGTCGTAGGCCGCGGCCAGTGCCTGCAACAATTCGCTTCGGGGGACCATGACCCGGCGGATCTGGCACGAAGTCATGAAGCGCACCAGGTCCTCGGCCATGAGGTCCATCGGGTCGGCCATGGCCAGGGTCAGGACGTCGCCCTCACGCTCGATGGGCAAAAGGGCGTAGTTTTCGGCCACGTCTCGAGGCACCAGCCGGGCGAGTTCCGAAGGCACAAAGCGGTCCGCGAGGCTGACGAAGGGGATGCGATAGGAGTCGGCGATCAGTCGGGTCAGGGTGATCTCGCTGACCAGGCCCGCCGAGACCAGGGCCTCTTCGGCCGACTTCCCGGCCTGGGCGCGGTCCTGCAAGGCGGCCAGGCCCTTCTGGTAATCTACCAGACCTGCGCGATCCAGACGACGCAGCAACTCTTCGCGGTGCAATTCCGGACCTCCCGGCTCCCCATCAATTCCGGATGTGCCTTCTCCGCAGCGGGTCGCATCCCTCGCGGATCGGGTGAGGATTCATGGGTGCCCTCAGCGCGGTCGGTTGCGGGAGGAGAGAACCTCGTGATAGATCGTCTCGATCTTCTCCAGCATCACCGGAAGGGCGAAGCTGGCCAGCACCCTTTCCCGTCCGGCGCGTCCCATGCGTCGACGCGCTTGAGGGTTGTCAAGCAGACTTCTGAGGTGCTTCTCGAGGAGGTCGGTCCTGGCCGGCGGGAAGAGGAAGCCGTTCTCACCCGGTCGGATCAGTTCGGGAATTCCCTGGATGTCGGTGCCGATCACCGGACGTTCCATGGACATGGCCTGGAGCAGGGCCGTGGGAAGGCCCTCTGATCGGGAAGGCAGGACGACCACATCCATCAGCGCCAGGTAGGGGCGCAGATCGACAGGGAAACCCATGAGCACGAACCGGTCTTCCAACCCTAGGTCGCAAATCCGCCGGCGCAGGTCCGCTTCGTCGGGACCGTCTCCGACCAGCAGCACCCGGACGGGGGAATTCCTGGCGAGTCGAGCCGTCGCCTCGATCAGGGTGCGCTGGCCCTTGTGGCTCACGAATCGGGCCACACAGCCGATGACGGGAGCCTGCGGCGGTATTCCCAGGGATTGTGCCAAGGCCTCCTCGCGCGCCTGGGGCTTGAAGAAATCGGGATCCACCGAGTTGTAGACCGTGATTATGCGGTCCGGTGGGACCCGCAGCCAGCGAAGGCTCTCCCGGCGCATGTGCTCGCACAGCACCAGGATGCGATCGCACTGCGGCACCACCAGCAGGCGGTTCAAGAGGGCGGCCAGCAGATTTTGAACGATGCCCGCCGCAGAGCCCTCCCAGTTCAGGTTGGCGACCAAGTCTGCTCCCACCAGTGGCAGGCCGGTCCTTCGGCTCAAGAAAGCTCCGAAGAACTGCGAGCGGCGTCCGTGGGCGTGGATCAGGTGAAAACCTTCCTGGGCGTGCCAGGCGGCCAGGCTTCTGGTATTGGCCACAAGGTGTCGGTACCCCAGCGAAAGCTGCAGAACGGGGAGGCCACGCTGGGTGACTCTTTGGACCATGAGGGGGTTCTCTCGGGCACAGGCGATGAAAACGTTGGACTTCAGGCGGAAATGGTCCAGCAGGTTCAAGAGGTAGGCCTCGCCTCCCCCGAACTGCCGTGACGATAAGGAGAGGAACAGGAGCCTGGGACGAGTCACGACTCCACCCCTTCGAGCCAGGAACTTTGAAATCGGGCAACGAGAGCATCCATCAGTCCGGATCGATTGTCGTTTCAGCCTCGCTCTCCTGCTGGCCGGGGGGACGACCTGTCTCACCGCATCCTGGCACACAGGGTGCAAGGCTGGCGCAGGATCTGTTCAGGACTCCGGGAAACCCGCAGATTGTGAACGGGGACCTCTTCGCTCGGAACACGTCGCACGCTTCCTTTCTGGTGACAGGGAGCTCCGGCTTTCTTGGCCGAGCCCTGACGGCTCGCCTGAACCACCTCGGGGCACGTGTCGTGGCCTGGAGTCGGGCCGAATGCGATCTGGAAGACTCGGAGGCGATCCGGAAACGCCTGCGAGGGGTGGAGGTGGACGCAGTGATCCACCTGGCGGGGAGACCGGATCGGACCCGAGCCATCTCGCGCGCCCCCGAACTCATGCGGGCCCACTTCACCACGACCCTGAACCTGATGCAGGCCACGGAGGCGATCCTGGTGCATGTGGGTACCCTGGACGAGTACGGTGCCGGGAGAGCTCCCTTTCGAGAGGAGCAGGCACCGGCTCCGAATTCCCCCTATGCCCTCTCCAAGCTGGCGGCGGGTCACCTGGTCTGCCTGGGAGGAGGAGTCCACGTGCGCCTGTCCCTGGTCTACGGTCCCGGCCAGTCTTCTGGATTCCTGGTGCCCCAATTGCTGAATGCGTTGGAGGCAGGGGGCCCTCTGGCCATGTCCCCGGGAGAGCAGCAGCGAGATTTTCTTTATCTGGAAGATGCGGTGGATGGGCTGATCCGGATCGCGTTGTGCCCTTCCTTGCGAGGTGGAATCGTCAACCTGTGCACTGGGACGGGCACACCTCTTCGCGACCTGGTCGGGTTGCTGGAGCAGGCTGCCGGGCGCCCGGTTCCCGTGCAACTGGGAGCCCTGCCTTATCGCTCCGGCGAGGTCTTCCAGAGCGTCGGCTGTCCGGAACGACTGAAAGAGCACACCAACTGGAGACCTGGAATCTCACTGGCAGAGGGTCTTGGCCGCCTGCTGGCCAGCCGGGGCGCGGCTGGACCCCTTTCCTCCGGTCACCCCGGGGCGGAGGTCAATTCGTCGGAACCTTGAAGGGGTTCCGGCCTTTTCCTGAGATCTGGAGGAGACTGTTCTGATGAAGGTCGTGATCCTGTGTGGAGGGATGGGGACCCGCTTGCGGGAGGAGACGGAGTTTCGCCCCAAGCCGATGGTCGAGGTTGGCGGGCGGCCGATTCTCCTGCACATCATGAGGCACTACGCCCATTACGGCTTCCAGGATTTCGTCCTGTGCCTCGGATACAAGGGAGATTACATCAAGAACTATTTCTTGAACCACAAGTATTTCTCCACCGATCTCACGGTGACCCTGGGCCGGGAGTCGACAGTCGAGTTCCACGGGGCGCCGGAAGAGGAGGGCTGGCGCGTCACCTTGGTCGACACCGGCCTGGAATCCCAGACCGGCGCCCGCCTGAAGAAGGTTGAACGCCACCTGGGTGGAGAGGCCTTCATGCTGACCTATGGAGACGGCCTTTCCACGGTTCCGCTGAACCGACTCCTGGACTTCCATCGTGCGCACGGCCTCCTGGCCACGGTCACCGGGGTTCGTCCCCCTGCCCGCTGGGGAGAACTGGTGGTTTCCGGGAAGGACCAGAAGGTAGTCCGATTCAGCGAGAAACCCAGCGTCCAGGATGGATACATCAATGGGGGTTTTTTTGTCCTGGAAGCGGGAGTCCTGGACTACCTGACATCAGACGCCTCGTGCAGCTTTGAACATGGCCCTCTGGATGGTCTGGCCCGAGACGGCCAGTTGGCGATGTTCGCACACGATGGATTCTGGCAGGCCATGGACACCTATCGGGACTATCGTTTGCTGAACGACCTTTGGAGTTCGGGACAGGCTGAATGGAGGTTGCCGTGAGTGCTTTTGATTGGGCGAATCGGAATGTCCTGGTGACGGGCGTGAGCGGCTTTCTCGGGTCCTGGCTGGCCCAGGCCCTGGTGGACCGAGGAGCTCGGGTGGTCGGCCTGGTCCGTGACGAACCTTCCCAGGAGAACCGGAACTATCACCGCGTGGCCTCCAGGATTGTGCGGGTCCGAGGAGAGTTGGAGGACGGCAACCTGATGGTGCGCCTGGTCAATGAGCACGAAGTGGAGGCGGTCTTCCACCTGGGAGCCCAGACCATCGTGGGGACCGCCAACCGCCATCCGCTCTCGACCTTCACGGCCAACATCCAGGGGACCTGGAACCTCCTGGAGGCCTGTCGGCAGGCCCCTCTTGTCCGTCGCGTGGTGGTGGCCTCCTCGGACAAGGCCTATGGCGACCTGGAGCGGGCTGAGCCAGTGAGCGAAGACGCTCCGCTCAGGGGGTTGCACCCATATGACGTCTCCAAGTCCTGCGCCGATCTCCTGGCGGTGGCCTACCACAAGACCTATGGCCTTCCCGTCGCGATCACCCGGTGCGGGAATTTCTACGGAGGGGGCGATCTGAACTTCAATCGCCTGGTTCCAGGAACCGTCCGGGCAGTGCTTCGGGGCCAGGCTCCTGTTCTGCGCAGCGACGGCACCTTCCGGCGGGAGTACGTCTATGTCAAAGACGCCGTGGGTTGCTATCTTCTGCTGGCCGAAAAGCTGGAGCAGCCGGGGGTTGCCGGAGAAGCCTTCAACTTCAGTGCCCAGGCCCCACTGGGGGCGCTGGAGATGGTTCACGAGATCCTCCGAGCGGCGGGCAGGCCGGACCTGACGCCTCGCGTCCTGGACCTTCCCGAGGCCCGACTAGAGATTCCCTACCAGGCGCTCGACTCCGGGAAGGCGCATCGGGTTCTGGGATGGACTCCCCGCTGGAGCCTGAGAGAAGGGTTGCAGGAGACCATCGAGTGGTACCGGGAGGATCTCGGCGCGCGCGAGAACCCTGGCGGCCCCTGACGAGAGGAAGGTCGGGATCAGCGGCCGATCAGGCGCATCAGGAGCAGGCTGACCTCGAAGAGCAGCACGATCGGGATTGCCACCACTGCGGCCGTCACGGCATCCGGGGTGGGAGTGGCCACAGCCGCCACCACGAAGGCAGCGAAGATGGCGATCCGGCGATGTTTGCGCAAGGTGCTGGAATGCACCAGTCCGATCAATGAAGCGAAGAGAAGCACCAGGGGCATCTGGAAGAGCAGACCGCAGAGGACCACCATGGTCACCACGAAACCCACGACGTGGCCAATGGTCCACATGGCCACCACGGCCTCGCCTTGGAAGCCCAGGAAGAAGCGCCACATGGCGGGGAGGGCCACATACCAGGCGAAGGCCCCTCCTCCTGCAAAGAGCAGTATCGAGAAGGGTACCATGCGCAGGACCCAACGCCGTTCACCCCGGGTCAGACCGGGAGAGACGAAGAGCACGGCCTGACAGACCAGGAACGGCAAGGTCACGAAAAGGCCCACCACCATCGACATGTTGAGAAAGGCGAAGAAGGCTTCGGTGGGTTGGGTGTAGATGAAGCGGAAGTCCTCACCGGCCAGGTCCCTGATGGCCTCGAGAAAGTGACGCGAATAGAACACATAGGCCAGGCCGCTGACCAGGGCCCAGACTGCGACGCTCAGACCCAGCCGCCAGCGGAGCTCGGCCAGGTGTTCTTCCACCGGCATTGGCCGGTCGCGATCCAGCTCGTCGTCCGGATTTCCGGATTCGACCTCCTGAAGCACAGGCGGGGTATTCCCCGTATCCTCCTCAATCCTGGACACGGGACTCCTCGCCCTCCTGTCCGGCCCCCTCCCCTTCCTCAAGGGAGGATCGGAAGGACTTCAAGCTTCTCACCAACGATTGGAAGGACCGCTTGAAGAAGGCGGGGCCGAAGAGGAGCAAGGCGATAAAGCCGACCAGCAACCATTCGCCGAGGCCGAATCCAAACATGTGCACCTTCCTGTCAGGGCTGCACCTGCAGCCTTCAGCCCTGGAGGTCCGCCAAAGGGACCGGGGTCGGTTCTTCGCCGCCGTAGTCGTAGAATCCGCGTCGGGACTTGCGCCCCAGGAAGCCCGCCTCCACCAGGCGGACCAACAGCGGAGAGGGCCGAAAACGCGGGTCTGAAGTCCGGTCGAAGAGAGCCTGGCAGGTCTCCAGGACTACGTCCAGGCCGAGCCGATCCATCAAGGCGAAAGGCCCTTCGTGGACCAGCCCTCCCTCGGACCAGGCCCGATCCATTTCCCCCAGGTCCAGATCCTGTTCATGAAGGTTCCAGGTTGCCTCGTTCAGACATGGCATAAGGAGGCGGTTGAAGAGCAGGCCGGGGACGTCGCGGACCAGGACCGGTCGTTTCTGCATGCGCTCCAGCGCCTTCCAGCAGGCTTGGAAGGTGGCTTCGGCGGTGTATTCAGTCCGGACGACTTCGACCATCTTCACATGGGTGGACGGTTTCGGGAAGTGCAGACCCAGGAAGCGGTCCGGACGGCCGCTGGCCCGGGCCAGTTCCCCGACCGGCAAGGAAGAGGTGGTCGTGGCCAGAATAGTCGGTTCCGCGCACAACTCATCCAACTCCGAGAACAGTCGGATCTTGGTCTCCCGGATCTCCGGGAGGGCTTCCAGGATGAGGTCCACCTCCCGCAGGGGCTCCAGGTCCTGGACTGGTTCAAGACGGTCCAGGATCGCGTCTCGGACGGCACGCACCATCCGGCTGTTGTTGACGGCCCGATCCAGGCGCTGGCGCATGGCTACCACGCCGCGATTCAGGGCCTGTGGGTCGGAATCGGTGAAGAATACCCGATATCCCCCCGAAGCGGCCAGACGGGCCAGTTCCGTCCCCCGGGTCCCTGCGCCTACCACCCCCAAGCTGGAGATTTCGCGCATGGGGACCTCGGCTGGGATATCCGGGGTGATGTCCACGGGTGCCGGGGAAGATTGCTCGCTCATGGCTTTTTTTCTCCTGTCGGGTTCTGAAAACGGTTCTGTCGGATTCTGAGCGCTTATCGGATGGCCTTCAGGACCAGTTCCCCATACTTCCGGGTAAGACCCTTCTCACTCGGAGAAGGGGTCTTCAGGTCCGGATTATTCAAGGTGGTTCTCACGGCAGTGTCCAGACTGGAGGCTGCTGCCACTTCGCCCAGTTCCTGAAGCATCATCTGAACGGCCAGGATGGCCCCGATGGGATTGGCCGCCCCCGTGCCGGCCAGTTTGGGAGCCGCGCCGTGAATCGGTTCGAAAAGCGAGACCTGTCCGGGATTCAGGCTGGCCGACGCGGCCAGGCCGACACCTCCCTGAATCTGTGAACCCAGGGCCATCAGGATATCTCCCAACATCGTCGTGGTCACGATCACATCAAACCATTCGGGCGTGCGCACCAACCAGGCCACTGCAACGTCCACTTCGATGGTAGCAGTCTTGACGTCGGGGTACTCTCGAGCTACCTCGGCGAAGGTTCGTTGCCAGAGTTCGTGGGCGGGGACCAGGCTGGACTTGTCCACCAGGGTCAGGTGATGACGGGGCCTGGAGCGCGCCACCTCGAAGGCGTATCGCAGGACCCTCTCGACTCCCCTACGGGTGAAGACCGCCTCGGAGATGGCGACCTCATCGGGTGTCCCCTGGCGCAGGAATCCGCCCAGACCCGCATAGGCATCCCCGATATTCTCACGCAGGATTACCAAATCGACCCCATGTCCATTGGCCTCCCGCAAGGGGCACAAATCTTCAGAATAGAGTTTCACTGGCCGCAGGTTGATGAAAAGGTCGAGCTCGCGATGCAGGCGGCCCAGGATCTCACGCTCCAGGAAACCTCGTTCCAGTCGCGGATCCCCCAGGGCGCCCACCAGCAGGGCATCCAGGTTGCGGATCTCTTCGAGATCGGAATCCGGGACCAACTCCCCCGTCTCCAGATAATGGTCGGCCCCAAAGGGATAATGGTGGACCCGATAGGAGAATCCGTATCGTCGGGAGGATTCTTCAAGAACCCGTAGCCCTTGCTCCAGGACTTCAGGACCGATCCCATCCCCCGGGATCAAGCCAAGACGATACATATTCCCTCCACAGACCCGGCTCCCTGACCCCAGGACCCCGCGCCAGGCCGACCATTCTGGGGGGGAATGGCACTCTGGCCACGCCAGGCGGTGGATTCAGGACGGTCGGAGTCCATTAGCGAGCCAAGGGACATCTCCTTCAGGGGAGGGCAGGACGCGAAAGCCCTTCGATCCTGGAGGCGATTTCGCGCGCCAGCAGCTCGGGTTCCGCATAGCCCTGACGGACTCGCTGCCAGCGGCCATCGGGTTGGACCCAGATCGTGGTAGGAACCAGACGGACCCCCAGTTCCCTGCTCAGGGGACCTGAATCGAGAATGACCGTGAAGGGAAGGTCCGAATACCCCTCCAGGACCTGGCGGGTCTCCTCGGAGGTTCCCGCGATCACGACCGCGAGCAGGGTGAACCTCCCGGGTGTGCCCGCAAGTTTCTCGACGATCTCGGGAAGATCCCGAATCCTCTGCAGGGAAGCCGGGTCCCCGGGTGACCAGAACTCGAGCCAGGCGGGTTGGCCTCGCAACTCAGCGGTTCGGAAGGGCTCACCATCCAGCCGACTGACCTGCATATCGGGCAGCGTCCGGGAGCTGCAGGCCATCAGGCCTGTCAGAAGCAAGAGGAGAAGGCACCCCGCCCTGTGTAGGGCTTCCGAGTGCGGAAAACCGGTCATCAAGCGGCGAAGCAGATTTTGTTCCGGCCCTTGTGTTTGGCCTCGTACATCGCCTCGTCGGCCTTCTCGATGATCTCCTTCTTGGTCTCGGCGTCCTCAGGGAAGGCGGCCACGCCACCCGAGATGGTGATGTGGACGATATTCGGTCCCAGGACGAACTCGTACTCTTCGACGGCCTGGCGAATCTTCTCCGCCACGACCACCGCCGAGATCCGGTTGGTGTCGGGCATGGTCACCGTGAACTCGTCCCCGCCGTAGCGACAGATCGTGTCCGTCGGGCGCACGACCGTCTTGATCACCGAGCCGAGTTGCTTGAGCAGGGCGTCTCCTTGAGGGTGACCATAATTGTCATTGACCTTCTTGAAGAAGTCCATGTCCAGGATCATCAAGGCCACGGGCTGATTGGCATACTTGCACTTGACGATGGTCTTGCCCAGGTGTTCCTGGAAGTAGCCATGGGTAAAGAGCCCCGACAGCGAATCGCGTGTAGCCAGGGCCGACAGGCCTTCCTGGAGTTGGGCGTTGCGAACCGCCAGGGCCACCTGGGTGCTGAGCAGGTAGTAGAAGTGCAGTTGGTCCTGATTGTATTTCCCGGGCTGATGGAAGGAGGCGAACATGGCCCCGATGGCCCGCCCTTCGAACATCAAAGGCGACACCATCACCGAACGGAAGTCCCGCTCCCTGGAGATCACCCGTTCTTCGGTGGCCTCGGCGTTGAAGTCTCCGAACATGACCGGCTTGCGTTCTTTCATGACCCGGCTGATATAGGACTGTGTGACGTCCGGATTGAAGTCGGTGAAGGCCCCTCCGTGGGGAGACTCGACTCCCTTGGCACGGAGCACGGACTCTTCGACGCTCTCCTCGTCCAGAAGATAGACCGCGACGCTGTCGACGTGGAAGAGGGTCTTCACACTTTCAGCCACCATGGGCATCACACTCTCCAGGGAGGTGGAGGAACCCAACTGCTGGGAGGCCTCGATCACCCGGATCAGAGCCTGGATGCGCCCTTCATACTTGCGCCGGACCCTGGAGTTGTAGACCAGCAGGACGAGGATCAGGATCACGGCGACTCCCCCCAGAGCCAGGGCCAACATCGAAAGGTCTTTCACGAGTAATCCTCCGCCAGTCCCGCTGTGTCCGGAGGTCGTGGGAAACGCGGCCTCCAGGTCAGACAATCGGCAGCGCATTCGCGCGTCACGGAACAGAGTCCTTCACCCTCAGGAATGGTCCCGATCTCAGGAGGCATCGGCCCGCGCCGCGCCCTCCGCCGCGGGCTCCCTGCCCGGCTCTCCCGGCGGGGGAATCTCCCCCTCCGCCACCAGTTCCTCGAGGTCTTCCGAGGCCCGGAACAGACCTAGTTGCTGTCCCCGAGCGCGGGTCGGCTCGCGGTGACGGCGGCGGCTCTCCCCCTCCATCCGGCGCAGCAGGACCTGGGCCCTTTTCAGGATTTCCGGAGGCAGACCGGCCAGGCGGGCCACGTAGATCCCGTAACTCCGGTCCGCGCCTCCCGGAACGATCCGGTGCAGGAATACGACCTCGTCCAGGTTCTCGCGCACGGCCACCCGAAAGTTCCGGCAGCCCGAGAGGTTCCGTTCCAGACGGGTCATTTCGTGGAAATGCGTGGCAAAGAGGGTTCGGGCCCGCACTTTGTCGTGCATGTATTCGGCCACGGCGCGGGCTATGGCCAGGCCGTCGAAGGTACTGGTCCCCCGGCCGATCTCGTCGAGAACCACCAGGGAGCGCGGCGTCGCATGGTTGACGATGTTGGCCGTCTCGCTCATCTCGACCATGAAGGTGGACTGCCCCAGATGCAGGTCATCCGAGGCCCCGACCCGGGTGAAGACCCGGTCGGTGATCCCCAATCTGGCCCGCCGAGCCGGTACGTAGGCTCCCATCTGGGCCAATATGGCGACCAGCGCGACCTGGCGCAACCAGGTAGACTTGCCGCTCATGTTCGGCCCGGTGAGGATGATCAACCGTTTCTCGGAGTCCAGATAACAATCGTTGGGGACGAATTGGCCTTGCCTGGAAGCCTCCACGACGGGGTGGCGTGAAGCCTCCAGGTCCAGAACGTTTTCTTCGACGATCTCCGGGCGGACCCAATCCTGGTCCGAGGCCATCTCGGCGAAGGAGGCCAAGACGTCCAACTCCGACAAGCCCCGGGCCAGAAGGCGCAGGCTGGCGGCTCTTTCGGCCACCTGCGAGCGCAGGGTGATGAAGAGGTCGTATTCGAGTTCGCGGATCCGGTCATCGGCTCCCAGGACCTTGGACTCGTATTCCTTGAGCTCCGAGGTGAAGAAGCGCTCGGCGTTGGCCAGGGTCTGTTTGCGGACATAGTGCTCGGGGACGCTCTTGAGGTTGGCCCGGGTGACCTCCAGGTAGTAGCCGAAGACCTGGTTGAAACCCACCTTCAGCGAGCGGATCCCGGTAGTCTCGCGTTCGCGTTCCTCCAGAGAGGAGATCCAGGAGCGCCCTTCCGAGCGGCTCCGGCGCAGATCATCGAGTTCAGGAGAGTAGCCATCCCGAATCAGACCACCCTCACGAAGCGACAGGGGGGGGTCGTCGGCCAGGGCGTCGGAGAGCAGTCGGCACAAATCGTCGTGCGGGTCCAGTCGCTCCAGGATCTGCTCCAGCAGGCTTCCGGATTGCAGACGTGAGACCAGGATGCGGAGGTCGGGCAGGCCCTGGAGGGATTGGAAGAGGGCCAGCAGGTCTCGGGCATGGGCCGTGCCATAAACGGTACGCGCCACCAGACGCTCGATGTCCAGGACCCGGGTCAGGGCCCGACGGATCTCGGAGGTGCAGGCGGGATCGCGCAACATGGAGGCGACCACGTCGTGACGTGCGCGGACCGCGTCCTCTTCGATCAGGGGACGCAGCATCCAGTCCCGCAGTCGTCGGGCCCCCATCGAGGTGCAGGTTCGGTCGATGGTCCCCAGGAGACTCCCTCGCCGCTCGCGACCCAGGATGGTCTCGGTCAGTTCCAGGTTCCGGCGGGTGGTGGAGTCGAGGATCATGTGGTTGGCCAGGGTATAACCGCGAGGAGGCTCCAGGCTGACCTCGTGTCGCAGGGTCGTGGTCTTGAGATAGCGCAGAAGGGCCGCCGCGGCCACGGTCGCCATGGGGCGGCCGTGCAGATCCAGCCCGCGCAGGCTGCCCAGGGCAAACTCCCGGCACAGGATCTCTTCAGCCTCGCGAGCCGTCGGATATTCCGGGGCTTCGACGCAGGCCCCCTCCAAGCGGTGCGCGGCCTCCCTCAACAAAGTGTCGGCTCCCGAGGGTCCGGCCAGGATCACCTCAGAGGGCTGAAAGCGCGCGCCCTCTTCGACCAGCCGCTCCAGGTCGGCAACCACTTCCGTGGCCAGGAAATCGCCTGTACTGATATCAGCGGCTGCCAGCCCCACCTCCTCGCGACCTCGGGCCAGGCAGACCAGGAAGTTGTGGGACTTCTCGTCCAACATCCGGGGGTCAAGGAGGGTACCTGCCGTCACGACCCGGACCACTTCGCGACGGACCAGCCCCTTGGCCTGACGAGGGTCTTCGGTCTGGTCGGCCAAGGCCACCCGATACCCGCGCGCGATCAGCCCCCGGAGGTAGGGGTCTACGGCCTGGATGGGAACGCCAGCCATGGCCAGTCGGCGCCCCTTTCCGGCCTCCTTGGAGGTCAAGACGATCTCCAGTTCCCGGGCAAAGACCTCGGCGTCTTCACCGTAGGCTTCATAGAAGTCGCCGCACTGCATCAGCAACAGGCAGCCCGGGTGGGCTTCCTTCAACTCATAATACTGAAGGAAAAGAGGAGTCAGATTTTCCAGGAAATCGGGCGCCATGGCGCAGGTCGTTTCGACCCTCCGGCCCCGGGATCCCTTCCCCTTATTTTCCTGCCCGAAATCGGGAGACTTCAGCCTCATTACAAGCAGGAACCCCTCTAAAAGCCTGGAATGGGCGGACCTTCTGAAATGGATCCGATCCAACGTGGGTGACGTCCGACAACCCTCTTCCGGGTAAACCAGGCCAACTGGTTGACCGGAGCCTTCTTCCGCGGGAAGGAGGATTCGAGGGGAATCCGGTACACGCCAGAACCTGGTGGTGCCGGGACCGTCGCGCCCCCCGGTGGGGTCCTCGGATCCCCGATTCGCAGCCCATGGCTGCCCTCGCCAGTCGAAGAGTCTGGTGAGACCAAAAATCGGCCCGCAGGGCCCTGCAATCAAGGAGTGTGAACCCATGCAGGAACTCGACCGCCAGCTCGACCCCCTCTGGGAGGACGACGAGGAGGAGTTGGAAGACGAGGAGGAGTGGGAGGAAGACGAGGACTGGGAGGACGAGGACGACGAGGACGACGACGAGGATTGGGACGAAGAAGACGACGAAGATTGGGATGAAGAAGACGACGAAGAAGACGATTGGGATGACGACCTCGACGATGACGACGATTGGGACGACGAAGAAGACGAAGACTGAAGGTCACCCCGCCCCTCGTTGAATCCCTTCCCAGAAGGCATGAAGAAGGCCCGGGCGCTGTGAGGCGCCGGGCCTTCTTCATGTCGAATCCGTCAGGGGAACCCCCGGATTTTCGCCCTTCAGTCCGAAAATGTTCCGCGCGAACCCTTGCATTCCATCTCCAGGCGCGATACAGTTGCGCTCGCAAGCCTCAGGTCGAACCCCTGCCGAAGCGCCGAACGCTAGAATCCCCGGTGCTGGAGCAGGAAGGTAGCCTGGGGCTTTAGCCTGCCTGCGGTGGAGGGAAAGCCATGAAGCATCTCGAGAAAGTTGACTTTCTCCGCACCCCGGTCGAGCACGTCGACGGAACCACCTTCGATGCACGCCCGGTTCTGGAGGCCATGTCCCGGATGTCGATGACCGCCCGGGACCTGGGTCGTGCAGCCAGCCTGTATCACGAAATGCTGGCCGACCCCGACTGCCATATCATCTTGACCCTGGCCGGATCGACCTCGGCGGGCGGCTGCATGCATCTGTATTCCGACATGGTCCGTTACGGCATGGTGGACGCCGTGGTGGCGACCGGGGCTTCGATCGTGGATATGGACTTCTTCGAAGCCCTGGGCAACCGACACTATCAGGGGAGCGCCGATTTCGACGATGCCATCTTGCGCTCGCTCTACATCGACCGTATCTACGACACATTGATCGATGAAGAGGCTCTGCAGCGCTGCGACCACACCATCGGTCAGATTGCCGATGGCCTCGAGCCCCGCCCCTACTCCTCGCGCGAGTTCATCCGGGAAATGGGTCGTTACCTGACAACTCTCCCCGGAGAGCGCAACTCGCTGGTCGAGACGGCCTTCCGCTGCGAGGTGCCCATATTCTGCCCTGCCTTCACCGACTCCAGCGCTGGTTTCGGACTGGTCACCCATCAGTTGCGCAACCCGAAGCGCCACCTGACGATGGACTCCATCAAGGACTTCCGCGAACTGACCCAGCTCAAGATCCATGCCGGCACCACGGGTCTGCTGATGATCGGAGGTGGGGTTCCCAAAAACTTCGTCCAGGACACCGTCGTATGCGCCGAGGTCATGGGCGTCGATGTCCCGGCCCACAAGTACGCCGTTCAGATCACCGTGGCCGACGTGCGCGACGGGGCCTGTTCCAGCTCTACGCTCAAGGAGGCCAGCTCCTGGGGCAAGGTCGACCACGGCAAGGAACAGATGGTCTACGCCGAGGCCACCAGCGTCATGCCCCTGCTCTTCAGCGACGCCTGGCACCGCGGCGAGTGGCGCAAGCGCAAGCGACGCCACCTGACCCGGGTCCTGGACGGAGCACCGGAAGAGACGCCAGAACCGGTCCTGTGTGCGGCGGGCAACGGCAGATCCCGAACCTCCCCTGCTGGGGCCTGATGCTCCACCTGGACTGCCTGCCTGCAGAGCAGGGATTCCTGGGAGACGAGAATCGACACCTCTCCGGCCTGGATTCCGCGCGGGCCGTGGTGGTTCCCTGCCCTTTGGAGGCCAGCGTCTGCTATGGCGCCGGCACCTCTCGGGGACCCCAGGCAATCCTGGAGGCCTCCCACCAGGTGGAAACCTGGGATGAGGAACTCGGGGTTGACCTGGGGGGGGCGGGCATTGCCACCTTGGAGGCCCTGGAGGTCCATGGTTCCATCCCGGAAGTCCAGGAGCGACTGGCTCGGACGGTCGGGTCTTTGCTGGATCGAGGGGCCTTCCCCCTGGTCCTGGGGGGCGAACACTCCCTGACTCCGGGCGCGGTCCGGGCCGTTTCGCAACGCTTCCCCGGATTGATGGTCCTGCAGGTCGACGCTCACGCCGACCTGCGCGAAAGCTACCAGGGGAACGCCAACTCGCACGCCTGCTCCATGCGTCGCTGCCTGGACGACCCGTCGCTCCGGGTGGTGGGCGTGGGCATCCGCAGCATGTCGGCCGCTGAGGCACGCTTCGCCGCCCAGAACCCGGAGCGGGTCCGGCACTTCCTGGCTCGAGGCCGCAGTTGGACCGCCCGGGAGGTCCTGGCGACCATCTCCAGCCCGGTCTACCTTTCGCTGGACCTCGATGGACTGGACTGCAGCCTTCTGCCTGCCACCGGAACCCCCGAACCCGGAGGGCTGTTCTGGGAGGAGACACTGGATCTGCTGCGGGCCCTCTTCCGGGAGCGGAAGGTCGTCGCCGCCGACCTGGTGGAATTGGCCCCCATCCCTGGCCAACCCGCTTCTGACTATCTCGCCGCCCGTCTGGCCACCAAGATTCTGGCCTACGCGCTGCATTCCGCCTGAGCCCCGACCGGTGCGCATCGCCCTCCTGGAAGCCTGGGACTCCTCCCGTCCTGAGCGGGTCTTCATGCCCATGGGCCTGGCCTATCTCGCCTCCTGGACCGAAGCCCACGTGCCCGAGGTGGTGGTGCGTCTCTTCCCGGAACTGGCTCAGGCCTTGGATTGGGCTCCCGACCTGGTGGGGATCTCAGCCGTCACCCCCAACTTCCCGAAGGCCGAGGCCATGGCCCGGCAGGCCCGCCGCTGTCTGGACGTGCCCCTGGTCCTGGGGGGACCGCACATCACGGGGCTGCCCGAAAGCCTGCCTGATTCCTTCTCGGCCGGCGTCCTGGGCGAAGGCGAGCTCACCTTCCAGGAAATCGTCTCGCTCATGAAGAGGTCCGGCCGGCTGGCCCCTGAAGATCTTTGCGGCGTGCCCGGTGTGGTCTACCACACTCCCACTGGGCCGAGGCTCACGGGACGACGTCCCCTGCTCTCCCCCCTCGACCGGATCCCCTTCCCCAAGCGCGATTGGCCGGGGCTCCCCGGTCAGGCCCAATGGTCCTTCACCTCCCGAGGTTGCCCCTACGCCTGCCGCTTCTGTTCGACGGCCGAATTCTGGGGGTCCTACCGGATGCACTCGGCCCGCTACGTGGTCGAGGAACTCAACGACCTGATCGACCGTTTCGACATCAGCTTCCACGTGCTCATGGATGATCTCTTCGCCGTCAACCCGAATCGGCTGGAGGAGATCTCCGGGCTCTTCAGGAGGGAACTGCGCCGTCCCCTGCAACTGACCGCCGCCATCCGGGCCGACCTGGTCACCCCACGGATATGCCGACTGCTGCGAGAGGTCGGGGTCGGCGTCTGCCAGATCGGCCTGGAGTCCGGTTCGGACCGGGTCCTGTCCTACCTCAAGCGTCAGACCACCACGGCCCGACGCAACCAGGAAGCGCTGGACCTGCTGGCAGAACACGGGATCCGGGTCGTCGGCTCCTTCATCCTGGGAGCCCCCAGGGAGGAGGAGGAGGACCTGGAGCAGACCTGGCGCTTCCTGTGCCAGAACCTGAGCACGGGAAGGCTCTTCGCCTTCACCTTCGGGCCCCTGGTGGCCTTTCCCGGCACGGAGGTCTGGACGGAAGCCCGCGAACGGGGCCTGGTCCACGAAAAATGGACGGACTGGCGAGCGTTGGACATCGATCTGCGCCACTTCGACCTGGACCGCTACATCATGTTGGGCTCGCTCTCCCGAGAGCGATTCGGAGATTGGTTCCGGCGCTTCTACGATTTGTGGGAGGAAGTCCGAAGGCGACTGGAGACCAGCCAGGAGGGCTGAGTCCCGCTCCCGAACGGCTTGGCCATGCGCCGCCGCCCCCTGCCCAGCGAGATTCTCGATTTCGATTCCTGGGCCCCCAAAGGCCAGGCTCAGGCCACCCGTCCAGGTGGAGGGCTGGCCCGAGCCTTTGGCGCTGCCCCCGGGGACAGGGCCCGCTGCCTGCTGGGAGGGCGGCGCAAGGGCGCCCGGGAAGCCTGGCTTGAAGAGGTACTCCAACCCACTCCGGGCCGAGTCGAGCCCCGCTGCCCCCACTTCGGAATGTGCGGGGGGTGTGCCCTGCAGCACCTGGATCCGGGGACCCAGTTGGAGGGCAAGACCCGGCCGGTCCTGGAAAAACTGCAGCAGGTCGCGGGCGACTTCGAGGTCCTGTCCGCCGTCCCGGCTCCATGCCCGTGGTACTACCGTGGCAAGATCGAGCTGAGCTTCCTGGGGCAGCAGCTCGGTTTCAACCGGCGCGGGCGCTTCGACCGGCTGGTAGAGGTCGAGGAGTGCTTCATCGGCCCACCCGAAAACCGTGCCATCCTCCAGACCACCCGCGCCTGGGCCCGGCGCCATGACCTGCCGGGCTGGGACCCGAGGGCCAACCGGGGGCTTCTGCGCTACCTGGTGATCCGGCGCTCCCAGGCCACGGCGCAGTGGCTGGTCACCCTGGTGACCAGCACCCCGCCAGCGGGCTTCCCTTTGCAGGAACTGACCGAGGAACTCGCTGCCTTGGGGGCGACAGGAGTCATACACGCCGAACACAACTCGCCAGCCGGAGCCGTCCGGGTGGAGACCAGCCGGGTCCTGCACGGTGAGGACCGCCTGGTCGAGAGGTTGGGAAGGCTGGAATTCCAGCTCTCCTGGCGCTCATTCTTCCAGTCCAATCCACCGGCCTTCACGCGCATGCTTCAGGAAGCCCGCTGCTGGCTGGGCGAGGACCCTGACCGGAAGGTCCTGGACCTTTTCTGTGGAGTCGGTACGATCGGCCTTTCGCTGGGGGGACGCCTGGTCGGCGTCGAATCCGTCCCGGAGGCCATCGAGGACGCTCGGCGCAACGCCGGTCTCGCCGGAATACCCGCGCAATTCGCAGTGGGCGCCGCCGAGGAATGGCCCGACCTGGCCTGCGATCTGCTGGTCCTGGACCCCCCCCGCTCGGGGTGCCACCCCCGATTGCTCCGCCGGCTTCCCGAAGAAGGCCCGGAACTCATCCTCTACATCTCGTGCAACCCCGCCCGCCTGGCCGAGGAGGTGGAGACACTCCAGCCATTCTACCGCCTGAGCCGGGTCCGGCTCTTCGACTTCTTCCCCCAGACCCCTCACGTTGAAGCCCTGTGCCTGTTGGAGCGACGGTTCGGAGAGCGCTGAGAAGGGTAATACTTCACCCGGATCAGGCGAAATCTGAATCTTTGCTCGCCCGAGGCTTCAATCTGGAGGTAGTTCGATGCGGTGGCTCATGTATGCCCTGGCCGGCCTGGCGCTGGTCGCCGGAACCTGGTGGTGGCTGGGCGGAGGAGAATCTCCTCCGGCTCCTCCCTCCATCGGCTCCAAGGCCCCTGCCAGGTCCATGCCGGTCTTCACGGCCCAGCCCGCCGAGATTGCTGAGAACCTGCAATTCTCGGGCACGGTCGCGACGGTGCGTCGGGCCGTGCTGACCACCCGCCTCAGCGGACTGGTCACCTTCCTGCGCGTGGAGGAAGGCGACCACGTCCAGGCCGGGGAGGTCCTGGTCCGCGTAGACGCCCGGGACCTTTCCGCCCAGCTCAACCAGGCCCGCGCCGGAACCCAGACGGCCAGTGCTGCCACCCGCCAGGCCCAGGCCGCCCTGCACACCGCCAGCGCTGCCGTGGCCGAGGCCCAGGCTCGAATCCGAGGGTTGGAGGCCGAGCAGCTCGAGGCCCGTTCGCGCCTGACCCTGGCCGAGACCGAGGCCCGACGCCACCAGTATCTCTTTGAAGCAGGGGCCATCGCCAAACAGCGCGCCGAACAGACCCAGACCGAAATGGAGGTGGCCCGCGCCCGGGTTCAGGGCCTGCAGGCCGCCCAGCGCCAGGCCCAGGCCTCCTTGAGCCGGGCCCAGGCCAACCTGGGCGAGACCCGGGCCGCCGTGGACTCCTCCCTGGCCGCCGTGGATCAGGCCCGCGCCGGCGAGGAACTGGCCGAGAGCCAACTACCCTACAGCGAGGTGCGTGCCCCCTTCACGGGCGTGGTGACCCGCAAGCTGGCCTGGCAGGGCGAGATGACTGTTCCCGGCGGTCCGCTGTTGGAGGTTGAGGACGTTCGGGCCGTGCGCCTGGAGGTCTCCGTGCCCGAAGAACAGCTCAGGCATCTCCAGACGGGCCAGAACCTGCAGGTGCATCTGGATGCGCTGGATCGCCAGACCCAAGGCCGCATCGACCAGATCGTCCCCTCGGCGGATCCGGCCAGCCGGACCTTCATGATCAAGATCTCCTTGCAGAATCCCGACAGCCGTATCCTCCCGGGCATGTACGGGCGCGTCATGGTCCCCCAGGGGACCCGATCGGTCCTGGCTGTTCCCGCCGACGCCCTGGTGCGCCGAGGCCAACTGGAAGGGGTCTTCGTGCTGGATGAGCAGGATGTGGCCCACCTGCGTCTGGTCAAGACCGGAACCATCACCCCCGTCGGCGTCGAGGTCTTCACCGGCCTGAACGCCGGGGAGCGCGTGGTGCGGCAGGCCTCCGGGCTCAGCGACGGCACCCGGATCCTCCCCGAGGAGACCTCCCGATGAACCCGACCTTCCATCCGCGGGGCCTGGCCGGCCGTATGGCCGCGATGTTCCTGAACTCCAAACTGACCCCCCTGGTGATCCTGGTCTCGATCTTCCTGGGCCTGGGTGCCACCCTGTTGCTTCCCCGCGAGGAGGAACCGCAGATCATCGTCCCCATGGCCGACGTAATGGTGGCCATGCCTGGCGCCTCGGCCGAAGAGGTCGAGCAGCGCGTCACCTGGCCCGCCGAGAAGCTGATCCAGGAGTTGCCCGGCGTCGAGTATCTCTACTCCATCTCCCGGCCCGGGGAGTCGCTGATCATCGTGCGCTTCCTGGTCGGCACCGACCCCGAGGACGCTCTGATCCGCCTGTACACCAAGATGTACGCCAACTTCGACAAGATCCCGCCGGGCGCCAGTCAGCCGCTGATCAAGTCGCGCTCGATCGACGACGTGCCGATCCTGGCCCTGACCTTGTCCAGCGCCACTCTGCACGGACAGGATCTGCGCGCCCTGGTGGCCCAGCTTGACGAGCAGCTCAAGCAGGTCCCCGATGTCTCGGAGACCACCATCATCGGGGGGCAGAGGCGGCAGGTCCGAATAGATCTGGAGCCCTCCAGGATGGGCGCTTTCGGCCTGTCACCGAGCCAGGTCATGGCCGCTTTGCAATCCCAGAACATCGCCAGCCACAGCGGCCGGTTGGACCGCTCGAACCGAAGCGTGCTGGTGCGGACCGGCTCCTTCCTGCGCGACCGGGAGGCGGTGGGTTCGGTAGTGGTGGCCGTGCACCAGGGAAGACCGGTGCGTCTGCGCGAGGTGGCCACCCTTACCGACGGGGCGGAAGAGCCCTCGAGCTACGTCTTCTTCGGTCACGGACCGGCCTCTGGAGAACCCTCCGCAGAGGAGGAGGCGGTGACCCTGGCCATCGCCAAGCGACCGGGGGCCAACGCCATCGCCGTCTCGCACGCGGTGCTGGAGAAGCTGGAGGCCATCCGGGGGCGCTACATCCCCTCGGACGTCACGGTCACGGTGACCCGGGACTACGGCGAGACCGCTGCCGAGCGCTCCAACGAGCTGCTGGTGCACATGGGCATCGCCGTGGTCTCGGTTTCCCTCTTGATCTGGTGGGCCCTCGGGAAACGCGAATCGCTGGTGGTGGCCATCGCCATCCCCGTCACCCTGGCCCTGACCATGGCCACCTTCGTCCTGTATGACTTCACCTTGAACCGGGTCACCTTCTTCGCCCTGATCTTCTCGATCGGCATCCTGGTGGATGACGCCATCGTGGTGGTGGAGAACGTGGTCCGCCACCTGCGTCTTCCCGAAAGCGAGGGCCGTCCGCGCGCCGAGGTGGTCCTGGAGGCCGTCGACGAGGTCGGCAATCCCACCATCCTGGCCACCTTGACCGTGGTCGCCGCCATCCTGCCCATGGCCTTCGTCAGCGGACTGATGGGTCCGTACATGCTGCCCATCCCGCTGGGGGCTTCAGCGGCCATGATCTTCTCGATGCTGGTGGCCTTCACCATCGTGCCCTGGGCCGCCTTGCGCCTGTTGGCCGATGAAGGGGACCAGGCAGGGCACCACGAGCAGGAGGACTTCCTCACCCGCCTCTATCGCCACGTCATGGATCCGCTGATCCACCATGCGGGCTGGCGTTGGTTCTTCCTGCTGGGAACGGCTCTGCTGTTGCTGGGCGCTCTGGCCCTGATCCCCCTCAAGGCGGTCCAGTTCAAGATGCTGCCCTTCGATAACAAGAGCGAGTTGCAGGTTCTTCTGGACATGCCCGAGGGGAGCACCCTGGAGGAGACCGCCGGGGTGGTCCGCGAGTTGAGTCGGAAGATCGCCGAGGTCCCCGAGGTCACCCACTACCAGGCCTATATCGGCACGGCCTCACCCTACAACTTCAACGGCCTGGTGCGCCACTACTTCATGCGCTCGGGCCCCAACGTGGCGGATATCCAGGTCAACCTGGAGCCCAAGCAGAACCGGCACCGCCAGAGCCACGAGATCGCCGTCGCCATTCGCCCCGGCCTTCGCGAGGTGGCCGAGCGCCACGGCGCTGTTCTGTTGGTCTCGGAGATCCCTCCCGGCCCGCCGGTCCTGCAGACGCTGGTCACCGAGGTCTTCGGCCCGGAGGCCAAGGGCCGTCAGGAACTGGCCGCCCGGGTCAAGGAACTGTATCGGGACTCCCCCGGCGTCGTAGACGTGGACTGGTACCAGGAGGAGCCCCAGCCCCGCATCCACCTCGTGGTGGATCGCGAGAAGGCCACCCAATCCGGCATCTCACCCGCCGAGGTGGCGCAGGCCGTCGAGACGGCTTTGCAGGGGCGTACGGTGGGCCTCCTACACGACCCGGACGCCCGGGAGGATGTCCCCCTGGTGCTGCGCTATGCCCGTCCGGAGCGGACCCTGCAGGCCCTGGAATCGACCCTGATGCAGTCGCGAGATGGTCGTCTGATCCCTCTCAAGAACCTGGTCCGCCCGCTGGAAGAGACGGCCGAAGTCTCGATCTACCACAAGAACCTGCAGCCGGTGGTCTACGTCACCGGCGACGTGGCGGGTGAGGTCGAGAGCCCGCTTTACGCCATCCTGAACCTGCAACCCGAGATCGACGGTCTGGTCGCCCCGGACGGGCAGAAGGTGCAGACGCACTTTATCGCCCAGCCCGTCCAGACCGAGAGTTACTCGGTGAAGTGGGACGGCGAGTGGCAGGTCACCTGGGAGGTCTTCCGCGACATGGGCATCGCCTTCGCGGTGGTCATGGTGCTGATCTACGCCCTGGTCGTGGGCTGGTTCGAAAACTTCGTGACTCCCCTGGTCATCGTCACCGCCATCCCCTTCTCGTTGGTGGGGATCCTGCCCGCCCACTGGGGCTTGGGCGCTTTCTTTACGGCCACCTCGATGATCGGCTTCATCGCCGGCGCGGGCATCGTGGTCCGCAACTCGATCATCCTGGTGGACTTCATCGAGTTGCGGCTCGGGCAGGGGGCTCCCTTGGACCAGGCGGTCATCGAAGCCGGGGCCGTACGCTTCCGTCCCATGCTTCTCACTGCGGCTGCGGTGGTGGCAGGCTCGGCGGTGATCCTGACCGACCCCATCTTCAACGGATTGGCCATCTCCTTGATGGCCGGGGAGGTGGCTTCGCTGTTGTTGTCGCGAACGGCCGTCCCGGTTCTGTATCACATGGTTTGGAGCAGGAAGGTCCCCTCCCCTGCTGTCAAGGATCAGGGATGAGCCTGAATCCGCCGCCTGGCGTGAGCACCGAGGCCATCGAGGCGGGTCTGGATGCCAGGAAGGCGTGCATCGAGGAGCGGAGCGTAGTTGGAAACTACGTGAGCACCGCAGAGGTGCGCCTGAC